>NZ_JAQMSD010000284.1 GCF_028330525.1 Spirulina sp. CS-785/01
AGTTGGGAGTTGGGAGATAGGGGAGATAGGGGAGATAGGGGAGATAGGGACCAACAACCAAACTATTAACTTTTGTATCATCTTGCATAAAAACGCCTTGCATTTCTAGAGAAGTAGATAGAAGGGTAATTTCCCTGTGTACTCTAGACCGGAAACATGATGGAAAATCGCTTTTTTCTCTTATTCTCCAACATCTTCGGCTTCAAAGGAGGCATTCAAGTCTATTCCCTGCACCTCCTGAACACCCTACAACACTTCTACCCAGAAGCCCATTACGAAATCTTCCTCAAATATGACCGTCATGCCGTCCAGACTCCCCAAACCCACTACCACTGCCTCGGGAAAAAACCCCGTTGGTTGCAAAGTTTGCTTTTAGCCCTCTATCCCCTTCTTAGGGCCATATTTCACCGTCCCACCCTCCTCATCACCACCCATCTCAACTATGGCATTGCCGGATATCTCCTCAAACGTCTCCTAGGAGTCCCTTACTGGGTTGTCGTCCATGGGTTAGAAGGATGGGACTTAACCCATCCCCTGCGCGTCAAAGCCCTCGAACAAGCCGATCGCGTCATTGCCGTCAGCGATTATACCAAATCTCGCCTCCTCCAAGAACAAAACCTCAATCCCCAACAAGTCACCGTCCTCCCCAACACCTTTGATCATCATAGCTTCAAACCCGCACCCAAACCCCAATACCTATTAAACCGCTACAACCTCACCCCCGACCAACCCATCCTCCTCACCGTCACCCGTTTAGGCCGCAGTGCCACCTATAAAGGCTATGACCAAATCTTACACGCCCTCGTCACCCTCCGGAAACAAATCCCCAACTTACATTATCTCCTCGTCGGGAAAGGCGACGACACCCCCCGTATTCAAGCCTTAATCGAACAACTCCACCTCCAAGACTGCGTAACCCTAACCGGATTTGTCCCCGATGAAGAACTGTGCAATTATTATAATCTCTGCGATGTTTTTGCTCTCCCCAGTAAAGGTGAAGGGTTTGGGATTGTCTATTTAGAAGCCTTAGCCTGTGGTAAACCCATTTTAGCAGGAAATCAAGACGGTTCAGTTGATCCCCTCCTACACGGAAAATTAGGCTGTTTAGTTCATCCCGATGATTTAAACAGTATTACCCATAACTTACAACAACTGCTACAACGCACCCATCCTAACCCCATTCTCTTTCAACCAGAAGCCCTACGACAAGCCGCCATTGAACATTTTGGCCTTCCCCAGTTTAAAAACACCTTGAAAACCTTAATCAGTAAACAGCGTCTAAAAGGCAGAGGGGAGAAGACAGAGGGGAGAAGGGTTTAAAAGGCAGAGGCAGTTATAGCATTACGGAGATAGGTTTGAGCATAGCCAATGCTGGAAAACCTAACGATTCAAGGCTTATCTCACTGATTACTGATTACTGATTACTGATTACTGATTACTGATTACTGATGCAATTTTTTGTAAAGTTTTTTTACAGATTGCGTAAAAATGGAGCTTCTCACCAGAGAACTACATGAGCAGTGCCAAAGCAGAAAAAATTTTTCTCCGGTTGTGCATAAAAATCATCATCTCACCCAGAGAACTAGATAGAGGGTCGTATTTACCAAGCCATCATGTACTTACAGCAACCAACAGCAACCAATCCACAGGGGTTATCCTCTCAAGGGAGTCCAGAGACACCTCCATTAGAACACCCTTCAGAGGGAGATCAGCCCTTAGACCAATGTATTTGTCCTAATGTGGGGACTTATTGGCATCTGGGGAAACGGAAGGGCAGTGAGCAGTATGTCCTCGCCAGTGCAGACGGTCAACACCAGTATCCTGTGACGGTTGTAGAAGCCTATGCGTTGCGTCATTTCAATGGTAAATATACCGTCGCCCATCTCCAAAAATACTGTCAAAAAACCCTCAAGGGAAATATTCCGGACGACTTGGTGAGACAGTTGTTGCAGAAATTAATGGACTGGGGGATTATTGCTTGGATGGGTGAGGATACCCCCCAAGATGATCCTCCCCCACCTCCTCCTAAGTCGGCATTAAAAGACTGTGTGCAATGGTTAGAACATCCCGAAGGGTATTGGATTCTCCGTAACCCCGAAGATGTCACTTTTATGCAGGTGAATCCCCAGGCTAAGACCATTATTGAACAATTGGGGGCAGTTCCCACTGAGGAGTTAGTCCAACGCTATAATATCCCCCCTGACCAATTACAGTTATTATTGCGTCAGTTAACCACAACAGCGATGTTAGAGGGGACAAAACCTCCAACCCCTCCCAAACGTAAGTTTACGCCTTTACGCCTGTTATTTTTTAAAGTTCCGCTTTTTAACCCTGATCCCTATTTAGAGAAACCTGCACAACGATTAAGTTGGATTTGGACAAAACCCTTTTTCTTGCTGTGGTGTGGGGGAATGGCTTGGACTACGGCTGCTGCATTTGACGAGCGATCGCACCTCCTAGCCTTCGGTCAAGCCCTCTTACACCATTATGGCATCTCTCTGCTCCTTCCTTTCGCCCTTTTAGCCCTCTTTGTTGTCACCCTACACGAATTGGGTCATGCTCTCACGTTAAAACAATACGGCGGCATTGTGCCAGAAGTCGGCTTATTATTCATGGTGTTAATGCCTGCGGCCTATACCAACACCACCGATGCCTATTGCTTAGTGAAACGTCGCCAGAGGGTTTTAGTGGTCGCTGCGGGGGTGATGGTACAGTTTACCATTGCTGCGGTTGCTTTTTGGCTGTGGAAAGGTTCAGTGAATAATAGTTGGCTATCTCCCGTTAGTTTCCTGTTATTTTTTGCGGCCTTATTTACAGTAGCAGTGAATTTAAACCCTATGGCCAAATTTGACGGCTATTATCTGGCGGTGGCCTTAACCGGAATTAATAATTTGCGATCGCGTTCCTTTGGCTTTTACGGAGATTTACTTACCCTCCATCCCAGTCAAGAAAAAAAACGCGACCAGCCAATATTAGCAGCTTTTGCGCCCTTGAGTTTAGCCTATATGATCTTTGTATTTGGCAGTATTTTGCTCTTAATTACTCACTGGACATTAGATAATATCCCCACCCTAGCTGCTCTTTTACTTCTCCTCTGGGCAATTTATTATTTCTTCCCAGAAGGAAGTAATTCGTGACATATTTTTTAATTACAGAGACATAGAGAAAACAGAAAAAAATGATAAAATAACCAGTTAGAACCCCTAAGTTCGTAGTAAGCGGTGAAGTGCTTACCATCAAAAATAAATCTAAATCAAGCCCATTTCATATAAGAAAAAACCACAAAAAGAACCATGACTCAACAACAAGCTCAAACCACTCCCCGCTTAAAAGTAGTGCCTCCCAATGAAGGAAAAACGCCATCTTCTCAAGCTCAAAAGAACGAACCCCAAGATCAACCAAAACCTCCGCCAGAAAACCCTTCTCAACCTCAAGAAAATAAATCTGGTTTTCCCTATTGGCGGTGGGTTGTTGTAGGGGGAATTTTAGTTGGATTGGGGGCAATTAGCTTAATTCCTGTTCCTACAGCAGTTCGCGGAGAAGCCCAAGCTAAATTCACCTCAGAAGAACGAGATGTTCAACATATGCCTGAAACCGGAATTGTGTCAGAAGTTTATGTAGAATCTGATGATGTGGTTGAAAAAGGTGATCCTTTGGCCATGATTGAAACGCAACAATTAGAAGAAGAAATTAGTGATTGGCAAATCCGTATTGAAGAACGGTTAACCAATATTGAAGCAGCTAATCAACAAACCTTAGTCTCTCGCGCTGAAATTGAACGCTTGCAAATGCGCAAATCCCATCTTTTTCAACGCATCGACGACTTAGAAAGAGAGGTTAATAATCCCCAAAACTTGCCCCAAGTGCAATCCAAATTACAACAAATTGCCAGTTATCAAGAGCAATTACAGGAAGTGCAAAAATTGGTAGAGCGAAAGGCGTTTAAAGATGCAGTTAAAGCGGGAGCAATTTCTCAAGATAGAAAAAAAGAATATCAAGATCAAATTCATAGTCTCAATGCTCGTATTTCGGAAGCAAGAGAAGAAATAGAGGCAATTAAACAACGTAAACAAGAGGAGTTACAACGGCAACAGGATCGACTGAATGAACTGTTAGCTTCAGAACGGGTTGCGGAGCAGAATTTGGTGAAAAGTCAAGCCAGCGTAGAAAATCAAATGCCTTTAGTGGAGAAAATGCGGAATGAGATGGCTCAACGACAACAAAGACAGTCGGAACATCAAATATTGAAAGCGGAACAAGATGGAACAGTTGTTACATCGGAGTTGTATAAATTAGAGGGTCAATTGTTCCAACAGGGGGAAATGGTGTTAGAAATTGCTGATCCTCAGCGTTTATTTGCCAAAATCCGCATCCGACAGGAAGACAGCGATCTCGTCCATGAAGGAACAAAAGTCACCTTAAAACCCTATGAACCCGGTTTACCCACCTTTGACGTAACCGTGAGTGAAATTCAAGAAAAAATGGAGACTGATGAACAATTGGGGAAATCGTTTTTAATTGCGATCGCCAATATCGAACAACATCACCCAGGACTCAAACCCAACGCCAAACTCTACGCCAAAATCCAAACCCCCCACAAAATCCCCCTCTACGAAAGACTACGCCGAGAATTCGTAAACCTCTTTAAAGTTCGTTCCCTCTAACCGTTTTTAATACCCTCTAAAGGGCTTACACACCGTTCATAGTAAGCCCTTTAGAGCTTAAAAAAAACTCACCCTAACAATCCCTAAAAATATCTTCATTATCTCCCTCAACTCCACCCTGCTACAATCTAATCAAATCGATTCATTCCCAATCATTGAATTGGCATGAAAAACAATTTGAAAAACATATTAAACGAAACTTGTCAAGAACTGAGACAACTGTATAACCAGCAATTAGACAAAATAATTCTGTATGGTTCACAAGCCAGAGGAGATAACGAAACCGATTCAGATATTGATATTTTAATCGTCTTAAAAAGAGACTTTAATTACTCAGAAGAAAGCCAGCGTATTAGTGAAGTAATTGCGAATCTGTGTCTCAAATATAACACCTTAATCAGTTGTGCATTAGCCAGCACACATCAGCTTCAAACCTATAACAATAACTTCTTCCGCAATATCCGCCAAGAAGGAATTGTTTTATGACCCCAGAACAAACCAAATTGTTTGAAAAAGCCACTCGTAGCCTACAAGCTGCCAGAGAATTAAACCAGAAAGGCTTTCCGGATTTTGCCGCTTCTCGCACCTATTATGCAATGTTTTATAACAGTAAACAGTAATCAGTAAACAGTAATCAGTAATCAGTGAGATAAGCCTTTAATCATGAGGTTTTTCAGCATTGGCTCTGCTCAAACGTATCCCCATAATACTGCTACAGCCTTTTAGATAGCTCAACCCGTTTTAACGGGTTTTCGCTATGAGCCTTGGGTTTAAACCCAAGGCTCAGTAAGGGTTTTAGGACTTTAGCCAATATTGATACATTGCCCCCCAATCCCCCTAACCGTTCGTAGTAAGCCCTTCAAGGCTTACACCCCACCTTCCAAAAAAAAATCCCAAAAAATTTCCCCCACCCTGCATAAAAATCCCTTACCCCCCCAGAGAACTAAATAGAAGTCACCGAATAAACACTTCTTATAAAGGGACACTACCATGTTCAAACGGAAAAAACGTCAAACCCAAAAACAGACCCAACTCCAATCCTTCATCCTCGAACCCATCCTCACCCCTAGTGGGTTAGTCGATGTGGACGATATTTCTGGTACAGATATTGTCGATATCCCCACCGACTTAGAAGACTTACAGAGCGAAGATCAACCCCTATCTACTCTGGCTGAGAATTCCGGAGGAGAGGGAACAGTTGCCCAACAAAGCCTAGCTTGGGCAGAAAACGGCCTAGAACCTGCCGATCTTCCTTCGGACATCCTCAAATATGATGCCGGAGTCTTCACCGTCGGAGAAAGCGGAGAAGTCGGCATCGACTTCCTCTTTGATGGCGGGAAATTCAAAGGAGAAGTTGCCATCTTTAGTTTAGAAGGCATGGATAACCTTGAACCCGGTTCAGAAGAATTCATCACCGAAGCCGTCACCCGTGCCACCAGCGAAACCGACTGGGGCCATGTAGTCATCAGTGACAGAACCGAAGGAGCAAGATTTGAGGGGAGTTTAGGCGAAAGCAAAGATTGGAACTCCGGAGACTATCAAGGGGTTAAAACCGTCTCCATGCGTCCAGGAGACAGCTTTGGTGTCATGTTAGTCCCCAATGGCACAGTGCAAGAAGTCTTAAATGACCCCGATATTGGCGGTTCAAAAGCCCCCCTATTCTCCCTCGGCACAGCCAACCCTGATGATACCTTACACTTCGGGCAAATTGCAGATGTCACGGGAGATGGCAACACTTTCGTCATGGAAGACGTACAGTTTGGCCACAAGTGGTATGACGAAGACTACAATGATTTAATCTTCCAAGTCCGAGGAGCAGAAGGGGAAGCCCCCAGCATGGATGAACTGATCGAGCAGGGAGTCATAGATGCCGAGGACGACTGGCGCGAAGGTGATTTAGGGCAAGCCTTGGTAGAATATGCCAAGCCCTACATTGAGCCAGAACCCATGGATGATGGGGGGGGAGAGACAGAAATTGTTGCTGATGACCCTCAATTAGACAATGAGAGCAATAGTGAACCCCCAGAAGACCCTACTCCCGAACAAGAAGAAACCACTCCTAAACTCACAGAAACAACTCCCGAACGCAGTGAGGAGCGAGAACTCCGAGAAACCTCCGAAGGAATTGTCAAACAAACTGGTTTTGAGGAGTATGACCTAGAGCGCATTAAAGCAGAAAGAGCCATTGCGCTAGAAGAACAAATCAGCGAGCCAATTAGTACAGAAAATGCCGATTTAGAGGCTACTCCGACTCCTGAAGTCAGCAACACGATTGATGGGGAAGACTGGACGCAAACGTTACAGGAAAAAGTTGATGAGGTGAAGGCTTCTGAGGCTTCTAATACAGTTCTGCATCTCAACCCCACTTTAACAGAACTGGATGCCCAAGGAAATGAAGTTCCTCGTCTGGAATTAACGGCTCAAGAACGCGCTGCAATTAGCTATGCTCAACAAAATGGGGTGGTTTTAGTTGTTCCCAGTGGAGATGATGCCGATGCAATGTCGGTTCTCGGTCAACTCTCCACTGAGTTTGACAATGTAATCACTGTGGGAGCAGCAGAACAGGTGAATGATGCTGTTGCGTTGTCTAATGCCTATGAAGGGGCTGACGCTTCAGGGGGGGGAATTGCTCTCGATTTAGCGGCAGATGGTCGTCAAGGCAAAACGGTGAGTAGTGCTATTGCAGCCAACGAAGTAACAGAGGCTGTGGTTCAGGTTTGGGAGGCTAACCCAGAATTAAATTATACTCAGGTGATTGATATTCTCAAACGCACTGCAACGGATTTAGAAGCCGCGAATTGGGATACCAATACTGGGTATGGTTTACTCAATGTCGCTTCAGCTATTCATTTAGCCAAAGCTACTCAGCCCGAACCTTACCGTCAAAAACCCGGCAACCCAGATATTACTGATGAGTTTATTTCCTCTAATCCTGCGGGGAAAGAGTTACCGGGAATTCCCGAACATCCCGAAATTGATCCTCCGAGTATTCCTGAAACTGATATTGATCAGGGGGGAAATACCATTGCTGAGGCTACGACGTTATTACCGTCCTCAACCCAAGATGTTATCGATCAAGTGAGCAATAGTGACCCAACGGATATTTTCCAAGTGGATAGTCGCTATGTAGATGGGGCTGGTTTATCGGTTTTAGCTGGGGAATTATCGGTTAGTTATCTGACTCCTTCCGGGGAGGTGTTAGGAACACAAGTCCTGCCTCGTGGGGAACATAAACTAGAATTACCTGCTAATGCACCGGATGAGGTGATTGTCAAGGTTGATAACCGGGGGACAACGCCGACTACCTATGTCTTAGAAGGGTTTGAAAGTACGGAAGCTGAACCGTTTAATGTTGAGTTAGAGTTTGATAGTGCGGTCACGGCTTCTCAGCAACAAGTGATGCAGGCTGCTGCTGCGAGTGTGGCGAAATTAATTGGTAAGGGATTGCCAACTGCGATCGTTGATGGGAAGTTAATTGACGATATCAAGATTAAGGTTTCTGGCAACGATCTCGATGGGGAGGGAGGAACACAAGCGCGGACTCAAATTGATTTTATGCGCTATGGGACGTTATTACCTGCCCAGTCCTTAGTCCAGTTTGATAATGCAGATATTGCGGAGTTAGAAAAATCGGGTCAATTATTCAGTGCAGCCCAACACGAATTCTTCCACACTTTAGGGTTTGGGAATCTTTGGGAAGCGAAAGGTTTGGTTGATTATCCCGGAACACCGTTAGCTCGGTATAACGGTCAGAGTGCGGTTAAAGCCTTTAAGGAATTAGGCGGATTGACCGATAATATTGCTTTAGAGACGGAAGGCGAAGGGTCTGCGGGACTCCACTGGAATGAGAATTTATTCTCCGATGAGTTGATGTCTCACGATGCCAATTTTGGCAGTGACGATGAGGGGAATGCTCCTATTAGTGGTGTCACGCTTGCTTCTCTGGCTGATTTGGGTTATGAGGTCAATTTAGATGAGGCCAGCCCTGATTTTGCTTTGTTTGGTGAGGATGGGGTTCAGTCTGACGAGTTAACCCCAGAACAACTGGAGGCATTCCGTCAACAAGCTGAGGCATCCCTGACCACTGAAGAGGAAGGGGAAGAGTATATTGCTCCGATTATGCCAGAGGTTGACCCAGCAACTGTTGCTCCTGAGATTTGGGCGCACGCTGAGAAGTTCTGGAAGAATGGGGAGTATTACGATTGGAAACCTTATAAGATTCGTTCAGGTGATACTCTCAGCCACATAGCACAGCGTTACTTAGGCAGTGGTCTTTACGACTACTATATGTGGATTGCTAATCGCAATGGTATTCCCAATCCTGACTATATTGTGACGGGGGATACCATTGAAGTTCCTGTTCATCATCCCAATTACGAACAGAAACAAGAAGCAGAACGACGGCGACGTGAAGAAGAATTACGGCGGAAACAGGAGGAAGAGGAACGACGGCGGCGTGAAGAAGAGGAACGTTTAGCACGGGAGAAAGAGGAACAAGAACGGAAAGCACGGGAAGAAGAAGAACGCCGACGTGAAGCAGAACGCAAGCAGCGAGAACTCGAAGAACAAGAACGCCGACTGCGTGAAGAGATGGAACGTCGTCGCCGAGAAGAGGAACGACGGAAGGAGTTAGAGCGACTGCGTGAGTTGGAGCGTCAACGGGAAATTGCTCGGCAGAAGGGTAAAGGTGGTCAAGACTGGTTCTTTGCGACTCGTTTACCGGAGTTCGGGCCGAGTGATCCTTTTGAAACTAAGCTCACGGGTGAAACGGTGGGGAATTTAGTTCCCGATGATTATTACCGCTTTACGCTGTCTCGCAAGGGTCGTTTGACGGCGGAATTGAAGCAGTTGTTGGCAGATGCAGATATGGTTCTCTACGATGCGCGGAATAAGCCCATTGCTTATTCGATGCGGGAGGGAATCACTGATGAGCAGATTATTACGGACTTGATTCCAGGAACTTATATGCTGCGGGTGAATAGCCCGGAAGGAGTCACCACGGATTATGACTTGGTGATGAAGTTCCAGCATAAGTTATCTCGGACTCAACAAGGACCGCCTCCGGGTTGGCGTGTTGGGGGTGGCAACCGTGGTGGCAGTGGTTCTTCTGGCCCTGTGTTTAGCGATCCACGGATTAACCAAATTTACACCACAGCATTAAACAATTTTGCCGGGCCGGAACGGGCGAAGGCCAATGCTCGCATTCGGCAATTACAAGCTGAGAAGCGTGGGTATGAGCAAGATTTACAGGAATTGCTCAACCAAATGAATGCAGAGCAACGGGCTAAAGTTCATCGTGCGTTAGATGATGCACGTCATAATGCCAATGTTTGGACTGATAATAAAGCCAATGACGTTAAAGGTGCGATCGATGGTACGGCGAACTGGATTTTAGGTCAAATTGACAGTAAGATTCCGGGTTGGGTGTACGGCACTTGGGGGATTGGAGACAGTCTCCGAAACGCCAAGGACAATCTGAAAGGTAAAATTAATGATGCTCGCAATTGGCTCAAGGGTAAAGTCGCTTGGGTTCAAGACCGAGTGAAAAATGCGATTTGGCATTTTATCGAAACGGTCAAGAATTCTTACCGGACGGGTGCTGAGATTAATGGCATTATCGAGAATGCAGCCAATGAAATGCGTCGGAAGATTGATAGTGCTGTTAGTGGTATCAATCATTGGGTTGGTGAGTTCAAAGGTAAGATTACTGGTGCTTTAGGTTGGACTCGCAATATTGGTGCTTTTGGTTGGAATTTCTACGATAAGGTTGTTGAACCTTTAGCGAATAGCGTTGCCAATGGCATCCAAGGTAAGGTTAATGATGTCGGTAATTTTGCCAAAGGTGCGGTGAATTGGGTTAAACCTCGCGCTCAAAAGGCTGTTGCGGCTGTTGTTGATGCACTTTTTGGAGATAAAACGGGGCATTTATACAACAAGATTCACAAAGTTGATGAGCAGATTGCAGCGACTCAAAGTGAACTCGAACGAAAGATTGTTCAGAAAGCAACTGAGTTGAAGAACCAGATGCAAGGCTTCCTAAATACATTAGGAAGTAAAGGTAAAAAATTACTTGATACTATTCTGAACTTTGCTAACTCTACTGGAGGTCAAGTCACTATTGAGCTTATTAAAGTAGCTCTTGGATTTGTTCCTATTGTTGGTCAAGCAATTGATGTTGTTGATACAGCAATAGCACTCTGGAAAGTCGTGGTTGATGGACGACGTGATGTGGAAGTTTGGGTTGAATTACTGGGTTCTTTAGCAGGTTGGTTTCCTGGTATTGGAGATGCGATCAAAGGAATTGCCAAAGTTGCACTCAAAAGTCCAATTGGAGCATTACTTCGGAAACTTGGCCCTGACGTAACCAAGCAAGCTGCAAAAATCTTTAAGGAAGCAAACTGGAAAGCTATTGTCACTGATGTGATTGAAGGTCTTGCTGGTGTATGGCGTAAGTTTGATAGTCAAATGGATAGTGCTGCTGGCTGGATTCTTGATCTCATGCCGGGTGTACGCCCAGCTATGGCTGCTGTTGGTGAAATTGTTGTGAAGTTCAATGATGAAGCTGCTGAGGCTGGCAAATATTTAGATGATGTCAGTCAGCAGATAGCGAAGAAGATTGATGACACTTCGGAGCAAATAGCGAAAGAGGATAGCATATCTGATAATGATGACGAAGACGGCTATCCCATTAACGATAGTGGTAATAGCAAAAAAAATCCTGAAGAATCCGACTCAAGGTCAAAGTCAATCAAACAAACAATACAGCAACACATCAATGATTTGGAGAAACTTTATAATCGCTCAAACAAGGAGATTTCAGATAATATTAAAGGAAAAAAGACATTTCTAAAAAACCTGAAATCCGCGAAAGATACCGCAGAGAAATACCAAAACAATTCAGAGGATATAAGTGTGGCACAAATGGAAACCTTAAAGAATAAGATAGCAGGTTTTGATGCAGAACTAAATGACGCTCTACGTCCTAATGTTAAGCTCACAGCAGTTGGTACAAAGAAAAGTGGTCAGGAAATTGATAATATTGGCACTGATTTACGTGACGAATTTACTGTATTTACCGAGGTAAAAAATAATGCGAGCATCAATTCTGATTACGTTAACAAGCAAGCCAAACGGGTAATTGAAGCAGCGAGTCGAGATGGCTTATTCACAAAAGCTCGTTTTGTTTTCCTGAAAGGCTTAGATCCACAAATAGAAGAAGGTATCAAAGATTTGGGGGAACACTATGGTGTCATAGTTGAAATAGAAACGTAAAGAACTATATTCAGAATATTTTTGACAGACTGAAATGAAGGTTAGTTGTATTAGTGTTCTTGACAGGTTGCCAGCCTTCACACCACAAATTTTGTCAACGTGATCGCGTTTCTTTTGTGTTGATTGAAAAACGCGATCGCGCTTTTACATTCCTCCAAGGTAGGTTCACAAAGGGTTCAGTAGGAAAACGCACGCTTGGAGAATGAGGAAAGTGCAATTCTCGTTTCGAGATACTTCTTTTTATTGTTCGTTGAAAAACGCGATCGCACCCAAAAGCTTTAAACCCAAAAGCTCTCAAAAAGTGCCATAATGATATAAAGTGAAATTCATGACGAGAGTTTCCCATGCAAATAACCTTAAAACCTGAACACGAAATATTCATTCAAACCCAACTCGCACAAGGCAACTATCAATCCGCAGACGAACTCTTGAGTCAAGCTCTCAATCTGCTACAACGACAACAAGACTACGAACAATGGATGAGTGAAACGCGCCAAAAAATTGCTGATGGTGTTGCAGCTTTGGAACGCGGTGAAGCAACAGATGGAGATGTCGTCATCGCACAACTGCGCGATCGCCTTCACCAAACTGATGTTTCCTAACCCATGAGACAATATATTATTTCGTTCCCTGCAAATCAAGACTTGCAAGCGATTATTGATTATTTTGCGACAACAAGTGTTGAAGCTGGGGAGAAATTTATTAGCAAATTTGAAATATGGTGTCAAAAATTGCGCACCTTTCCTATGATCGGAAAACGTTACGATAGCTTGCGTGTAGGTTTAAGAGGAGTAGTAATTGATGAGTACATTTTTTTTACCAAGTAACAGATGATGTTGTGGAAATTATCCGAATCGTACATGGCAAACGCGATCTAATTGCATTATTTAATCCAGAATAGTAATTTTGTTCTTTGAAAAACGCGATCGCATTAAACTAACTTTTTCAACAGTGCGATCGCCCTTTTTTTAAGAGTAGGAGAAGGAGAAGTGATCGCATTTGGAGGTATTTTTCCGAGTGGTGCGTTCACGAAATTTCCCGTAGGGAATTGCTTTTTTTTGTAAGGTGCGATCGCTACATTGTTTTAGTGAGGATGTGCGATCGCAAAAGGCGCGTCTGCTGCGATCGCATTTTCTGGGAATTTCCACCCAGTACAATATCCCAAGATTCAAAAACCTCCCAAATGAAAAAATTTTGTCACAACTGCATAAAAATCATGCCTGTGTCTAGAGAACAGAATAGAACCTGAAAAATGGAGAATTCTGACAAGCCATGAAATCCTTACCTTGGTCTCAAAACCCACTACTCAAAATTGCCGCGATGGTCGTTTTAGCAGCTAGTGTCAATGTCCTAACCGCCAATACAGCAAACGCTCAAAGAGAAAGATTACCCCAAGCTACATTACCCGATGAAGTAACACAACTCATCCTGAACCAAGCCGCAGAAGACACAAACCTACCCCTCTCAGCATTACAAATTGAGAGTGCATTTGATGTAACGTGGTCAAATGGATGTATGGGAATGAGGAGACCTGGGCAATTTTGCACAATGGCACTTGTAGATGGTTGGAGGGTTTCCGTAATCAGTGATAATCATGAATTGACCTACCATACCAGCGGTTCGCGTGCATTCCTAGCCGGAGGCACTTTACCAACAGCGTGGGAACTTGAACAACGACGACGGGAACAAGCAATGTGGCGACGACGCTGGGCCAATATCGGTTGGACTCAAGATAACCCCGTTTTACCCGAAATTGAAGAACCCGGCACATGGATATTTGAAAACGTCCCCTCCCGTCGCTGGTATGATCCCCCCACCGCTTACGGGTTTCGCTACACCATGGAGGAAAACAGCCTATTCACCGAAATTATGGACTTCCCCACTAACCTAGACGAAGATAACTTATTTACCGTCTCCGTCGGTGACACCATTCTTGGGGAATTCAGTCCAGGGGAAAGCGTGAATTTTGTTAACTTACTCGGTCAAGGAGTCTCAGAATTTACTGTCACCGATATTGATGCTCCCATCGACCCCAATAACCCCAAGGCTTTCCCCTTAGCAATGGACTTCAACACAGAAGCCGCTAGTTTCAGAATGAAAGCCCTATCTGAACCCACTTCCGTCCCCGAACCCGCTACAACGCTCAGTCTCTTAGCAATGGGAATTTTAGGCATTTCATCTCGCCGAAAATCTCAACAATAACAAAACTAAACCCTGATTCAACCCTTGGGCGATTATTTTATGTCAAATCGCCCAATAAACCCACCTTTTAACCCTAACTTTATTATGATCAATACTGCCATCAAAACTCAAAAAACGTACCTCAGTGTCCTAGATATTTCCCTAGACACCGCCACATTATTAACAGAAGTCCGCTATACCTTCACAGATGTTCTCAAACGCCTGTTACAACAAGATACTAATTCCCTAACCACAGAACTCCCCACTCACCCAAATTCCCAACAAATTTTTAACCGTCTTAAAACTCATCCATCCGTTTATCAAGCCTCAGTTTCTCGCCAACTGGCCGTTGACTTACCCCCCGACGCAGAAACCACATTACTGAAAGACGAACCCAAAGACTGGTTTATCAAAACCGCAGACTATGGAGACGACTCCGACAGAGTGCTTCAACATCGAGACGGAGAATATACCAAACTCCTAGAGGACTTAGCCCTATACCACCAACTCCTTCAAGGAGATTACCACAAAATTATTCTAGTTCGTCCCTCCACTTATACAGGCTACGATATCCAACTCACTGCCGCTATGCAATGTTTGGGTTACACTCCAGAACAATTCCAATTTATTACCATTCAACCCCTCAAACTCTACGCCTTTCATAAACCCACTCAAAAAACCAATCCTATCCCTGATCTCCCCCTCGAAGAACTCAACAAAATTGCTTCTCCTGATACCCTACGTTGGTATAGTCTCCGCGTTCCCCTCACCAGTGTTTCTCCCTTGAATATTAGTCAATTGGGTAAACCGGAAGACAGTTACTATCGTCTCCGTCAAACCTATAAACAACTAGAGCTATTCCTAGAAAAAGCACGACAAAAAGGCTTACAACCTGCTCCCAATTTGACAGAAAATATAGGAGATACCACAGCATCTCAACAACTCATTTATTTGCTTCAATCTACCCCCAATATTGTACAAGACAGCAGCCATCAACTTGCACCCCACCTACTCTGTCACCACCTCGAAAACATCAGCGATACGACAATCCAATGGTTCAAAACTATTGAACTCACCTCTACTCACTATCGAGTTGTGCAAGAGATACAGAAAACAATAATTAATCTAGCTCAAGAAATTTTAGGACTGAGTGTTCTTTAAAAGGTTGATAAGCTGTTCGTCATCTAAACCCAAAGAGCAAGAATTCCAGAAACCTTGTCGTGCGACTATCTTAGTCGCTACCGTGTCTCAATTTAAATGCGTAACAGCTTACTTGCGCTTTTTACTCCATCAATAATTCTACCAACTGCTCCGTAATCGGAAACCCAGATAGTAGGGTGCGTTAGGCGGCAAGACAATTTAAGATTAATCCATTAACTCAAATGCTCCGCCGTAACGCACCACCTTACTACCAACTGCTCCGTAATCGGAAACCCAGATAGTAGGGTGCGTTAGGCGGCAAGACAATTTAAGATTAATCCATTAACTCAAATGCTCCGCCGTAACGCACCACCTTACTGAACCCATTAAGACAGCACCCACCTACTTCAAAAATCAATGGGTTTCGGTGCGTTACGCAGGCAATATAATTGACTAGATTTTCACCTCAGTTGATGGCCTGCTAACGCACCCTACCAATTATTGGGCGTATGCAATACGCCCCTACCCAAAACCCTTGTAGGGGTTTATTGCATAAACCCTTCCTTAAATTATTGACACTAAAAATAAGTGTGGCATTTCGGCCTGTTTTTCCTCCCTCAAACAAAAAAATCCAAAAATTTTTCTCTATCCTGCATAAAAATCCCTTACCCCCCCAGAGAACTAAATAGAAGTCACCGAATAAACACTTCTTGTGAAAGGAGACTATTATGTTCAAACGGAAAAAAGATCAAACCCAGAACTATATCCAGTCCTTTATCCTCGAACCTATCCTCACTCCTAGTGGGTTAATCGATGTGGATGATGTTTCAGGGACAGATATTGTCGATATTCCCCCCGATTTAGACGATTTCCAGACCGATGATCAACCTCTGCAATTTGAACCTTCCGGGGAAGATGGAGACATTTCTCAACAAAGCGCAGCTTGGGCAGAACAGGGGTTAGAACGTATTGCTTTTGCCGATGAAAGTCCCAAGTACGATAGCGGATATTTCACTGTTGGCGAAAGTGGAGACGTTGGAATTGATTTCCTCTTTGATGGAGGGAAATATAAAGGAGAAGTTGCCATCTTTAGTTTAGAAGGCATGGATGAATTTGACCCCGGTTCAGAAGAATTTATCCATGAAGCAGCCTTCCGGGCCAGTAGTGATTCTGAATTCGGTCATGTTGTGATCAGTGATAAAACCGAAGGGGCGAAATTTGCAGGGAGTTTAGGAGAAAGTCAAAATTGGAACTCTGGCGACTACCAAGGGGTGAAAACTGTATCTATGCGTCCGGGAGATACCTTTGGTGTGATGTTCGTCCCCAATGGTACGGTGCAAGAGGTCTTAGATAACCCCGATATTGGCGGTTCAAAAGCTCCTTTATTCTCGATGTCCACTGCTAACCCCGATGATCTGTTCCATGTGGGGCAAATTGCAGATGTAACGGGAGACGGTAGCACGTTTGTGATGGAAGACGTGCAGTTCGGTCATAAGTGGTATGACCAAGATTACAATGACATAATTTTCCAAGTCCGGGGAGCAGAAGGTGAGGCGTTAGAAGTTGATGATCTGTTGGATAATTTTGATTGGCGTGGCACAGAGTTGGGTCAGGAAATTGTCGGCTATGCTCAAGATGCAGTGGATGATTATCAGGCGTTGTTGACGGATGCTTCTCAAGATGTGGTGACGGATTTGGATGATGCACTGGCAGAGGCGATGACCGAAGACCCTGCCCCCAATGAGGAGGTTTTTGCCAATACTGAGGAATTGGAACAAGTTTTTGAGGAGGAATTGGCCCCAGAATTCGATCGCCTAAATACTGAGTTGGACAAAGTGACTGAGGAAATTCTGGCTTCGGTCGATCGCAGTATTAATGATGCCGAAACGGTTCTCCCCACGGTGTCTGAACAGTTTATCAGTGATTTAGAGTCGGCGTTTGGAGATTGGACTGAGGAGATTGATTTTGGGGACAGTTTACAGTCTTCCTCTCTTGGGGTGGAGTTTGCCCCTGAAGCTCAACCGTTGGTCGGTATTATTGATACGGGGTTTGATAGCGAGCATCCCGACCTCAATTATGAGCAGATTATCACAGGCCGCGATTTAGTCGGGGGTGATGATAATCCGTTTTTGAGTGATGGAGAAGGTAATGACCATGGAACGGCGATTTTAGAAACTATTGCTGCTCTGCAAGATAATGATATTGGAGGAGAAGGGATTAATGATGATGCTCCGATCTGGTTAGGCCGGGCCGTGGGTTCAGGCCGTTGGGCGGAATCTTTGGTGGAATTTGTGGATGCAGCCGTGGCTTCTGAGCAACCGAATGCGATCGCAAATCTCAGTTTTGACCTCACGGAAATGGATGCAGAGGGGAATATCACGACCCGATATGACCTCACAGCCAATGAACGGGCGGCTCTCGAATATGCCCAAGCCAATAATATTTTAGTGGTTGCTGCCGCAGGAAACCAAGATGCTGAGTTATCGGCCTTGGGTGCAGCCTCTCAAGAGTTTGACAATATTATTACTGTAGGGGCAGCAGAGGGAGATAACCGCGCCGATTATTCCAGTTATGGGGAAGGATTGGATTTGATGGCTTCTGGCCAAGGAAGCGAAAACCGAGCATCTGGGACTTCGGTGGCTGCGGCACGAGTGGCCGGGAATCTGTCTCTCATCTGGGCTGCCAATCCAGAGTTAAGTTATGCTCAAGTGAAAGAATTGGCGAAATCGACGGCGCAAGATATCCATGAACCGGGTTTTGATTTAGAAACGGGGGCGGGTGTGTTGAATGTTTCAGCCGCGATCGCAGCCGCCCAAGCCACCGATCCCCTCACCACCCAACGTCAAGCCACCGCCACGCCAACCCTCGATCCTGCCATTACGGGTCAAGAACGGCAAGCCTGGAGTAATCCGTTTACCCCCTTACGGGATAAAATCAAACGAAAACTCAATAAAGTCAAACGGCGTGTTGTTAATACGGTCGCTGAGAAAGCGAAAACGGGATTAACCAATCTCGTTAACCGGGGTAAACAAACCGTTCGCAATTATGTTGATCGGACTAAAAATACGATTGGTAACTTTATCAATACTGTCAAGGATAAAGGGCAACAAATTGGTCAATTCATCTCCAATGGGATCAATAAGGCCAAGGATACAGCGAATTCTCTGAGCAACTGGTTCAAGAATTTACCTAATACCTTGAATAACGTAACTCAGCATATTCAAGATGCTGTGAAAAAAGCTCAAGAGGCGGTTCAAGATCATCTCGATGACTCTCAAGAACCCAATGATTCTTCAGGGTTTCATTCCGTATCATTTAGCGGTCGGGTAGGGCCGAGTATTGGCGTTGCACTCCGCAATAGTCCCCAACATGAAGATCGTAGTGGTTTAGCTGAACCGTACAACAAAACTCTTACTTTTGACGGTTGGAAATACGGTCAAGTGGTAGAAGATATTTGGACGGGTGAATCCGATGCCCTGTGGTATCGTTACACCCGGAATGGTCAACATTATTGGGTCCCCAGTGCCTACATTTACGGTTATCCTGATTCTCGGCCACCGATTCAGCCAGATGAAGGTTCTAATCCCGGAACTGGAACGAATAGTACGCCAGGTTATGTTAATAGCAATGTAGGTAGTGTTCGTTTAAATTTCCGGAGTCGTCCCCAAGTAGGTGCGTCAATTTTAGGAAAACTTTACAAAGGTAGTAAGCTCACTATTCTGGATCAAGTAACGGGTGGTTCTTATAGTGGTCGTAATGACTGGTATAAGGTTAAGGTTGGCAATCAAGTTGGTTATGTTGCTGCTTACTATGTGAGTGAAGGTAGCAATAATGATGACGGTGGTAATAGTAATTCCGAAGCTTTACTCCAACGAGAAGGTTTCAGTTATTTTCGGAATCGCTCACAGTTCTACGCATCTACTAATAATATTTTCTGGCGTGATGGTTTTGCACCGAAACCTTTAGCCCCCAATCGTGGTAACTCAGGAACAAATGGGCAATGTACGTGGTATGCTCATGGTCGAATGAAGGAACTAGGATATAGTTCTGCTGCATTGGATAACATGGTAGGATGGGGTGGAACTTGGCGTAATTCCTTGAGTAATGGAGCAAAAATTGTTTCTACACCTCAGCCTGGTGATATTGCAGAGTGGTATTGGGGATATAAAAAAGGTCACGTTGCTGTGGTTGAAAAGGTGAATGGAGACGGAACAGTTGTTATCTCTGAGTCACACTGGCAAAGCGAATATAAAGGCTCAGACTATATGGGTAAGGGAGCAGGAACACTTCATAATATTCGGACTATTTCAACTCATGATTCTGACCTGAAATTTATCAGTGTTCCCAAAGCCTAATGATACGGTACATATTTAGGTAGAAAGAAAGTAGAAAGTAGGGTGCGTTAGGCGGTTAAACAATTTGAGATTAATCAATTCACTCAAACTATCCGCCGTAACGCACCACCTTACCAAGTTTGAGAAACCGGGTTTCTTATTCAAATTAGAGGGTAGATACCCAAGTTTGGAACAGAAACCCGGTTTCTTCTGTCCTCAACCCATTAAGACAGCACCCACTTACGTCAAAAATAAATGGGTTTCGGTGCGTTACGCAGGAAACATAATTGACTGGGTTTTGACTTCATTTGATGGCCTGCTAACGCACCCTACCAATTATTGGGCGTATGCAATACGCCCCTACCCAAAACCCTTGTAGGGGTTTATTGCATAAACCCTTCCTTAAATTCTTGGCACTAAAAATAAGACAGCACCCACTTAGGTCAAAAATAAATGGGTTTCGGTGCGTTACGCAGGAAATATAATTGACTGGGTTTTGACTTCATTTGATGGCCTGCTAACGCACCCTACCTATCTACCTATCCCTACTCAGGCTGCGGTGCGTTACGCAGGAAATATAATTGACTGGGTTTTGACTTCATTTGATGGCCTGCTAACGCACCCTACCTATCCCTACCTATCCCTACTCAGTTATTGTCTAAGGGCTGTCCAGTGAAGCGAGAAAATTGCATATCTCCTGATAAATTTGAACCGGATAGAGCAATCACTCCCTTGAGCTTTTCTTCAAAATAAATGACTCCACCAATCCGGCTTTCTACCCAAAAACTACCATGAATAAAATCATATTCTGGAATTTTAATTAAAAAGATATTGTGGGGGTCTTTCTTGCAGAGTTGTTGACTGATGAGTGGGATTATTTTTTTCAAAAAAGGATGATCGACTGGCTCACCAACATCCATGAACTCAGGATGATCGGCAAATCTGTCCATATAATATTCCCACAGTTTTCCTAAGTTCTTTTCTCGCTCCAGTCTTAACCGGAGTTCTTTTAATTTTTTTAGATTAAATGAGGGTTGCGGTTTAGACTTTGCCATAGCTAATTTATCCTTGTTATAACATTGACTCCTGATTCGATGGATATGGGGGAAGACTGGATTGCTTGTTTGATATATTCTCTATATTCCTTTGTAGGAAGCGATAAGCCTGATGGCATAGCTCCGCTTACTGCATTGTTGCCCCAAGTCAACAATCCGGGTTTCTCATGAATATCTTATCATTCCTCCCAATGACCTGAGCGCGATCGCGCCCTCTCCCTCCCCTAGGACAAACGACAAAATCCCAGACATCGTATATCTTTGAATCAAGGGCGAGTTAGGGTAGGACACCTTGGACGCAAACCAGCAAAAAATCCTCGGTTATTTTTTAGAAGAGGCAAAAGAACATTTGGAAACCTTGGCCAATGGGTTAATGGACTTACCCAAGGTGATGACCGATCCCGAAGAAGTGAACGAGTTGTTTCGTGCAGCCCATTCCATTAAAGGGGGATCCGCTATGCTTGGCTATGGGAGTATCCAAAAATCAGCCCACCGCCTAGAGGACTGTTTTAAAATTCTCCGGGAGAATGAGATTTCTGCCGATCCTAAGCTGGAATCCCTCTTTCTTAAAGGTTACGATACCCTTAGCACTCTGTTGGAGGAGTTAGAAAGCCCCTATGGGTTACAGGATGACAAGGCCGAGCAGATTGTCAAGGAGGCCGAGCCGGATTTTGAAGCTCTAGAAAGCTATCTTAATCATTTGGTGGGTGCAACCGTGGTGGGGAAAGAAGCAGAAGACTCTGCGGCACGGGAGGCCATGGAAGGGGAGTCGGAGTCGGAGTCGGAGCAACAGGAGTCTCACTCCCAAGAGAAACAGCACGCTCAAAAAGCCTCGAAAGTGTCCTCGCAACTGTCCTCTGAGCAACAGCAGTTAGCCCAAGAGTGTAAGCAGTATCTCAAGGAGATGTTGCAGTTATTTAAGGGAAAAGCTACCCCGGCCAGTCGCAAGAAATTACAAAATCACTGTGTCCGGTTGGCGAAGTTGGCCCCCAAGGTGAAAAATTGGCAACTCTTGGCGAAGTCTTGTCATCAAGCGATCGCAAATCCGAAATTCTCCTATCGAACCCTCGCCCCCGTCATCATCCAAGAATTAAAAAAAGGAAGCGATTTACTGATCTTAGAAAAAACCGATGAAATTGCCGTCAGTGAGAAATTAGAGCAGTTAGCCGCAGCGAAAACCCCACAAGTCTTAATTCCCGTTGACCCCAAGGCCGCAGCGAAAACCCTTACCCACGTTTTTACCAAAAAGCAACTCTCTCAGTTAGTCCAGTTATTGAAAACGCAATAGGAGTTGATAGTTGATAGTTGACAGTTGACGGTTTAACCCCAAATGGCTGGCCAAGTGATAGTAAACAAAATAATGAGGTTTGCCCCCCAAAAGAACAATAACAGCCAAACCAGCGCATTCTGGAGGCGTTTCTGAGGGAGTTGGAGGGGACTGGCCGGGGTGCAGAGTTGTTGGAGGCGAACCAGTTGCCAGAGTCGGAACAGTGTGTACAATGTACCGATACTGACGACAATACTGGGGAATAATAGAAAACTCAAAACTTGTTCCGTGACCAGTTGGACTAACATCACTAGGACATAATAGCCCCAGAGATGACGAACCGCGCGATCGCGTCGCCACCGTAACACCACCCCCAATGGTAAAATAATCCCAATGGCGATCGCAGCCAATAACCACCCTCGAATAAACTCAAGCCTTCTTGGGGACAGATTAATCCCTTCTAATAAAGGCAGTTGGTTAAATTGGGTTAACCCCCCAATCAATAAAACAACCCCTGTAGCGATCAGACAAAAAATGAGCGTTGTTTTACGATTAAAAGGAGGAGACTGGAGAGACATCATTAAACTGGCTTTCTTACCACTCTACCGCCTCAAAAATATACCCTTGAGTCTGAGAAAATCCAACATAAGTGAATATAAACCTTTTATCCCCCCCAACAAGCACGGTAAAGTAAGATTATATTCTCTGATACAGAACTTGGAGAATAGTAGAGCTAATTATAGTAAGTTTGTTCTGTTAACCTGCAACGAGAAACCAAAATCATGAACAGTTCTTTCCTTAACCGTTTACACAGCCCAGACCGTCCTGTACTCGTCTTCGATGGGGGAATGGGAACGAACCTGCAAGTCCAAGACCTCACAGCAGAAGACTTTGGAGGAGCCGAATACGAAGGCTGTAATGAATATCTCGTTCACAGTAAACCCGAAGCGGTCGCCAAAGTGCATCGAGGTTTTCTAGAAGCAGGTTCAGATGTCATAGAAACCGACACCTTTGGCGGCACATCCGTTGTTTTAGCCGAATACGACCTCGCCGACCAAGCCTATTATCTCAACAAAACCGCCGCAGAACTCGCCAAAAGCGTCGCACAAGAATACTCAACCCCCGAAAAACCCCGCTTTGTCGCCGGGTCAATGGGGCCAGGCACGAAACTCCCCACCTTGGGTCATATCGACTTTGATACCCTCAGAGATGCCTACGTGACCCAAGCTGAGGCGTTATACGATGGCGGCGTTGACCTGTTACTGGTTGAAACCTGCCAAGATGTCCTGCAAATTAAAGCCGCCCTCAATGCCATTGAAGAAGTCTTTGCCAAAAAAGGAGAACGACTCCCCTTAATGGTCTCCGTCACCATTGAACAAATGGGGACCATGCTAGTGGGAACAGAAGTCGGCGCAGCCGTATCCATCCTAGACCCCTTCCCCATTGATATCCTCGGCTTAAACTGCGCCACCGGGCCGGACTTGATGAAAGAACATATCAAATATCTGTCCGAGCATTCCCCCTTCACCATCTCCTGCATCCCCAACGCGGGTTTACCCGAAAACGTCGGCGGACAAGCCCATTATAAACTCACCCCCATGGAACTGCGCATGGCCCTGATGCACTTCGTGGAAGACTTAGGCGTGCAAGTCATCGGAGGATGTTGCGGGACTCGGCCCGACCATATTAAAGCCCTAGCCGAAATTGCCCAAACCCTCACCCCCACAGAACGTGAACCCCATCTAGAACCCTCAGCGGCCTCCATTTACAGCACCCAACCCTACGAGCAAGATAACTCCTTCTTAATCGTTGGGGAACGGCTCAACGCCAGTGGGTCGAAAAAATGCCGCACCCTCCTCAACGAAGAAGACTGGGATGGGTTAGTCTCCCTCGCCAAAGCCCAAATTAAAGAAGGGGCCCACATTCTCGACGTAAACGTGGACTATGTAGGCCGGGATGGCGAAAAAGATATGCACGAACTGGTCTCCCGGTTAGTGAATAACGTCACCCTTCCCCTGATGTTAGACTCCACCGAATGGCAGAAAATGGAAGCCGGGCTAAAAGTAGCCGGAGGGAAATGTCTGCTCAACTCCACCAACTACGAAGACGGAGAAGAACGGTTCTATAAACTCCTCGAACTGGCCAAACAATACGGGGCCGGAGTTGTCGTCGGGACCATTGACGAAGATGGGATGGCGCGAACCGGAGAGAAAAAATTTGAGATTGCCAAACGCGCCTACAATGATGCCATCAACTATGGTATCCCAGCCCATGAAATCTTCTTTGACACCCTAGCCTTACCTATTTCTACAGGGATCGAAGAAGACCGAGAAAACGGCAAAGCCACCATTGAGTCCATTAAACGCATCCGCGAAGAACTGCCGGGTTGTCACGTTGTCTTAGGGGTATCTAATATTTCCTTCGGGTTAAACCCGGCGGCCCGTCAGGTGCTTAACTCCGTCTTCCTCCACGAGGCCATGTCTGTGGGAATGGACTCGGCCATCGTCAGTGCCAGTAAAATCTTACCCCTGTCGAAAATTGATGAGAAGCAGCAAGAAGTCTGTCGGGACTTAATCTATGATCGTCGTAAATTTGATGGGGAGGTTTGCACCTATGACCCCCTAACTCAATTAACTGACCTCTTTGCCGGGAAAAAAGCCCGCAAGAGTGAAGCGGTTGATAAAAACCTCCCCATTGACGAACGGCTCAAACAGCATATTATCGACGGGGAACGCATTGGCTTAGATGAGGCATTAGAAGAAGCCTTAAAAGAATACGAACCCCTACATATTATCAACACTTTCTTACTCGATGGCATGAAAGTCGTCGGGGAGTTATTTGGGTCGGGACAGATGCAGTTACCCTTCGTGTTACAATCCGCCCAAACCATGAAAGCGGCAGTGGCCTACCTAGAACCCTACATGGAGAAATCCGACTCGGATAATAATGCCAAGGGAATTTTTGTCATTGCTACGGTGAAAGGGGATGTTCACGATATCGGTAAGAATTTAGTCGATATTATCCTCTCGAATAATGGCTATAAGGTGGTCAACTTGGGGATTAAACAGCCTGTCGAGAACATCATTCAGGCGTATGAAGAAACCAAGGCCGACTGTATCGCCATGAGTGGCTTATTGGTGAAATCGACAGCCTTTATGAAGGATAACCTAGAAGCCTTCAATGAACGAGGCATCTCGGTTCCGGTGATTTTAGGCGGGGCTGCTTTAACGCCTAAGTTTGTCTATAAGGACTGCCAAGGGGCGTATAAAGGCAAGGTGGTTTACGGGAAAGATGCTTTTGCTGACCTGAACTTTATGGATAAACTCATGCCTGCGAAGTCTGCGAGTCAATGGGATGATTTCCAAGGCTTTTTAGGGGAATTTGCCGAAGGGGATGAGTTTACTAAGGATGTGGCTGAGACCAATGGCAAGAGTGATCAAAAGACTGATAACCAACAAAACGGTAAGCAGGATAAAAAGGCGGAACAACCCAAGGAAGTGGACACCCGGCGGTCTGAAGCGGTGGATGTGGACATAGAGCGTCCTACGCCGCCATTCTGGGGGACAAAACTGTTAACGCCGGAGGATATCCCAGTGGAGGAGTTATTCGAGTATTTGGACTTACAGGCGTTGTTTGCGGGACAGTGGCAATTCCGCAAACCCAAGGATCAGTCACGGGAGGAATATAATCAGTTTTTAGAGGAGACGGTTCACCCGATTCTGGAGACTTGGAAGAAGCGGGTTGTGGATGAGAATTTATTACATCCGACGCTGATTTATGGCTATTTCCCTTGTCAGTCGGAGGGGAATACGCTGTATTTGTATAATCCGGAGAATCCGGAGGCGAAAGAAGAAATTGCCAAGTTTGAATTCCCTCGTCAACGGTCAGGCCGTCGTCTCTGTATTGCGGACTTTTTCGCCCCGAAGGAGTCGGGAGTGATGGATGTGTTCCCGATGCAAGCGGTTACGGTGGGTGAAGTTGCCACGGAGTTTGCCAAGAAGCTGTTTGATGCGGATCAATATACGGATTATCTGTATTATCACGGCATGGCGGTGCAGATGGCGGAGGCCATGGCAGAATGGATTCATGCAAAAATCCGCATTGAGTTAGGGTTTGGGGAGCAAGAACCTAAGACGATTCGGGATATTCTGCAACAGCGTTATCAGGGATCGCGCTATAGTTTCGGTTATCCTGCTTGTCCGAATATTGAGGATCAATATACTCAGTTGGAGTTGATGCAGACGGACCGCATTGGGATGTATATGGATGAGAGTGAACAAATCTATCCGGAACAGTCCACGACGGCGATTATTACCTATCACCCGGTGGCTAAATACTTTAGTGCGTAGGCTTTTGGGTTGGTAAGTCCTTATTAGCCTTGGGTTTAAACCCAAGGCTAATAGTTTAAACCCGTTAAAAACGGGTTGATGCGGAGTCTGCACCCCAAATATCCACTATCCTTGTGCAGTCTTGATCATTGTAGGGTGGGCAATGCCCACCCAGAGCGCATTTCAGTTTTTTTAGGGTCTTTCGATACCGGATTCTCTAGGAGAGAGCAAAAATACAACCTTGATCTTCCCTTTGTGTCCTTTGTGTCTTTGTGGTTTAACAGTTAACTGCCCCATCTCCCTTATCTCTCTAATAGGACTTTGACCTTAACCTTTCACCTTCCTCAATCCATTGTAAATCCCGGAGACGGTGCAGTAGGTTGGAAATTGTCACCCCGCAATCTTCCGCTAACCGATATAGATCGCGCCACTGGGTTAAGTCGCGCTGTTGTCGCTTTTCCTCTAAGAGATAACGGGGCATTAAGAGACAACTGGCGAAATATTGCGCTTGCCATTCAATCCCCTGTAACTCGTCTTCGCTGCGACAGAGGAGGGGATCAACGGCCATATAAACCCCCTGTTTTCGCAGTCGGTGGAGTCGCTCTACTGCAAATTGATCGATGTGTAATACCCAATGGCCGATTTCGTGGGCAATGGTGGACTCACCAAACCCTCCCCGCAATTGGGGGATGTTTTCGTTAATTTCAATCAACCTGTCGAGGGGGAGTATCCTCGCCGCAATTTGCCCTAGATCATCGTCGGGAATGGTATCCCATACAATGTCTAACCCTAGAAATTCACCCACCCAACTGGCATCGAGGGGGAATTGGGGCTGGTATTGGGGGGTTTGTTTCATGGCTTCGAGGATATCCAAGGCACGACATTCTATTTCGTGTTTGGAGATGAAACGAAAGGGTTTGATGATCCCCACTGTCTTTACTCCTGACGTTCAGCTTCTTGGAAAATTCGCTTGGCAAAATCGGGGTTTTCCCGCATCCGACGAAATAAGGTCGGCATTTGTTTATAGTGTTCTTTGAGGGTGCTTTCTTCTTGATGGGGGAGTCTCCCGGCGAGAAAGATTAATTCCTCTTCGTCTAAGTCGAGGTTTCGCGCGATCGCACGGATGACATCCTCTTTGGGGGCGTATTCTGCCCGGTTATTCTCCAGTTTCGACAGGTAGGTAAAGTCTAACTGGAGGCGTTTGGCCAACTCTCGTTGACTAAATCCTTTTTCCTTCCGCGCTTGGCGGATCACGATTCCAAAGTTGTTATTCACGGCTCTTTCTCCATTTCAAGACTTATTGTACCCTATGTTTGACGAAGTGTTCAACTATTGCTAATATAGATTTATGTTGACTTAATCAGTCAATGTAGATGAAGAGAATACAGGCCGTTAAACCTGATTCTGCATCTATCGACTCGTCCAGCATTACCGATTGAGGGCAAGTAATGAGCAAAGATACAGCAAATCCGACTAAAACTCAAATTTTACAGGCATTTCAGCAGGTTTTGGCGAAACAAGAGCAGATTTCCTCGAAGGTAGCTACAAAGGAGGAGGAAGCGCGGAAAGTTAAGAATCAAGAGCTTTTAGAGACGGTTGCCGACTACACCCTTGATAGTATAGTCAACGGGATGGCCGCTTTGCAACTGGATTTTGGCAATATTCTCACCAATTTGTCAGAGCGTCTTGATACGGAGTCTAATAAACTAGAGGAGTTAAAACGGGCGATTTCGGTAGAGACAGAAAACTTGCAAAACCTTCGTCAAGTGCGGGTTGTTGCGGATGCTCTCTATATTTTACGCCAAGAGCATGAAGAAAAGTTGCAGGGGTTAGAAAAGCAAACACAACAGCAACAGGAAACCCTTGAAAAAGAGCAGATTCAAACTCGGAAGTTTTGGGACCGGGAGGCCGAAGAATTTGCGGCACAAGTCGCAGAAATGACAGATTTAATTACGAAACAACGGGAGCAGGAAGCGGCTGATTATCAGTATGAAACTGAGCGTGCGCGTAAGGTGGAGATGGATGAATATGAGGAGCAAAAACGACTACAAGAGCGCACCCTACAAGAGCAAAATCAATTTAAAGAGAAAAACTGGACAGAGCGAGAGCAAAAATTGGCGGAACAAGAAGCAGAGTTTGAGGCAAACCAAGAGCAAATTACCGGGTTTGAGGAGGCATTAAAGGCGGCTTATACACAGGCAAAAGAGGCAGCTATTAGTGAAGCAAATCGAGAGGCAACTGTCAAGGCTAATTTGGTAGAAAAAGAATGGGAGGCGGAGAAACAGGGCTATGATTTAAAATTACAGTCTTTAGAGGCTTCGATTCAGCGACAAACGGAACAGATTTCTGATTTGATGGCACAGTTACAAGCGGCGACTAATCAGGCTCAAAGTCTTGCAATGCGAGCTTTTCAGGGTAATAACTCTAATAAATGAGTCAACTTATTTTTTATTTTCTAGAAAATTGCAGTAGTTATTAATACAAAATCATGGCTAAAAAGATTACACTTCGCAACACTAAAGCCGAAATTATGGAGGCTTTTCAGGAATTACAACAAGAAAAGTCGAATTTAGAAGCTGATGTAAAAAAGCTCGCTAAGGAAGCAAAAAATACGGCTAAAGCTAAACTCCAGTCTCCCCCACCTACTCAACCTCAACCCAAGGAAAATCAAGCACCAATGAAACCTTTACAGTTAACTCAGTCTGATATTCCTAAAATTATCCAAAATTTGGAGACTTTACAGGTGAGTTTTGGGGGTGCGGTGAGTAATTTATCGGAGCAGTTAATTCAAGAGGTTTCGCAGCTTGAGGAGTTGCAGGAGTCGGTGCAGACGGAGCGAGATGAATTAGCGGAGTTGCACGAATTAACGGAGATTGAAGATAATACTTTAGCGGACTTGATTACAACTTATCAAGAAAACTCGAAAACTTTTGCCGAAGAATTCAGCGATCGCCAGGAAACTTTAGAACAACAATTACAGGATGCTCGTCAAGGGTGGCAAAAGGAAAAAGAAACCCATCAGCAAGAGATTAAAACTCGCAATCAACAACAAGAAAAAGCCCGTCAACGAGATGAGGAAGAATATCATTACAATCTGCAATTAGAACGCAATTTAAGTGATGAGGAGTTCCAGCAACAGAAAAAAGAACTTTATCAAACCTTAGCGGAGGAGAAAGAGGCACAGGAGAAAGAATGGGAGGAACGAGAAACGGCAATTGCTCAACAAGAAAAAGCCTATGCGGAGGCCAAACAGAAGGTTGAGGAGTTTAAAGTTGAGTTAGAGAAAAATAAGAAAAATGGGAAAGAAGAGGGGCGTAATATTGGGCATTATAACGCTAAAGTGAAAGCAGATGTACGAGCAAAAGAAATTGAAGGAGAGCGTCGTAATTATGCTTTACGCATTGAGTCTTTAGAGCAGGATATTGAAGCGCAGAATGTCCGAATTCAGACGCTCTCACAACAACTAGATGCGGCTTTAAAACAGGTTCAAGATTTAGCAGTTAAAGCAATTGAAGGAACAGCGAATCGGAATACTTATGAAGCGATGAAGGAAATTGCGGTAGAGCAGGCGAAAAATCAGTTAAAGGGGAAATAATTGAACGATGCCTTGGGTTGAATCCAAGGCTATTGTTTATAATAAGATAGCCTTGGGTGGAAATCCTGTTGTTTATAATAAGATAGCCTTGGGTTGAAACCCTGTTGTTTATAATAAGATAGCCTTTAAAGGGAAAATAATTGAACTATGCCTTGGGTTGAATCCAAGGCTATTGTTTATAATAAGATAGCCTTGGGTGGAAATCCTATTGTTTATAATAAGATAGCCTTGGGTGGAAATCCTGTTGTTTATAATAAGATAGCCTTGGGTTGAAA
>NZ_JAQMSD010000285.1 GCF_028330525.1 Spirulina sp. CS-785/01
AATATAAAGGTAGCATTCAGCTTATCAACCCGTTTTAACGGGTTTTAGCTATTAGCCTTGGGTTTTAACCCAAGGCATATAAACCCAAGGCATATAATATAAAGGTAGCATTCAGCTTATCAACCCGTTTTAACGGGTTTCAGCTATTAGCCTTGGGTTTTAACCCAAGGCATATAAACTTGTGAACAACCAATCACCAATTACCAATTACCAATTACCAATTGCCAATTACCAATCACCAATCACCAATTACCTATCCCCAACCTCCGCCAACTTTCTCCCCCCAAAAATCGCCTCATAATGCCGATAAAACTTGAACTCCAGCAAATTATAAAACGGGTCTTCCAAGAAAAAAGTACGGTGTTCAGTGAGTTGCTTTGGGAAGCGCAGTTTCGGGGTTTGATAAAATTTTAATTGCTTATTTTCAGCCGTTTGCGCTAACCGTTCCCAGTCCGGTTCTTCAGGGAAAATTAAACCAAAATGACGGGGATAAATGCCGTTTTGCGGGGTTAAAGGCTCTTTGGTCATGTGCGCCACCACTTGATGACCGTAGAAATTTAAAATTATCGCTTGGGCTGACTCTCGACCCACTTCACACCCTAACCCCTCCACATAAAATTGTTTGGCTTTGGGGATGTCGTTGATGGGGATGGCTAAATGAAAGATGGGGGCAGTCATAGCTTTACTTCTCCTCCAAGACCATACGGTTCTCTAGGTGGGCTTCAATGTCCCTACGGGTAAGCCAAGGCTCTCGCATTTCTCCCTTCACATACAAGGATAACTGGTCGCCGACGTGAGGGGAATGGGGTTGGGTAGCATTACCGTAGGTTGTTAATACTTTAGCGCGAATGGGGTCGCTGAATTCAAGGGCGGCAATATAACTGTCTCCTGCGACACTCTGTAGCTGATAGTCTAGCTGATAGTCTAGCTGATCATCTAATTTGTCCTGCGAGACGGGCATATATTCGACGACTTGAAAGCTGCCTAATGTCCCTGATGCCCCTGTGCCGGGCTTCTGCTGATGGGCGTAGGTTAATTTGGCATACTCCGACCATGTTATATTTATTGTACCATAAGTCGATTTTAGCTGTAAAGCGGCTTTTTTCAGTTGAGCAAGGGCATTTTTCGGGTTAGCTAAACTGTGGGGGGTGGTGAGGGGTTGGTCGGCATTCCAAGGGGTGGCAAAGATAGTTTGATCAGCCATAAGTTGTGACCATAGAAAAAATAGCGGTGTACCTTTGCTAGTTGGAGTTGCTTTTCTATCCCAGTCTGCGAGGACGTTTGCCGCTTCTTGAAGAATAGTTTTGTCGCTTGCTTTGGCAGCATTAATGAGGTCATCTAAAAGATGATCAGCCATTTCTAAGTGAGAGGAGAATTTATCCTTAACCATCTGCTCAAAACTCATTCTTGCAGTATTTTTTAGCATTTTAATAGAACTTTGGGTACGAAAAGCCGTTGTTTCGGGGTTTAACCCTTGGGGAGCAAAATAGTTAGGAAAATCGGCAGATTTTAAGACAGGAGGGAAGGTACTTGTCCAAGGGGGATCATTGGTATTTTGTACCCATTTCGTGCTAGGATTCACCAGACGGGGTAAGTCTTCATAGGGATGGTATTCTGTCCAGAGAGTTGTTGAGGTATCTCCGGGGACAAGTTGAGACCAGTCTTGCCAGTTTCCCTCCTTTCGTATGGGAATAAGACCGTTGTAAATGTAAGCAATATTCCCCGTTTTATCCCCATAGATAATATTGAACATGGGAAGTTGTAAACGAGATAATGCAGCTTCAAATTCCTCTAGGTTTTGTGCCTGTGCCATTTGTAGGAATTGTTCGGGGAGATAGGGGTGGTCTAAACCCGTTACACGCAGGGCAACTGCGCTGTTTTCTTGCCGTTCAATTACAACCCCGTGGACTGACGTTTGTAGGGTTAATTCTTCGCTGCGATAACTGCCGTCTTCCTGTTTAACTTTTAGGGTTTCTACCGTTGTCTCAAAGGGACGGACTTCCCCATCAAAAAGATAGCCTCCCTCCTCCAAGGTTAACTGATAGCGAGTAGTGCCTAAAATGGGGTTAACCGTAGCGGTCCATCCCAACTGGTCATTAAAAGCAATGGCTAAGGTAGGCATCCCCACTAATGCTGCACCATAGGCATTAAAATTCGGGGTTTTCAGATGGGACTCATAGAATAAAAATAAATCCCCCCACCGGAGATGGGGGTTGGCTAAAAGTAAGGCATGATTACGGGTAGAATAATCGGGAGAAATTGCCCAAGCATTAGACCCCTGTTGCAGTTGTTGAGGATTAACTAAAAAATGGAATTGAATGACCCGTTGAACGTGGGCTAAAATGTCCACCCCTGTCACGGGTAAAACCGTTTTTAATTCTGTCTTGAGTTTGTCCCCATTTTCCCTCCCATAGCGATTAATTCCCTCGGCAAACCCATCTAAATATTGCTGCATTTCTGGAGACTGTGCTTGATACCAGTCTTTGGCCCGTTGGGGAATCCCCATTAAGCGGGTGTAACGGTCTGATTGTAGGTAGTCTTCCCCCCAATACTCTGCGGCCCGTCCCCTCCCTTGGCCATAAAGTTGTAAAATTAAATTACCGTGACTGTGCATCTGCGCGTAACCAAATGCGGGAAACAACTGCTCTAGACGAGTTGCATACACATGAGGCACTCCCCAGTCATCCCAAAGAATTTCGGTTTGGTTGGCCGTATTTTGCATTCTAAATCCTACCATGAGTGCAACTATCCCCAAGAGGAGAACAAACCATGATAAAAACTGTGATAAAATCTGTTTTCCACCCATGGACAATGAGTCATTGGCAATCAACAGTAAGATATTATAACAGCTAACTCTCAATTCTCCATTATCCACTATCTATTATCCATTAAAAATGACTCCCAAAAACCTCCCCTTACGCAGTGTCCATACTACTAATTTTCCTGATATTTTGAATCAGTTAGGAATTTCGTTAGTTGTCTCGACTTACCAAGCGGGAAAAGTGATTGCAGTCCGGGCTGATGGTGATACGTTAAATACGCATTTTCGGATGTTTAATAAACCGATGGGACTGACGGCAGACCAGGAGAAAATGTCCATCGGAACAGCCTATCAACTCTGGGAACTTCGCAATATTCCCGCAGTGGCGCAAAAAATTGAACCTGTGGGGAAACATGATGCTTGTTATTTACCGCGAAAAACTCATGTGACGGGGGATATTGATGTTCACGAAATGGCTTATATTAATGAGGAGTTATGGTTTGTTAATACGCGGTTTTCTTGTCTCTGTACTCTTGATGAACGGAATAGTTTTGTCCCCCGTTGGCGGCCTCCTTTTGTGACGGCCTATTCTCTCGAAGATCGGTGTCATCTGAATGGGTTGGCCGCGGTGAAAAATCAGCCGAAATATGTCACAGCATTGGGGGAAACGGATGATGGGGAAGGGTGGCGGAAAAATAAGGCGTTTGGGGGGATTTTGATGGATGTTCAGAGCAATGAAATTCTCTCACGGGGGTTATCAATGCCCCATTCTCCCCGTTGGTATGATAACCGTTTATGGGTGTTGGAGTCGGGGAAAGGGAGTTTAGCCACGGTGGATACTCAACGGGGGTTTGTGACTCCTGTAACGCAACTGCCGGGGTTTACGCGGGGGATTGATTTTTATGGCCGTTTAGCGTTTATTGGGTTGTCTCAAGTGCGGGAAAGTGCGGTGTTTAGTGGTATCCCCTTAACGGAGAGATTGAAGGAGCGGGTTTGTGGGGTTTGGGTGGTTAATATTGATAGTGGGGAAATTGTTGCTTTCTTGCGCTTTGAGGATGCGGTGCAAGAAATCTTTTCTGTGCAAGTGCTGCCGGGGGTTCGCTTCCCGGAAATTATTGATTGGGATGAAACGTTAATGGGGACTTCTTATGTGTTACCTGATGAAGCGTTGCGGGAGGTGGTGCAGCCCAAAGCGGTGGATACGAATAACCCAGATTATCAGTTTAACATGGCTTGCGATCGCTACCGACAAGGAAAGTACGAAGAAGCCATCCGCCACTACTTACACTGTCTCGAACTCAACCCCCATTATACCACGGCTCGCTACAATTTAGGCGTAATTTATCGGCAATTAGAACAATGGGAAAACGCAGAAGCACAATTCTTACAAGTCTTACAAGCAACCCCAGATAGTGCTGAAAGTTATAATAATTTAGGGATTATATATCAAAACCAACATCAACTGAAAAAATCATTAGGCTGTTATCAAAAAGCCATCCAACTCCAACCCAATAATCCCCAATTTCACTTTAACTTAGGCATGGCCTTATTAATGAACGGCAACTTAAAACAGGGGTGGCAGGAATGTGAATGGCGTTGGCAAACGGATGAATTCACCCCCCTCGAATGTCCTCACCCCCAATGGGATGGGAGTGATATTAGTGATAAAGTGATTTTAGTGCATACCGAACAAGGAGCAGGGGATGCCATACAATTTATTCGTTATATTCCCTTACTCGCACAAAAATGCGCGGGAATAATTTTAGTTTGTATTCCCGACTTAATCCCCCTATTTAAAAACATTATTGGCATTGACAAAATCTTACCCCCTGGACAAATTCCCTTATCAGAATTTCAAGTCTATGCCCCTCTCATGAGTCTCCCCTATTGTTTAGGAACAACCCTAGAAACCATCCCCACAGATATCCCTTATTTAAGTGTCGAAGGAAAAGCCAGTATTCCCCAACCCAGTAACCCGAATATCCTGAAAGTGGGGATAGTCTGGGGAGGAAGTCCCACCCATAAAAACGACAGTAACCGATCTTGTCGATTAAGCGACTTCTACCCTATTTTACGCCTTCCCAACATTAAATTCTACAGTTTGCAAAAAGGAGATAGAACTGCAGAATTTGCCAGACTCCCCGAAGACATCGAAATTGAAGATTTAAGTCCTCAACTCACCGACTATGCTGCAACTGCACGCATTATTAAAGAACTTGATCTAATTATTACTGTTGATACTTCAGTCGCCCATTTAGCGGGAGCATTTGGTAAACTGGTGTGGACGCTACTCTGTTATACCCCGGATTGGCGTTGGATGCTAGACCGTAATGATACTCCCTGGTATCCTACTATGCGGTTATTCCGTCAAAGTCAACCCTATCAATGGTTGGATGTTTTTGAACGGGTGAAAGATGGGTTAAAGGGGATAGTTGATAATGGATAATTAATCATGGATAATAAATAATTAATCATGGATAATAAATAATTAATCATGGATAATTAATCATGGATAATAAATAATTAATCATGGATAATTAATCATGGATAATAAATAATTAATCATGGATAATTAGCAAACCTTGGGTTGAAACCCAAGGCTAAAAGCTAAAACCCGTTGAAACGGGTTAGAGAGGTTTTGTAGGGGAGTTAGTTTTACTTGTTTTCACTCATCCAAGCTAATTTATCTAGCTTCAACGCAAGGAAAGATGCAGTATCCTGACCATAGCACTCATTTCCTTAACTTCTAGCAAGAATAAATGATTTGTCATCAATAAAAAAGTAAAAAAAGAGTCTAAAACCCCTATCCTTCCTATTCCCTATTCCCTATTCCCTATTTGAACCCAAATTTTTTGACACACCCTATTGAGGACTGCTATACAGTTATGCTAAACATTGCTGAGTACCAAGTGGGGGGAACATTACCCGTTAATGCAACCACCTACGTTGTCCGAGATGCAGATAGTCAACTCTTTGAGAAACTCATTGCAGGGGAATTTTGTTTTATCCTCAACTCCCGTCAGATGGGAAAGTCTAGTCTGCGAGTTCGGACGATGCAACGGTTACAAAAAGAAGGGATATCTTGTGCAGATATTGACTTAACGTTAATTGGAAGTCAGGGAGTCACCCAAGAGGAATGGTATGGGGGAATACTCAGTTGTTTGGTGAGTGGGTTTGCGTTGGATATTGAGGACGGGGAATGGTGGACGCAACACCAACACCTCCCCCCAGTTCAACGGTTGGGGTTATTTTTAGAAACCGTCTTGTTACCGACTGTAACCGGACAAATTGTAATCTTTATTGATGAAATTGATAATGTTTTAGGACTGGAATTTAAAGACGATTTTTTTGCTTTTATTCGTGCTTGCTATAATAAGCGGGGAGATGTCACCGAATATAATCGTCTCACCTTTTGTTTATTGGGGGTTGCCAAACCTTCGGATTTAATTGCAGATTCTTTCCGAACTCCGTTTAATATTGGCTATGGAATCGAATTACAGGGGTTTCAACTTTCCGATGCAAAACCTCTCGAACAAGGGTTACAGGGAGTTGCTCCCTTTCCGACTGCTGCATTAGAAACGATACTCCATTGGACGGGAGGACACCCCTTTTTAACCCAGAAAATTTGTCAACTTTTACAACTCCATTTCCCTTCTCTCCCCCAACCGTCCACCCCAGACCAACAGGGAGAAAAAATTGCTCATCTCATCCAAACCCATATTATCAATAATTGGGAAACTCAAGATGAACAAGAACATTTTAATACAATTCGTCGCCGCTTATTACATAATGTTCAACGGAGTAGTATTTTAATCTCTCTCTATCAGCAGATTTTAAGGGAAGGGGAGATTAATAATGATAATAGTTCAGAGAAAATTGATCTGCGGTTATCGGGGTTGGTGGTGGATCGAGAGGGACGGTTAACGGTGTATAATCCCATTTATGGGGCAATTTTTAATGATGCTTGGACGCAACAAACTCTCATTGAATTATGTCCCTATGCTGAGGAGTTGGAGGAGTGGTTTGCGTCGGACTGTCGGGACACGGGGTTATTATTGCGAGGAGAACGGTTACAAAACGCGCTACACTGGGCCGGGAATCGGAGTTTATCAGACCGAGATTACCAGTTTCTTACGGCCAGTCAGGTTTTAGAACGTCAACAAGTCCAGACGGAGTTAGACGCATCTCGTCGGGAGTCGGTGTCTATTGCCCAAAGTTTAGTGGGGACGATTTATAATCCGTTAGGGGTGCTAAAAGCGATTTTAGCTTGGACGCAAGGACAACCTGTGTTAACGCAAAAGTTGTGTCAGTTGGTGCTGAGTTATTCCCAAGACATTACCCAGGGGGAGGAAACGGAAGATATTGATGAGTTGGTGAAAACTCGTTTAATTTCCGACTGGGAAAATGAGCAAAATGAGATCACGCAACCGTTACGAGACTTACGAGATTCTCTGTTAGCTTCTCTCCCTCGACTTCAAGCCTATAATATTATTTTACAACAAGAAACGCCTCCTGAACAGGAGTTACAGGGGTTAATTCAGTTAGGATTAATTAATCAAAACCAAGAAGTCTCTAACCCGCTTTATCAAGCAGTCTTTAACCTAGACTGGGTAGAGGAGAAATTAGAGCAACTCAACCAACAACAGGAACGGGAAAAACGACAAAAAGCTCTGAAAACGGCAACTTGGGGATTAATTTCAGCTATCTTTCTCGCATTAGGAGCAACGCTAATTTTAACGTGGTCATCCCTCACTGATATTCCCTCACCTCACCCTAACTTAGTGACCACTCCTGAACCTAAAAATCCGTTAATTTTAGCGGGAATTTTACTGAGTCTGATTTTAATTTATCTCACCAGTAAAATTGGGGGAGAATTCTCGAAATGGTTGGGCTTTCCCCCGGTGTTAGGGGAGTTAGTGGGAGGGGTGGTTATTGGGGTGACGGGACTCCATTTGTTAGTTTTCCCAGAGAATGGGGTAAATAGTGCCTTTTCGCGCATTATTAGCTTTCTGGCAGCAACAACGGGAGTTAACCCCCAAACCGCAGAGTCCATCTTTCAAGGGCAAAGCCAAGTTATTTCTATTTTAGCTGATTTTGGGGTGATTATTCTCTTATTTGAAATTGGGCTACAATCGAATCTAAAAGACTTGTTGCAGGTGGGGTTTAAGTCTCTTACAGTGGCGGTTACAGGGGTTATTTTGCCCTTTGCAATGGGGACATTGGGGTTAATCTATTTTTTTCAATTAGACTTTATTCCTGCGTTATTTGCGGGGGCTGCATTAACGGCCACCAGTATTGGGATTACTTCTAGGGTATTATCGGAAATACAAACTCCGCAATCGCCTAATAATCAACTTAATTCTGCTACAGGAAAAGTTATTTTAGGGGCGGCTGTAATTGATGATATTTTGGCTATTATTACTTTAGCTGTTGTTAGTAGTTTGGCCAAGACAGGGGCGGTGGAAGTTGAGCAGTTATTTTATTTGTTTTTAACGGCAGGGGGATTTTTATTAGGGGCAATTGTTTTAGGTCGCTTTTTTAATACTTTGGTTATTGCTTTAGCTGACCAATTAAGCACCCGTGGCCAGCTAGTTATTCCTACTCTAACTTTTGCATTAATTCTCGCCTATATCGCTAATTTATGCGGCTTAGAACCGATTTTAGGGGCGTTTACTGCGGGATTGGTTTTTAATGAAACCCGTCAGGGGGAAACGTTAAAACAACAAATTGCGCCGATCGCGGATTTATTAATCCCGGTTTTCTTTGTTACTATTGGGGCGAAAACGAATTTATTAGTCTTATTTCCCCAACTCCCGAACGACCAACAAAAACTCTTAATGGCTGGGTTTTTGATTATTGTTGCGATCGCAGGTAAAATAGCCGCAGGACTCACCCTCTGGCGAGATAAAGCCATTAACCCCTTAGCGGTGGGAATTGGCATGATGCCGCGAGGAGAAGTGGGGTTAGTCTTTGTGGGAGTAGGTTCTGCGGCCAATGTCTTACCGGAATCCCTCGAAACGGCTATTATTTTAATGGTCATCCTGACCACCTTCTTGATGCCCTTTTGGTTAAGATTAATTTGGAAAGAATAATTTGAGTTGATAGGGGATAGGGGATAGTTGATAATAGATGGTTAGTGTTTTATAACCTCCAGAATCTTTATGAATACTGCATCATTGCACAAGTTCTTTGATCATTGTGTGGGGAACTGGTCAACAGAACGCACCTATCACTATTTAACCAGTCAAGAAGTCGAGCGATCGCACACCGACTTTCAAATCAAAAAACTCGACCTCACCCGAAAACTAAAAGTCCTCAACGATAACCAATATCCCATCCCCCCCGACACCGACACCCTCCCGGGTTTTGCCTTGGGGTTTCAAACGGTATCCGAACATGGGGAAAAAGTGTCCCAAGACCTGAATATCCTCTTTGTCCCCCAAACCCAAGACGGAAACATCCTAGAAGGGGACTACCTGCGAGACAGGGCCTACGAAGAATCTCGACCCATCATTTCTCATTTCCAGTTTGACCTGAAAGACCGAGAACTCCTAATGACCACCCATTACACCCGTGTCATCTCCGTGGACTCCATCACCCTCATCAACCCCAAATTACGCATCCGTCGCATCTATAACTACCAACGGCCCCCCGAAGGCCAACCCCTCGAAGAAATGCGTCTCGTGGGGTTTGGAGTGGAACAGAAGACAGAATAATGTTGTTGGTTATTGGTTGTTGGTTACTGCGTACTGATTACTGATTACTGCAAAAATGTCTGATACATTAACAACAGAGTCACCGAAAAGCAACATCATGGACGGAATGGAATTTTTCCGCAGAAGTGCGGGCCATTGGAGATCACAACGAACCACCCACCACCTCCCCTTCCGACGGGCCGAAGCAGGAGGATCAGAAATTAAAGTCGAATCCCTCGAAGCAGAAGACCCCAGAATCGTCGAAATTTGCCAAATGCACGAATTCGACCCCAATTTAACCGTTGGAGGGGCCCTAGTCAGTTGGGATGGGTCCATGGCCTGGGATAAAGAAGGAGAACAACACCAAGGAAAAAGCGTTTTTGCCTTAGTCCCCGACCCAGAGAACCCCAAAAAAGGAAAACTCCTCCGGGAACGAGGATACGCAGAAATTGTCCCCGTGGCCGGAGAATACGAAGTCGATGATGAAGGGGCCCTCAACCTCGTCACCGAATACGAAACCATGAGTGTCATTGAACGGTTTTGGTTTCCCAACCCAGACTTACGCTTGCGAACCAGTACCGTGAAACGCTTTGGAGGGTTCAACACGGCCACCTTCTGCGCGGAAATTCGCATTCAAGAGGAAGAGAACACCCCCACCTCTGCCCCCCAACCCATCGACGCTATCACCGGATGGTAAACTGAGAACCAACTTAACCCTGAGACTTGCCCCAGAAAATTTTACGAAATATTAAAAAATATATCTTTTTTGTAAAAAAGGTTGACAAAAAGGGGCGAAATCTTTTCATTTTTGCTTTACAAATTGCAGTAATTTGTAAGAATTAATAAGATTTCTGAGAAATAATTCCCACGCTCCCTTATTATTGGGGTTAAACTTTGTAAAAATTTGTAAGAGAACGGAGGTTGACAAACGTGGCAATTCCTTTACTGGAATACAGTCCCTCAAGCCAAAATCAGCGTGTAGCAGGCTATGAAGTCCCTGGCGATGAGAATCCCCCCATTTTCTCCCTAAGAAATCGGAATTCTCCCGAAGACATCCAATTGGCCATTGAAGCGGCCTATCGCCAAATTTTCTTCCACGCCTTCAAAAGCGATCGCGAGCCTATCCTAGAATCCCAATTACGTTACGGACAGATTTCCGTCCGTCAATTCATTCGCGGACTGTTACTCTCTGACACCTTCAAGCGCAGTTTCTATAACCTCAACAACAACTATCGTTTCGTTGAGCAATGCGTGCAACGGGTGTTAGGCCGTGACGTTTACAGCGAACGGGAAAAAATCGCTTGGTCCATCGTGGTGGCCACCAAAGGATTAGAAGGGTTCGTTGATGACCTTCTCAACAGTGAAGAATACATGGAGAACTTTGGCGAAGACATCGTTCCCTACCAACGTCGGCGGATTTTACCCCAACGTCCGGAAGGAGAGCGTCCTTTTAATATCACGTCTCCTCGCTATGACGAATACTATCGTGGCATTTTTGGCTTCCCGCAAATTGTTTGGCAAAATGCGGTTCGTCGCTTTACTCCCCAAGAGCAAACTCCCAAAGAAGGAGATCCTCGCAATTTCTTAAACGCTGCGCGGAATCTGTCCAACAAAGGGAATGCTCCGTCTCGCGTTTCTGCGATGAATTTAAACTATATGGACTTAGTACCCCGTCGTTAAGCTCTTAGCTCTTAACGGACTTGGTATTGAGTTAACTTGGGCAGTTGCTTTTCCTCTGGATTAAAGAGTTTTAAACTTTTTCTCTAGTGGAGGAGTAGCTGCCTTAATCTTGATGGGGTTTGTCGGAATATTTCAGATAAACTCAAGGCATATTAAGCTGGCTTAATTTTGCTCTCTTGTCGAAGCTCAACCAGTACGGTATTTTTGATGAGTCTCTGTGATTCATACCCCCCTTGAACTCTAATAAATTTCCCCACCTCTTAAATCATGATCTCTCGTTTGTCCTCCTGATGGGATTACTCAGTCGGGGGATTATTCTTTTGGCTATGTGGGGAATTGCTCCCTTTCTCCCGGTCCCAGAGGGGAGTATTCCCCCCGAAATTGGCTTTCAGTCCTTTGCTTGGTGGGATGGGGAATGGTATCTCGAAATTGCCACCCAGGGATATAGTTATGCAGAAGATGGACAACAGTATTCAGTGGCGTTTTTCCCCCTGTTTCCCTTACTCATTCGCTTGTTAATGAGCGTGGGGGTATCTCCTCCCCTGGCAGGGACTTTCATCAATAATTTGGCGTTTTTTGGGGCGTTGTGGCTCTTGTTTGTCTGGGTGAGGCCCCGTTATGGGGGGAGGGTGGCCCGGTGGACGGTGGTGGCGTTGGCCTGGTGTCCTTATTCTTTGTATGGAAGTATGGTTTATACGGAGGGGTTGTTTTTACTCCTCACCACTGCCACCTTATGGACATTTGAACGGGGGAATTATACCCAAGGGAGTCTTTGGGGGTTTTTAGCAACTTTAACCCGGCCTCCGGGGGTGGCGATGATTCCGGGGTTTTTCTGGACGGCCTGGGGAAAACGGTTATCTTGGGGGGCCTATGGGGTGTGTGGCGCGATCGCGCTTGCCCTTCTCCTATTTATGGCCTACTGTGGATGGCAGTTTGGCGAGCCTCTGGCGTTTGTGAAAATCCAAGAAACTTGGGGGCGATCGCGCAGTTTTGATCTAGCCGACTGGTGGCGTATTTTAATGTATGTGGTCATTGGTGTCCCTAACTACGATGCAGGATACATCAAAGACTGGACTCACCCCCTTATCGTCCTACTAATTTTTATTCTAGGGGGACTCTTGTGGACAGTGCGCCACCAATTTACAGCCCTTTCGAGTTATGGGGGACTCCTCTTGGTGGTGGTGTTATGGTTATTAGGCGGCGATCCCTTTCTCACCCTCTGCATGGTCTGGGGTGGGTTATACTTACTCTGGCGAACCCGTCATCAACTCAGCCGTCCGGTCTTGCTGTATGGTGTATTTAGTTTCGCGCTCATTCTCACCTCAGGGCGGAGTGACTCCTCGGAACGGTTAGTTTATAGTATTGTACCCCTTGCGATCGCAACCGGCCTTACTCTCCATCAACACCCCCGTTGGGGTTATGGGTTCATTGGCCTCGGTGCTATCATTCTAGCCACCTTAGCCATCCGTTTCGCTCAACAGTTATGGGTTGCGTAGGGTTTATTGGGAGATGGGGTTTATTGGGAGATGGGGTTTATTGGGAGATGGGGAGTAACAACTGATTACTGATTACTGATTACTGATTACTGATTACTGTTTAAGGAACATCTCGAACCCATAACGATTCTTATCCGTTAATCCCTCGATCGCAGTTTTACAACTTTATGAAAACGAAAATAGGTATCGCGTTAACTGTTGCATTGGCCATCCTACTCGGCCAAAGTGTCGGTCAGGCCAAGAGTACAACTCAACAGGCAGAAGGTGGGATTCATCAACTCTCGACCCAGTTTGATCAGTTACTCGCTCAAGACTCAACCTCCCCAGAAGACTCCGACAGGGAAGCAACTACCGCAACCCTCACCTTAGAAGACTTACCCGACGGGTTTCAGGAATTACCTCCCATGCTGGAAACCCAAGTCAAAGAACAATTTGCGGCCATTAGCTCTCAGTTTCGTCATGGGGGGTTAGAACCCGAAGAACTCTTTATTTTTTATAACCCTCGTTCCCTACAAATTGTCGGTGGGTTTACTGGGGAAATTTTGGACACAGCACAATTTGATGGGAGTATTGAAACCCTGAGTCAACCGGCTGTCCAAGAAATACTCTTTGCGCAAATTCAGGAACAACTCAAAGATGTGGATATGGTGGAAGTCACCGGATATCGCTCCCTTCCTGAAATGGAAGATTTCGCCGATCAATCCTTTGGCATTCAACTGGATGCTAAATTTGATACCGGGTTTTTCACTCTCCCTCTCAAAACCGATGTGGCCAGCTTCCGTCGGCAAGACACTGGCGCGTTTACCATGGTGATGTACCGGGAGTCGAGTAACCCAGAATTGTCCTTGCGATCGCTCTCAGATCGGCTCAATGGAAAAATCGTTCAGTAAATTTAAAGTCTCAAAAGGTATTTTTCTCCAAAAATCAATGCTTGTTAACAATTTTTTCTCCAACTTTCTCTATGAAGGTTCTGCAAAACCGTAGCAGTCGCTTACAATAGAAGTAGCGGAGACGAATGTTTCCGTTCACTCCTCACACCACTTTTCCGCCCGCAGAGTCGGGCGGTTTTCTTTTGCCCGTTTTTCTATCTCGCGTAATGCCTAGCTGATGGGGGATAGGGGGTTTCCCCAGTTCACCTAGCTGGTTCGTCTTCTGAGTCTGAGAGTCACTCATCGGAGGATCAATCCCTCTAAGACCCAAAAATCGGAAACACAGGTTCACCCTAGGCATTAAATTCCACAGAGAACACCACCGAGAACACCAATAAATCCAAAAACATTCTTTAGAGGGTTTGGCGAAGATTTCGCTGTTTGAGTCTCTGCAAAACACGGAAAATAGAGAATAGAGCGCGAGACGGGACTACGATGGCAATTCTGGATTGTCTCGTAGAATTCTCGCGCCTTTCGCTAAGGATACATCATAGGGTACATTGGCTCAGGACAAAAGTATGAATTTTGTCAGAGCAAGAAATTAAAATCCTTTTTTGATTTCTTGCGCTCGGTTTAGGTCGCTTTTTGGCTATGATAGAATGACCTGAAGATAATGCAAAGACATAAGGCTAAGGATATCGGTTATGGCTGAAGCAGTAACAGATAGTGATTTTAAAGAGATTGTATTAGAGAGTGAAGTCCCCGTTCTCGTTGATTTCTGGGCCCCATGGTGCGGACCTTGCCGTATGGTGGCCCCAGTCGTTGAGGAGATAGGACAGCAATACGAAGGACAAGTGAAAGTCGTCAAGCTCAACACTGACGAAAATCCGAATATTGCCAGTCAATACGGGATTCGTAGTATCCCCACACTGATGATTTTTAAAGGAGGACAGCGTGTGGATATGGTAGTTGGGGCTGTTCCCAAAACCACCCTCTCGAATACCTTAGAGAAATATCTCTAGAGCCATATCTCTATCTCTAATGGTGCAGATCACGCTGAAAATGGCGATATCTCCCCCCGTGAAAGAGCGATGCGACTTTTTGCGTCGAGGCCAACCTTACAGTTTAACTGACTGGCTGAAGAAGCCCTTAAAATCCGATTGGGGGTTAATGTCAAAAAAAGTCGAGTAAATCGCCTACTAGAGGTTAACCCCAAAAACGCCCAATGCTTTCTCAGCTAGGGCGTTTTTGCTCTGAAACGGTTCAAGGTTCGTTAAAATAGTAAATTGCCAAATTGCCACAACAGATAAAATACATGGCTGAGTCTCCTCCAACCCTCCAACTGGCTGCACTTACTCACGACGTAAAAACCCTGCTCGACAATTTGCCCGATCTCGAACATAATCGCTATATTCAACGGGCATTAGGGGTTCTGGTTCGCTTAACCCAAGAAGAAGTGGACCGCTTAGACTGGAAAATTTTGTCCGCCGCATTAGAAGATTTAGAACGGGGGTTTCAAGGGTTTTATCCCACCCGTCATGTCCGAAAAGTGAGCATTTTTGGCTCTGCCCGTACACCTGCCCATAAGCCCGTTTATCGGATGGCGGTAGAATTTGCCCGACGGATGACCCAAATGGGCTTTATGGTCATTACAGGGGCAGGAGATGGCATTATGGCGGCAGGGAATGAGGGGGCAGGCCGAGAAAATTCGTTTGGCCTCAATATTCGTTTGCCTTTTGAACAAGGGGCCAACCCTCATATTGCCGATGATCCGAAATTGTTAAGTTTTAAGTATTTTTTCACTCGGAAATTATTTTTCCTGAAAGAGAGTGACGCGATCGCGCTTTTCCCTGGAGGATTTGGCACACTCGACGAAGCCTTTGAAAGCCTCACCCTCCTCCAAACCGGAAAATACGGCCCGGCCCCCGTGGTATTTATCGGTGATCCCGGTAGCGACTACTGGAATTCCCTCGATTACCACATCCGGGAACATCTCCTACGAGAGGGGTTAATTAGTCCCGATGATCCCAGTATTTACACCGTCACCGATGATTTAGACGTGGCCTGTGGGGTAATTAGTCGCTTTTATCGGGTTTACCATTCCAGTCGCTACGTCAACCAAAAATTTGTCATGCGTCTCAATTGCGAATTAGCCGACGAGGCCGTTGAATTTCTCAATCGAGAATTTAGCGATCTCTTAGTCCAAGGCAAAATCGAGAAAACCGAGACGCTTCCCGAAGAAAAAGGCGACGAAACCGAACACCTCCCCCGTCTCATTTTTGAATTTAATCAAAAAGATGCCGCCCGTCTCTGTCAAATGATTAATAAAATCAACCAACTGGGCGCATTTTTACCCGAAAGCGACCATCCAGAACGAAAATAACTTTGGTAATTAATAATAGTGCCACCTATCCAACCCTTACCCCCAGAAGTAATTAATATTATTGCGGCTGGAGAAGTGATTGACTCTTTGGCCGCAGTGGTGCGGGAATTGGCGGAGAATGCGCTGGATGCGGGGGCCACTCGGTTGCGCATTTCTCTGTTTCCGGAATTGTGGCGGGTACAAGTGGCCGATAATGGTCAAGGAATGGACTTGACAAATTTACGCCATTGTGCATTGCCCCATAGCACCAGTAAAATTCAGCAAGCGGCGGATTTGTGGAAAATTACCAGTTTGGGGTTTCGGGGGGAAGCCTTACACAGTATTGCACAATTGGCGGAATTGTCCATTTTAAGCCGATCGCGCTTAGAAGATGTGGGCTGGTGTTTGGATTATAATACCCAAGGGGAGGCAATCGGGGAAGATGTGGCCGCTATTGCGGTGGGAACGATTGTTACGGTGTCTAATCTCTTTGGTAATGTTCCCGTGCGTCGCAAGGGTTTACCCTCCCCTCAGCAGCAATTAAAGGACATTCAGAGCATTATTTACCATCTGGCCCTCTGTCACCCTGCCATTGATTGGCAAGTGTATCAAAATGAGCGTCTCTGGTTGCGGATTTATGCCGGAAAAAGTTCCCAAGATATATTAGCCCAGTTGTTGCGGCGAGTCCAAGCCAGTGATTTACAATCGGTGCGTTTACCTGTGGCCACCCCCAATACCGAAGAGACGGCTAATCTAGATTTAGTGATTGGATTACCCGATCGCGCTTCTCGACAACGGGCCGATTGGGTTAAAGTAGCGGTAAATGGGCGGTTTGTGCGCTCTCACCCCCTCGAACAAGCTCTGATTGCGGGATTTGCGCGAACCTTACCGCGCGATCGCGCTCCTATCAGCTTCCTCCACCTCACCCTTCCCCCCAACCAAATCGACTGGAATCGCCACCCGGCCAAAACAGAAATCTACCTTCATAATCTCGAATTTTGGCAAGAACAAACTCAAATTGCTCTAGATCGCGCTTTAAAAATTAGTCCCGCAGAAGTCGGGGAAACGACCAACAATCAACGCATTGGCAAACTCTTAAAAACCGCAGAAACCCAAGGAAGTTACACCTTAAACCGTCAAGTTACGCCCCAAGAAAAGCCCACCATTGGTATTATGGAACTGCGGGCAGTTGCGCAAGTGAATAAAACCTATATTGTCACCGAACACAGCAACGGAATTTGGCTGATTGAGCAACATATTGCCCATGAAAGAGTCCTCTTTGAACAACTCCAAGACGCATGGCAATTTGTCCCTCTCGACACTCCGTTAGTTTTACATAAACTGCAATCCAAACAAGTGGAACAGTTACAGAAAATTGGTGCAGAAATTGAAGATTTTGGTGAGCAAATGTGGGCTGTGCGTACTGTCCCAGAAATGTTGGCCAAGCGAGATGATTATGAGGAGGCTATCCTAGAGTTAAGTTGGGGAGGAGACTTAGAAACTGCACAAGTTGCTACTGCTTGCCGTAGTGCTATCCGCAATGGCCAACCATTAAGTTTACCGGAGATGCAAACATTAGTGAATGATTGGCAAAATACCCGTAATCCCCGCACTTGTCCCCATGGCCGTCCCATTTTTCTCCCCCTTGAAGAAAGTTCTCTCTCTCGTTTTTTCCGTCGTCATTGGGTAATTGGAAAAAGTCATGGGATTTAACAATTAGCAATTAGCAATTATAAATTATAAATTAACAATTATAAATAAATTATAAATTAATTATGAGAAGTTAAAATTTGGGTAGCGGTTAAGGTTAAATTGGGGAAAATTCTAGAAATTACTCGCTCCTCTCCTTGATAGATTTCGGTATTATAAAATCCGGATTCTAATATCCCAATTGTTACTTGTTCTTGTTGGGGATCAACTATCCAATATTCACCGATTTCTAATACTGCATATTCGGAACGTTTGCTGCGATAATCGGTGTCTTGGGTGGATTCGC
>NZ_JAQMSD010000286.1 GCF_028330525.1 Spirulina sp. CS-785/01
ATATAAAAGTAGCATTACCTAAATACTTACTCAACCCGTTTTAACGGGTTTTAGCTATTAGCCTTGGGTTTAAACCCAAGGAATATAAAAGTAGCATTACTTACTCAACCCGTTTTAACAGGTTTTAGCTATTAGCATTGGGTTTGAACCCAAGGAATATAAAAGTAGCATTACCTAAATACTTACTCAACCCGTTTTAACGGGTTTTAGCTATTAGCCTTGGGTTTAAAACCAAGGAATATAAAATAAGTGAAACCCCAAAACCTATTTAGCCCCGCTTAAAAAACTTCTGTTTTAACCGAGTCACAAGCAGATTTAACTCCGGTAACTGTAACAGCATAGCCAACCCCATAAACAAACTCACAGCCACCCCACTACAAACAATTAAATCCCCCAATAACCAGAATATATTATCCGTCCCCAACCAACCTTGCCAGAATTGACTTACCCCAAAACTCGCCAACCCAGCAACAGCACTAATACCAAACAACGCCAATAAAATCATCCCCCATTCCCTAAGCGGCAACCCATCTAAACGGCGATTTAACACCCCAATTAAAATCAACATAGAAGTCACATTTACCCCAATAGTGGCCATCACCAAACCAGGGGTTTGAAATTGATTAACCAACACATAATCTAACCCAGCATTTAAAAAGATATTAAATAAACTCACCCGAAACGGCGTTTCCCCATCCCCTAACGCATAAAACACCCGGACTAACACATCTCGCGCTAAATAAAAGAACATCCCAAACCCATACGTCATCAACACAGGGGCAACAAAACGGGCTGCATCTGCCGAGAAAGCGTAGCGTTGATAAATTACCTCAACAATGGGGCCAGAAAGGGACATAAAAATCGCCGTAAGCGGCAACATCGTTAAAGCCGTTAATAAAATCCCTTGGCGAATCCGGTTTTTTAACTCATCCCAATTTTCCGGGGCCGCTAACTTAGAGAAAACAGGCATAAACGGCACTAAAATCATATTAGAAATAATGCCCAGAGGAGTGAGAACAATAAAATTGGCGTATCGCATGGCGGCGGCTGCCCCAGCAATATAAGAAGCAAAAAAGAGGTCAGTATAAACATTAATATGCAGCATCCCCGATGAGAGAGTTGCGGGTGTCATTACTCGTAGGACTTCTTTTACCCCTTCATTGCCTAAATCAAATCTTAATCGGAGTTTGCCCAATTGGGACTGCATTTGCGCCCACAGTTGCGCCCCCCATTGTAATACTCCTCCTGCTAAAGTCCCTCCCGCTAAGACAACCCCCCCCAAGCGGATATAGTCTGGGGTGTTAATGTCTCCCCCCACTTGCCACGCTAAGACCCCTAGGCCAATTAAGACGGCTAAACTAGAGAATAAGGGGCTAATACTGGGCAACCAATATTGATCTGCTGCATTGAGGGTCCCAAAGCCAATGCCAATGAGGCCAGCTAATACGGCGAGAGGGGACATAATTCGCAGTTGTAAGATAGCTAAACTGCGGGTGGTTTCATCTAACCCAGGGGCGAGGATATCAATAAAAAATCCGGCATAGAGAATTAAAACTCCGCCAACCCCCAGTAAGACTAAACTGACAACGGTACTCACGGTTTCAACAATGTTGGCCGCTTCGGACTTATCGCGTTTGGAGAGGACACTGACGAGGGCGGAGTGAAAGGGCCCATTAATGCCACCGAGTAAGATGAGGAGAAACCCCGGAATAACGTAAGCATAGGCGTAGGCGTTGACGACGGGACCCACTCCAAAGGCGGCAGCGATGGCTTGTTCTCGAAACAGGCCAAAGATTTTACTGATCAGGGTGGCTAAGGCGACAATGCCCGCTATTCCTGCTAAGGAGGTCTTTTTTTTGGTCATACAAGGGCGTTTGTTGTCAGTAAACAGTAATCAGTAAACAGTAATCGGTGTCCGGAGGCAAAAGACTGATTTTTTACGGGTTACTGCGTCTAGGAGGGAGTGTCAAAGTTTAATTTGGGTGACGGCAATGTTTCCCGAAAAGCAAACATCGACATCTGTTCCTGCCACTCGTTCCCGTTGGTTATATTGCCCTTCATACCCATAGAAGTCCCCCTCGACGCGATATTTCACCGGAAGCGGGTTAATACTGGGCTGACAGAAAATAATCTCTGGGTCGGGGGTATCGGGGTCTAAATGGGGCAAATTGACATTCCAGAAAGTCCCCACCGGGAGAGTCATGGTCATTAATTTATCTAAGACTTGCTTAGTCCAACGGGTGGCCCGGTCCCAGTCTATTGTTAGGGGCCGTCGTCGCCAATGGGAAATGGCGATGCCTGGGATGCCGTGAAAGGCGGCCTCTCGGACGGCGGCCACCGTTCCGGAAATGTACACATCAACCCCCATGTTGCCCCCTGCATTGATGCCAGAGAGAACCCATTGAATTTGTTTTGGGTATAACTGAGCTAAGGCCACTCGTGTACAATCAGCAGGTGTCCCCTCAACGGCATAATGGGTGGGGGTTCGCTTTTCCACGCGGAAGGGTTGTGAGGTTGTCACCTGATGACCACACCCAGAGAGTTGTTGATGGGGGGCGATGATGATACTTTCTCCTGAAACTGCGTTCTGTAAGGCTTGGATTCCGGGGGCTTCAATGCCGTCATCATTCGTTAAAATCAGTACCATTTGATTGAGTTTTTGTCAAGTCTTGGATAATGGCGATCGCAAATCCGTTTTCTCAGTTTAAATCCCGTTGGTTATTTTTGGCCTCTCTCGTTTTAATTTTTCTGTCTAGTTTCTTATTTGGGTTTCTCAGTGTAATTTTTAATCTCCAAGAGAGTGACCCCATTGTTACTTACATTTTTTCAATTTTTGTCTTTGGGACATTATGCTTATGGATTTTATTTGTATTTAGGTTTCTTCATATTAAATTCACCTTGATTCTAGGAGAAATATCATACCAATATAATTGGTTCTTTCTGTTAATTTTAACCGTATTTTTAATTATATTTTCCCTAGGGTCTGCCCTAGTCTCTTATTCAATTGTTTATGCGATCGCTCCCCAATGGATGGATGATTTCTTGCAATCCTTAGCCCTACAAGACCAAGCCCAATCTCAATTTCCTTTAGTCAATAAAATTTTAGAAGTCTTAGTTTTAATTATTGTAGCCCCCATGACAGAAGAATTCGTATTTCGAGGCGTTTTATTACATCGTTGGGCAACCAAATGGGGATTAATTCCCAGCATTTTTACCACCTCTTTACTCTTTGGAATTGGTCATATTAACCCAGTGGGTTTAACTATGGTAGGGATTATTTTATGTATTCTTTATTTAAAAAGCAAAAGCCTAATTATTCCCATTGTTGCCCATGGATTAAACAATGGAATTGTCGTTATTATTCGCTTTTTCTCGGAAACCTATCCCGTTACTGAACCCCAACCCTTACAAGAAACCTTTACCAATTGGCAAAATGGGTTAGTCTTAATGGCCGTCTCTAGTCCCTTTCTTCTCTATTACATTTATAAAAACTTCCCCAGTCCTTCAACCCCATTACCTTACTTAGCCAATCAAATTGAAAGATTGTAATGGGTAATTGGAATAACAAGAACTAGAATTGCAAAAAAATGATTCTAGTGCATGTGGGGCTGAAGCCCCCACTACGAACTGCTAGGGAATCCTCGTGCGTTTACGCCGAGGAGGATGTCAAAACTTCTAATGGTATCGTTAGTCACTCAACCCGTTTTTAACGGGTTTAAACTATTAGCCCTGGGTTTAAACCCAAGGCCCATTCCCCCCCATTAAAGAGAATTCAACATTTCTCCAGACATTGACTGAGGCGGTTGCCAATCACAATCATGTTTCCAGACCTGTCCATCTAAAGCCATTTGTTCAATCGAACTAGCTAACCGCAACGCTTTCAACGCTTGTTCACCCCCCACAGACGGTTGATTTCCCCCTCGAACACAGGTGACAAAATGTTCTAACTCTGCATGAAGTGGCTCAATATTACTCGTATAAACCTTCTCAATTAACCCATCCTGACGATACAACACTTGGCCATAATCCGTCATACAGTTAGCCGTTGTTTGTCGATGGATGAGAATTTCGTGATTGAGAAAATCCGCCTCAGTGAGAGAATTCTTACAATGGGCTGCAATACTGCGAATTTTGCGGTGAGTCACTTTACTGGCCGTCAGGGTAGCCACAATACCATTAGCAAACCCTAACGTCGCCGTCACATAATCTAAATACCCCGAATCCGAAGCGCGACTCCCACTCGCTGTCACCGTGGCAATAGGCGAATTGGTCAAGTCTAATAATAAATCAATATCATGGATCATTAAATCCAACACCACCGAGACATCATTAGCCCGGTTAGAATAGGGACTCATCCGGTGTGCTTCTAAGGCCAAGAGTTCCTCGGTTTTTAAGACTTTACTCAACTCTTGGAACGCGGGATTAAACCGTTCAATATGACCCACTTGTAAAATACAATTGGATTCTGCGGCAGCATTCACCAGAGACTCAGCTTCCGTAATATTCGCTGCAATAGGTTTTTCGATGAGAACATGAACCCCTGCTTTTAAACAACTCATCCCGACAGGATGGTGTAAACGAGTAGGAACAGCCACACAAACCGCATCTACATAGGGTAATAGGGCGTGATAATCTTCAAAAAACCGGACTCGATACTTACTGGCAGTGTCTAACCCTCGTTCAACATTAATATCGGATACCCCCACCAGTTCTACATCTTTGAGTAAACTTAGCACCCGTGTATGATGTTGCCCCATATTGCCCACACCGATGACACCAATGCGGATGGGTTGGGGATAATTTCGCTGGGTTTTGCTGTCTTGATGTTCCTCTGACATCCTCTTTTGCACTCCTGTCGCTCCTCTACTGCTAGGACTGGCTTTTTGGAACAGTTATAGCCTCTCGAACCATCCAGATAGTACCACAGCAGTCCCGAATATGAAGACATAAAAACATGAGTCGGTTTGGTGGATGTGGGTGGTGGGTGAGGGCAATATAGACCTAGAGCTATCTTCTCAAAAGGGTATCTCTTTTGGGGGATTGCTGTGTGTCACTTTTTGGGTTGTCCATTCTGTCCCATCCCGTCAAGATAAACAAGCGAAACCGCAGTCCACCCACTCTACTACACCTCTTTCTCCTCAAAATCAACCATCCTCTAGACTTCCCCCTCCGTGTCCTTTCCGTGTCCTCTCCGTGTCCTCTGTGTCTCTGGGGTAAACTCCCCTCTCAACCGACCCCCTCCCCCTGAGCATACCGAAGATACATGAACAACTGCTAGACTTTCTCATAGAACAACCCGCAACCCATAACCAACAACCCAAAATGTCTGATTGGCTCGAACATAGCGTACAAGTTGAAATAGAAGCCCCCATGACCCTCGTTTGGGAATCTTGGGCAGATTTTCAAAAAATGCCCATTTGGATGAAATGGATTAAATCGGTACAAGTCTTAGAAGATAACCCCGACTTGTCCAAATGGACTCTCGATACCGGAGGGTTAGAATTTAGCTGGTTAGCGAGAATTCTCACCATTGTCCCCCATCAAATTATTAAATGGGAATCAGTGGACGGTTTACCCAATCGAGGCGCGATTCGCTTTTATGACCGCCATACAGTGAGTGTAGTGAAACTCTCCGTTGCTTATGCCATTCCTGGAGTCATTGGGCAAATTATGGATAATTTATTTTTAGGTCGGGCCGTTGAATCCACCATTCAAGAAGATTTAGAACGCTTTCGGGAGTATATTCTCGAACAGAAAAATTAGGTTAAGCTTTTTTAGGGACTCACGATTTTCAGGGCAAAACAGATGGAAGCACTCTCGTTCACTCACATGGCATTGGCGGAAGACGATGCAGAGTTTTTAGCGGCCAGAGAAATTAAACTTCCGGTGAAAGAAACCACCTCTCTTGTCTTGGTGGCTACCCTACAAGGGGGGTATGTCCAAGGGAGTGAACCTTTTACATCTCAAACGGTTCAACAGACGGTGAAAGGGGAAAAAGTGGCAAAAACAGCCCCCCTCGTCCCTTCCCAAAGAGAAGACACCTTTCAGGAGTTTCAAGACATCGACGGACAAGGGGACAATACAACCCAGTGGACAGTCCCCCCCAACCGTATCGAAAAAAATGCTCCCGTTGAACCGTCTTCAGAACAAGACTTGGCCCGGTTATCTCGGTCTTATCCTCGCCCGTATTATAGTCGCGCCCGTTTACCTGAAGAATTAAAAATTTCGCCCTTTCATTTAGTCAACCGGGCCTATCGAGGGGGGTATAAAGACTCAGGCATTCCCAGTTATGGGGTGTTTGTCACCGCGTATCGGAGTGGCCAACTAGATGCTAAGGACTTAATTCGGGCCGGAGTCATTCAAGGCCGACTCACGACGGCAGATTTATATGATCCCACTTATATTAATGCCGTCAAGTCACAATTAGAGGGGTTGACGATGCCGTAATGTTGACCCTCCCCAAGTTATAGCAGTAATCAGCATCCCAAGGCAGAGGGAGGGTTGGCGTGGGGGTAAAGATAAATTTTGCTAAATTCTGATCTTGATTATTGTAATTAATCCAGTCCAACTATCTCTTTCACAAAGCAGATTGGACGGAATTCCCTGAGAGAGTAAGCTAGTAGTTAAATCCTCACGCTTTAGGGAAAAATAGCCATGAAACCCCGTGACGTTCAAGTTTTACCCATTGCACCAGAAACGACAGTCTTGCGATCGCGCACTTGGGAGCGATTAAAATTTGAAATCGAATATGCCCTGCAAAAAGGCACAACCGCCAACTCCTTCATCATTCAAGGAGACAAAACCGCCCTCTTTGACCCCCCCGGAGAATCCTTCACCGATAGCTTTATCTCCGCCCTGCAAAACCGGATTGACCCCAAAACCCTAGATTACGTCATCTTAGGCCATGTCAATCCCAATCGGGGGGCTACCTTAAAAGTTTTATTAGACTTAGCCCCTCAAATTACCTTGGTTTGCTCCAATCCTGCCGCCATCTCCCTGCGTAAAATCCTAGAAGGACAAAACCCTCAGATTCATGTCATTAAAAAGGACGATAGCCTTGATTTAGGACAGGGCCACCAACTGCAATTTATTTTAACCCCCAGTCCCCGGTGGTCTGATCAAATGTGTACCTATGACCCCAAAACCGAAATTCTCTACACCGATAAACTCTTTGGGGCCCACGTTTGTGGCCAACAAATCTTTGATGAAGGGTGGCAAGTCTATAATGATGACCGCCGTTACTACTTTGACTGCTTAATGGCCCCCCATGCCACCCAAGTCTCGGCGGCCTTAGCCAAACTCACCGAACACCCCGCCCGCTTATACGCCACCGGACACGGGCCCCTCGTGCGCTATGGGTTACAAGAACTCACCCAGTCTTATGAGAATTGGGTAGAACAGCAAAAAAAGCAGGAAAACAGCGTCACCCTCCTGTACGCCTCCGCCTACGGCAACACCGCCACCATCGCCCAAGCCATCGCCAGAGGCATCACCAAAGCCGGGGTGGCCGTCCAGTCCATCAACTGCGAACAGGCCGATCCCGACGAAATCACCACCGCCGTTGAACAATCAGCAGGGTTTATCATGGGATCACCCACATTAGGCGGCCATGCTCCTACTCAAGTGCAAACCGCATTAGGGTTAGTCCTTTCGACCGCAGCCAAAAGTAAATTAGCCGGGGTTTTTGGCTCATTTGGGTGGAGTGGAGAAGCGATCGATATTCTCGAACAAAAAATCCGCGATGCCGGGTATAAATTCGGCTTTGATCCCATCCGAGTTAAATTCAAACCCACCGATCAAACCCTCAAATATTGCGAAGAAGCGGGAACAGACTTCGCGCAAAAAATCAAACGCCAACAGAAAAGCCGCAAACCCCGTTCCTCCGTCACCGAATCCCAGTCCGCCCGCACCGAACAAGCCGTAGGACGCATTGTGGGGTCATTAAGCGTCGTCACCACCAAAAAAGGGGAACTGAGTAATGCGATGCTGGCCTCATGGGTATCTCAAGCGAGTTTTAGTCCCCCTGGGTTAACTGTAGCAGTAGCTAAAGAACGCGCGATCGAAGGACTCCTCTACAACAACGATCAATTCGTCTTAAACATCCTCAAAGAAGGCAAACAACTCCGCAAACACTTCATGAAAAACTTTGCCCCTGGAGAAGATCGTTTTGAGGGGTTAGACGTTGAAGAAGCCGAAAATGGCTGTCCCATCCTCAAAGGGGCATTGGCCTATTTAGAATGCCGTGTCTCAAAGCGTATGGAATGCGGCGATCATTGGTTAGTTTATGCCGTAGCCGACTCCGGCAACGTTTTTGATCCCGACGGTGTAACCGCCGTCCACCACCGCAAAACCGGGGTTTATTATTAGTACAGTCAGAAACCGGGTTTCTATCGAGGTTAAACAGTCATATAGTCCCATGAACAAAGAAACCCGGTTTCTCCAACCCGAACCCCTAGCCAAAGCCAAGAAACCGGGTTTCTATCGGGGTTAAACAGTCATATAGTCCCATAAACAAAGAAACCCGGTTTCTCCAACCCCCACTCCCCAATTAAGATTTGTTTAACCTCTGATGCTCCGTTTTCGCTAACTCCGCCCGAATCTGGGGAATTTGCTCCCGGATAATAGCAGCCAACACAGCCACCATAAAACCAGCAATCAACGCTAACACCCCCACCTGCACCGGAGAACGAGAAGAAGATTGCTGCTGAATATCTGATTCTTCCTGCACTTCAAGGGAATAAATTTGCTCCGTAAAATCTTCCAAGTCCGCGAGAGCTTTTTGTAAATACTGCTGATCAAACTTTAGCTCCGTCATTAAGGCGATTTGTCTTGCTCGTTGACCTTCTAAGCTACCCAGCCTAGGGTTATCTGTATTCGCTGCAACTCCGGGGGTTTCAGCAATCTCCGCCTCAATTGTCCTCAAGACTACCTGCTCCCGACTTAATCGGGTTTCAAGTTGGGCAAGCTCCTGTCTAATTTCCGACTCTAAAGATTGTTGAAAATCCTGTGCCAGTTGTTCAAAGGTTTCCTCTGTTGCTGTCGGAAGCGGTTCAGGGGTAGGAGCTTGGAGCGTTAGATTAACCGTATCTGCTTCTTTATCATAAGTCGCATTTAGGCTGACAGCATCATCCTCTTGATCATCATTCTTTTGCTCGTTTAGAAATTCGGTGGCTGCATTATTCGCTTGATTGGTATTGCTGTAAGTGGGGATAGCAACACCACTACTACCCGAAAAAGGAACTGTAGTCGGTTCTACGGAGAAAGTAAGGGATTTTTGATAAAAGGGGTCTGCTTGTTGGATGAGAGAGTAGGCAACCGCTACGGCAGTAAGTCCTAGGGTGGTGATGCCGATCAGTTTCCATTGTCGTCCAAAAAAACGGATAATATCAACTAGAGAAATCTCATCATCGTAATCAGGGCGGTGTTCTGTTTCCATAGTTCGATTAAATTGAGGTCGTGATCTTCTTTTCGATTCAGCATAGCGGTAAACTGGATAAGTGTTAATCAAGATGTTGGGAAGCAGTAGCTCAACTGTCAGCACCTCTTCCTTGAAGGAAGAGGCTTCGTGCCTTCCTTCAAGTAGCTGACCCGTCTCTGTCCTTCATGGACTCCGTTTCCTAAGCCATCAAACCCTAAAATGCGTAGCTAGTTTTAGGCTCTTTGTCTGGTCATTA
>NZ_JAQMSD010000287.1 GCF_028330525.1 Spirulina sp. CS-785/01
CCTATCTCCCCTATCTCCCCTATCAACTCTCAACTATCAACTCCCCATCACTGGTGACTGCTATGAGTGAATCTACAACCGCTACCCCTCGTCTAGCCACCCAGATCGAGGCCATTTTGTATCTGAAAGGTCAACCCATGTCCGTAGCAGCGATCGCAGAATATGCCGGGTGTAGTCGCCAACAGGCCAAAGATGCACTCCTAGAACTTATTGACGACTACGCTTATCGAGACAGTGCCTTAGAAGTCATCAAAACCCCCAGTGGCTACAGTTTACAACTCCGAGCCACCTTTCAAGCCCTCATGCAGCATATCGTCCCCGCAGAATTGGGAATTGGAGCCCTACGAACCCTTGCCGCCATTGCCCTCAAATGCCCCCTCCTGCAAACCGAACTCATCGAACTGCGAGGGAGTACCGCCTATCAGCACGTCCAAGAATTAGTCAATTTTGGCTTTATTCGTAAGCGTCGCCAAGCAGAAGGACGTTCCTTTTGGCTCGAAGTCACCGACAAATTTCACCAATATTTTGAAATTGATGAACTCTCACAAATCGTTGATACCAGCGTATCACCAGCGTCAGACTCCGAAGAATAATCCCCCAATGACCCTAGTAATTTAGCCACAAATGTGCCAATCTGAGCGACATGGTTTAAAGTAGTAATTAAGCACATCCAACTCTGAATGGATTCTGATGGTATTTGACCCTAACCTTTTCCAGTCTGACACAGACGAACTAGAAGATATAAATATCCTGCTGCAATACCTCAAACAGCAAAAACCAGAGGTTCTTGAACAGATTGCTCAATCCGCTTCCCCCGAAGTCAAGCAAATTATTTCCCAAAATGTTCAAGGTTTAGTTGGGATGCTCCCTTCAGAAGATTTCAACGTCCAGATCGTCACAGACCGCGAAAATATGGCGAATCTCTTGGCATCCGCCATGATGACGGGATATTTCCTCCGTCGTATGGAGCAGCGCATGGAACTCGATGCGAATTTAGGGAATACAAATTCTCTGAATGGCGAGTAACCGCGATTAAACCAGATTCATTAATGTAGATTCATTAATGTAGATTCATTAATTTAAGAGTGAGTGGGCAGTGGCGTTCTGAACCCGTAGAGACAGAAGCGCGTACACTGTCCACTGCGGTATTCAGAGACAGGGTAGGACAGTCGCTGCCCCATCCGTAAGGCACAATGGGATAATGAATGAGGTTCGTTAACAGGATAGCGTCCTATTTTTTTTTGCCCATCAAGAGACAAACTTATGAATTATCGAGTATTGACCATTGCCCTCCTCAGTCTAACCTTTTGGTTAGTCAGTTTTATCGCCACCCCTGTTGCCCAGGCCCGCATGAAAGTCCAATTGGACAACTTGAGTTATGAAGAATGCGGGGCAGAATACTCCCAAGGCAATGTCACCAGCATGAGTATGCAAGAGGCCAACTGCTTCCTGATCACCGGAAAAGCCACCAACCCGTCCGATAAATACGTTGTCGATGCCGATGTCTTTGGCCGCATTTATGACGCAAACGGCAACCCGGCCATGCAAAACCGTACCCGCATCGGCACTATCCCCACCATTCCCCCAGGGGAAAGCGAATTTCAAATTCGTATCTCCGTCCCCGCAACCCAACCCACCCCCCTCAAATTAGAACAATTTAAAGCCTCTGGGTTTACCTCAAAAGTGCGTCCTTATTACTACAAGGATGAAGATACCTTGTATTAAACACAGAGAGGGACGTTGCGTACAACGTCCCGACAAAAGATTGTTGGAGTGATATCTGATCACACCCCAAAGGCCGAGTAAGAATTGGTTAACAACAGACTGGCCAATAAAGAAACTAAGGCATTGCCAATAAAGCTTAATGCCAAAATCGCTATCATGGGAGAAAAGTCAATTCCTCCTAGGGCAGGAATGAAAGACCGGAAAATATTGAGGTAGGGATCAGTAATAGGGCTTAAAAATTCCATAATTTGTTGCGCCCAACTGGCCGTTTGAAACCAAGTTAACAAGACTCGCACAATCAGTAGAACCGAGTAAATGCTAATAAAGGACTGAACACTTTGAACTAAAAGGGCGGCAATTCCGGTACTCATGGTAATCAAGCTAAATACTATATAACACTGCCTACCATTGTACAAGTTTTCTCAAGCGTCCTCTTGTTCGGTATGATTCCCATTCACCGAACTTAACTGTTGACGGACATCATCAATCGCTAAATTTAATTGAGCAATTTTACCTTCTAAACTCCGACGGGCGGTTTCAATGCGTTCTTCAGGGTTTTCTCCCCCGTCGGGGTTTTCTTCTTCGAGGAAAGCGTTATTCTTCTCCTCTGGGGAATTTTGGCGGGAAGCGGCCAAGGCCCCTACAACACCGCCAACCACACCGCCAACCAATGCGCCTAATAATAATCCACCCGTAAAACCATCTCGCTGACTCATAATTTTTTCTCCTTTCCCTGCTTTTATTTTAACCGTCTCTAAGTTCCAAAAGCGCGATCGCCCGCATCTCCTAACCCCGGTACAATATAACCCACATCATTCAAATGTTCATCTATTGCCGCCGTATAAATCGTTAAACTGGGATAGGCTTGACTGAGTTTCTGTAACGCCACATGGGCCGCAACAACCGAAATAATCCGCATTAACGACGTATCCGCCCCCCGTTTCGTTAACTCCTCCAACACCGTCAACATTGATCCTCCTGTGGCCAACATGGGATCAAGAATCAAAATGCGAGTTTGAGGACTAATCTGATCCGGTAACTTATTTAAATAACAACTGGCCTCCAACGTCTCCTCATCTCGCACTAACCCCACATGATAGGTTGACGCAAGGGGAAGTAGCGTTTGCGCCCCATCCAACAACGATAAACCCGCCCGTAAAATCGGTACAATCATCATCGGGGAATCCGGCATGATCAACGTCGCCGGACATTCCGCCAGAGGCGTTTCTACCGTCGTTTCCCCCGTGAGAAGCCATTGACGAGAGGCTTCATAAGTCAACCACCGCCCCAACTCCGTCATAGCACTCTTAAACAGGACTGACGGGGTATGGCGATCGCGGGCTACCCCCAACCAATGTTGAATTAACGGGTGTTCTGGCACATAAACGCGCAATTGTAAAGTCATTAGAGCCTAAATAAGTCATACACGGAAGCCTGAACCATAATACTGCGAAATCGCCCGTTCTCCCACCCCCTACTACCTCTTGAAAATTTTTCTCAACAGTATTGACATTAATTCTCAACAAAATTATACTAGCGTTTAGTGTTCTCCTCTCATAAAGAATCAGCAAGCGGGACAGGTTTCAGATAGAAAGCCGTGTCCCCTCTTTTTTTTTGCTTGGTTATTGGCTCTTAGCTATTGTTTCTTTGTTCAACGCTGTAGAGTGGGCAATGCCCTACAATAATTAATACTTCACCAAGATAGTAGATATTGGGGTGCGGATTCCGTAGAAAATAGCCTGAAACCCGGATTTTGCCCTAGAAAATCCCACATCGCGTTATAACTCATACTGATTACTGATTACTGATTACTGATTACTGATTACTGATTACTGCGATACTCCATGACAGAAACCGTACAACCTGCACAACAAACCCCCCACCCCACCACAGAATACGATGCCATTATTATTGGTTCAGGCATCGGTGGCCTCGTCACTGCCACCCAACTGGCCGCGAAAGGGGCCAAAGTCCTAGTTCTGGAACGGTATCTGATCCCTGGTGGAAGTGCTGGATATTTTGAACGGGAGGGTTATCGCTTCGACGTAGGTGCGTCTATGATCTTCGGGTTTGGCACAGAAGGCACAACCAACCTCCTCACCCGGGCCCTCGATGCAGTGGATATGCAAATTGACACTATCCCCGACTCTTGCCAAATTCACTATCATTTACCGCAGAATCTCGATCTGAAGGTTCATCGAGACTACGAACAATTTATCCAAGAATTGAGCCAAAAATTTCCCCACGAAAAAACAGGCATCCGCAAATTTTACGACGAATGCTGGACGGTGTTTAACTGTCTCAACTCTATGGAGTTACTCTCCCTCGAAGAACCCCGCTACTTATTGCGCGTGTTCTTCGAGCATCCTCTATCTTGTCTCGGACTGGTGAAATATCTCCCCCTCAATGTTGGTGATATTGCCCGCCGCTATATCCAAGACCCGGAATTACTGAAATTTATTGATATGGAATGTTACTGCTGGTCAGTTGTTCCGGCGGAGAAAACGCCTATGATCAATGCGGGGATGGTATTCTCAGACCGTCATTATGGGGGCATTAATTATCCGCGAGGTGGTGTAGGGCAAATTGCCCAAAAACTGGTGGAAGGGTTAGAACGCTATGGGAGTGCCATTCAGTACAAGGCCAGAGTTAAAGAAATTATTACCGAAAAGGGCAAGGCGGTGGGAGTCCGGTTGGCTAATGGGACGGAATACCGCGCTAAACGGGTTATCTCTAATGCCACCCATTGGGACACCTTCGATAAATTGCTACCTACTGCTACACCGAAAAAAGAGCAACGGTGGGAACAACGCTATGAAAAATCACCGAGTTTCCTGAGTCTCCATTTAGGGGTAAAGGCTGATCTGTTGCCTGTGGGGACGGAATGCCATCATATTTTGTTGGAAGATTGGGAGAAGATGGAAGACCCGGAGGGAACTATTTTTGTGTCGATTCCCACGTTACTTGATCCTAATTTAGCTCCGGAGGGACACCATATTATTCATACGTTTACCCCGAGTTGGATGAGTGACTGGCAGGGACTTTCGAGTCAAGCATATCAAGACAAGAAAAATGCGGCGGCCCAACGGTTAATAACTCGGTTAGAGGGGGTTTTTCCGGGGTTGCAGGAGGCGGTGGTTTATCAGGAAGTGGGAACAGCCCGCACCCATCGCCGTTTTTTGGGGCGAGAGGATGGGACTTATGGGCCGATTCCTCAACGGAAGTTATGGGGGTTGTTGGGAATGCCGTTTAATCGCACGTCTGTGCCGGGGTTGTATTGTGTGGGGGATAGTACCTTTCCTGGACAGGGGTTAAATGCGGTGGCGTTTTCGGGGTTTGCTTGCGCTCATCGAGTGGCGGTTGATCTGGGGGTTTCATAGGGCTAACATAAGAGCAGGTAGCGTTATAGTGGGGACGACGGAAAGCCCTTTAGGGCTTACTAGGAACGAGCTTTCTGCGCTCCCTAATAATTAGCCTAAACTGCACATTCTTGGCTTTTTGTCAACCCTATGAGCGAACAATCATCCGTCTTGGGAGAGATTTTGCTCCGCTTGAGTCCGTTCGATGTCGAGATTCCCCTGTTCATCAACCCACACTAAATGTTCAATGTGGGATAAACTGGCATAATCTCGAATGTCCTCTGGAGAACGCCCTTCTAATTCCAATTCTACGCGCACGACATGATCGGAATGTCGCAGGGTTTGGGCATGGTGTAAGGCCGCAATTTCTGCTTGGGGGGTGGTGGGAATGACTAACCAATGACTACTGGGGGGTTTTTGGGGTAATTCTTCTGAAGAACTTAACTCGGAGTGTAGTTCTTCGATATTTAAGGCAAAACCAATCCCAGGGGCGGATTCTCCATGGGGGTGATAGAGTTCTAAGAGGTGATCATAGCGGCCTCCTTTCCCTAATACTCGGTATTGCTGTTGACGAGTGGAAACCACTTCAAAGACAATTCCGGTGTAATAGTCGATGGTTTCAATTAAACTCAGGTCTAAAATTAAGGGAAAAGCGTTGCTGTGACTATTTCGCAGACGATCAATGAGGGTTTTGAGATTGTTGACGGTTTGGGTTTCTTGGGGGTTAAGATTGAGCGTTGAGACTTTTTGTAGGACATCTTCGGGTTTTCCTCGTAAGTCAAAAAGGAGTAAGGCGCGATCGCGCAATTCCGGAGACAAGTCCAAATTCTCCAACCCCACCCGATCTAAATTAGCCAAACAATAACGCACCGTCTCTTGTACTGCTTCCGGAAACACCGACAACAGCGATCGCGTTAATCCCGCTTCCCCTAACACAATCTCCCATTGTTCTAACCCCAAATGCTGTAACCCATCGGCCAACAACAGCAAAATCTCCGTATCCGCCAAACTACTCCCGGAATAAAGCAACTCTACCCCCGTTTGGAAAAACTCCACTTGGCGGCCATGATGGGCTTGAGACGAACGCCGAAACACATTAGCACTGTAATACAACCGTTGGGGATAAGTACACCCCGCCATGCGAGTCACCGCCGTTCGGGCAATGGAAGCCGTCAACTCCGGACGTAACCCCAAGCGGCCTTCCGCCGTATCCTCGACTTGGATCACCGTTTCCGGTTGGATGGCCCCCCCTGCGGTTAAGGTGTCCACCCATTCCAACGTCGAAGTAATAATCCGTTGATACCCCCAACGATGAAACACTTGTTGTAAGCGGTCCGCAATCCAACGTTTTTGCGCTACTTCTAAGGGGAGTAAATCACGAGTTCCAGCCGGGGGTTGATGAATCATATTGCAGTAATCAGTAATCAGTAATCAGTCACCAGTAATCAACTTAAAGCAAAACGGTTACTTTTTCTTACCGCCAAATAAACCGCCAAACATTCCACCCCCACTGGATTTTTCCGATTTCCCCGATTTCCCCTTGGCACTACTCGACGAAGACTTAGAGGAAGTGGACTTACTGCCCACACTTTCTCCAGTCGTCTTCTCTAAGGCTTGTTTCACCTTCAAGGCCGTCTCATTATTGGCATCGGACTGTAACGCCTTCTTCACATGGACTTTGGCCATACTCACCTGTTTCTGTTTGAAATAGGCTAACCCCATCAACCCGTGACAGGTACTATTATTGGGGTCAATTTTCAGCCCATCCCGTAATTCAAGAATGGCCTTGGAGAAATTATTTTTGCCAATATACTCATTGGCCCGACGCACATAGGGATCAACGGGAGAGGCTTGGGGTTGCTCTGGCTCAGATTGGGGCTTATTTTGACTGGTAGATTTGGCAGCAGGTTTCCTGGAAGAACTAGGGGTGGATGGACTGGAAGATTGACTCGCCCCGGCCCCACTGCTGGCTGCTTTTCTAACCCCCTGGCCTTGTTTCCGCAACAGATAAACCAGATTCACTTCACTTAACTGCGCAATCTGGTCTAATGCCTTATTAATGGACTTATATTGGTTAGTGGTTAGCTTTTGGAGAATAGTTTGATAGGCCGCATCAATATTACTGCCGGCCTTTAGCAATGCCTTGGCGGCCTCGCCTTCTACTGGAGGCGTTGTGCCTTCCCCGGCCAAGCGTTTTCCCGTCTGTTCTAAAATAATTTGATATTCACCCCGGCCTTTGCCTTTCAGGGTTTCATAAGCGGGATTGACCAATTTGGAGAGGATTTCATTGGCCTTTTCTTTATCTGCATCGCTTTCGGTTCGATAGGTGTCGGGGTGCAGATTGCGGGCTAATTTCAGATAGCGTTTCCGGATCGCGCTATTATCCGCATTAACCGGAAGCCCCAAGATTGCATAATGGTCTGTAATGTCATATTTAAATAGTCCACGTTGAATGTTGAAAGACATAGGTTTTTAACTGGGGAAAGAGTTATGTTATTTGGAGTAAATTTGCAAGTCTGACTAGGTAAGAGTTGCTTTTCAGTATAAGAATTTCCGGTTAAGTCTTTGTTTTTGATTACTCAATTTTGCGATCGCTTAACCGATGTTGCATGGTCTTTAAATTGGCCTCTCTAAATTGGTCTCTCTCAATTAGCCCAACTCTCCAACGGAGGAGTTTGACTGAGGGTTTGGGAGAGACTGTCGTGAAGGAGTCCGTTGGTGGCTAATATCCGTCCCGACTGGAGATCAAGAGGGCTACCATCGTAAGCTGAAATGCGTCCTCCTGCTTCTTCTACTATTATAGTTCCGGCAGCAACATCCCAAGGTTTAATCCCTCGTTCCCAATAGCCATCAAGACGACCCATGGCTACACTTACTAAGTCTAAAGCAGCAGACCCCCCGCGTCGAACCCCTTGGGTCAGATGGGTGAGATAACAAAATTCGGCATAATTATTATCAGAGGTTTCCCGGCGATCGTAGGCAAAGCCGGTCACTAATAAACTTTGTTGTAAACTGGCGGTGGTGGACACTTGGATGGGTTGATAGTTACAGGTTGCCCCCAGTCCTTGAGCCGCCCGGTATAATTCATCTAGGGAGGGGTCATAAATGACTCCCAAAACGGGTTTTCCCTCCACCAGTAACCCGGCAGACACGCAGTAAGCAGGATAACCGTGGGCATAATTGGTAGTCCCATCGAGGGGATCAATGGCCCAAAGATAATCACTGTCTTTCCCTTTATGTTGCCCCGATTCTTCGGCGAGGATAGCATGATCGGGTAAATGTCGTTTCAGGACACTCAGAAGCGCGTCTTCGGATTTTTTATCTACTTCGGTGACAAGATCACCAGGCCGTCCTTTTTCTTGAATGGTTTTAATTTTCCCCTGATGAGTTTTCAAGACGGCCCCTGCTTCGAGGACTGCTTGTGTGGCAATATCGAGGAAGTTATGAAGTTGGTCAACGGAAGTCATTATTTTGGGTAATGGGTGATTGGTAATGGGTGATTGGTAATGGGGAAGATGGGGGAGATAGGGAAGATGGGGAAGATAGGGAAAACAAAAAAATATATATTATTCCCGATTCCCGATTCCCTGTTCCGGAGTTCCCTGTTCCGGAGTTCCCTGTTCCCTTGTTTACAAAGAACAAACAACAAAGAACAATATTAATCTTCGTCTAAGGGGAGACTCAAGCGACGGCCTCCTTTGCCAAAATAGCGTCCGAATTGGAGTTCGTACACTTCGTCCTCGTCTTGGGTTTCCACATGAATCTCCGATCGCGCATACCCCACACACAGTAAAGCATACCCTTCTCCCTGTAACTCCTGGGACAGTCCCATGGCTTCCGGTTGGTAAATATCTCCCGAAATCACCCGCACTGCACAAGTGGTACAAGCTCCATTCCGACAGGAATAGGGCAGATTAATTCCCTGGTCTTCTAAACTTCTGAGAATGTAGCGATCGCTCGGTACAGTAGCGCTATAGTCTTGATTTCGTTGGCGATCGTGGATATGAACCGTATGATACTCTCGCATTAAATTCTAAATTTATCCCAACAGCTATTTTATTGTGACATACTCTCCCCTCCCCTTTGGTGATGCTTAGGGGAGAAATGAAGGCAGGATGAGAGCGGCCAAGGAATACCTCGAACCCTAAAAAAGAAAATTTTTTACACAAAATTTGCACAAAATCCGAATAATGATGCTACGATAAGAAATTGTCACCGTTTTTGGAGAGGTGGCCGAGCGGTCGAAGGCGCAGCACTGGAAATGCTGTTTAGTGGAAACGCTAACGAGGGTTCGAATCCCTCCCTCTCCGTAGAAAATTTACAGAGATCAATAGCACTAGATCAATAGCACTAGATCAATAGCACTCCTAGTTCCTTTGGGATTAAGTAGAGTGACTCATTGAGCATTGGTGACAAGTTAAAGTGGGACACCCTTCTATCCCCAACAGTATTAGCGGTTGTCCGTCTTTAGAAACTACGGGAATTCGGTTCATAGGAGATAATCCCTCCGAATAAGGTTTACGTCTCTTAGCTCAGGCATTGCGGCTGTGTCCTAGATTTACCTAGTTGGGCGAGATTCCGCCCCCTTACAGCTAATCCGGTCTAGAGAAACGACCAGTAGTGTTAATCCGCAATACCCCTGGAGAGCTATTCGC
>NZ_JAQMSD010000288.1 GCF_028330525.1 Spirulina sp. CS-785/01
GGATTGAGGATTGGTAATTGGGGATTGAGGATTGGTAATTGGGGATTGAGGATTGGTAATTGGGGATTGAGGATTGGTAATTGGGGATTGAACCACAAAGACACAAAGGACACAAAGGGAAGATGGGGGAGATGGGGAAAACAAAAATATATTATTCCCGATTCCCGATTCCCGATTCCCGATTCCCAGTTCCGGAGTTCCCTGTTCCCTTTTTCACCAACAACCAACAACAAATCACAAAATCAAATTGGCAATCGCTGTAAATCTTTATTGGACCCTAAGACAATCATGGCTGATCCTTTATAGAGTTGGCGAGTGGGTGGGGGGTTGATGGCGAATTTTTCGTCAGTTTCGGCCACTGCAAGTAGGGTTAAACCATAATGACTGCGGAGTTGTAATTCGGCGATGGTTTTCCCGTCAAACTCCTCTGGGACAAGGACTTCGACAATACTATGATCGGGATCAATATCGAAGCGGTCCAAAATGGCCGGTTTGGTGAGGGTATAAGCAAGATTACATCCGGCCTCGTATTCCGGAAACACCACTTGATCGGCCCCCACGCGAGTGAGGAGTTTACCGTGGATTTTGGAGGAGGCTTTGGCGACGAGGTGGGCAACTCCTGCTTCTTTGATGTTAAGGGTGGTGATAATGCTTTCTTGGACGTAGTTACCGATGGCCACAATTACGGTGTCAAATTCAAGAATTCCCGCTTCTTTGAGGGCATTGGGGTCTGTAGAGTCTAAAGTAAGGGCATGGGTGACGATTTTTTCGTTGAGGACTTGGGCCACTAATTTTTCATCTACATCAGTCCCCAAGACTTCGTAACCCATTCCGTGGAGGGAGGAGGCCACGGCCCGGCCAAAACGACCTAACCCAATGATGGCAAATTGTCGGGTATCTCGACCGAGACTGGTGAGAAATTTGAGCGATCGCAAGTTCAAAACAATTTCTCCGCAAAACTCAAGCTAAATCTTAGCTTATCGCAAAACAGTAAATAGTAAACAGTAAGTAGTAATCAGTAGTAATTAGATAAGTAGTAAGCAATTATCCATTATCCATTACTTAGCCATTACCTCACTAAAACAGACTAAGTTGCTGATTCTTATTGTCTGGAGTTTCTTGACAGATCGGGAGTTCAAAATTTGCAATTAATAATTCTTTGCCAATTTCCGCTTTTCCTTGTTTATAATTATTCATCCCATACTGTAAATCCCAAGGGAGTTGATAAAAGTCCTTGTAACAATCTCGAATATACTCCGAATCATCATAAGTCATTAACCATCGGTGAGAACAGTTGGTTAACTCCCTTAAAAACCGTTCATGATCAAACGCAGTATGTAAATTCCCCTTTTTTCCGTAGAGTTTAGACTTTGTTACCGAATAGTAAGGAGGATCAAGAAAAATAAAAACATCTTCTCCCGGTTTTTGTAACAAAACTGCATAATCTTGATTCAAGATATCTATTTTTTTAACTATCTCAATTGCTTGTCTCAGTCGTTCAATGGAAGAATCCGTAAAACGGGACTGAAAAGACAATTCTGAATATCCCCCAGAGTCTGCTACCCCAGAAAAAGTAATGCGATTTAAAATAAAGAAATCAACTGCTCTTTGAAAAGGAGAGAGTTCTTTTTCTCGTCTCTCCATAATTTCTTGATATAATTCCCGACCATTTGTTTGAGTCGCTTTAATCCGTTTAATTTCTTCAATTAGCGTCTCTTGCTGCGTTTTTAACTCACTCCAAAGACAATATAACTCATAATATAATTCACTGGCAAAAAAAGACGCATGGGGGACATTCTGAACATAAAAAAAGCTCACTGATCCCCCTCCGAAAAACGGTTCACGAAACTCTTTAAATAGGGGAATATATTGCTTTAAAAATTTAATTGCTCTCGACTTTCCACCGGGATATCTTAATGGACTTTTGAGCATTGGTTTTGGGTGATAAGTGATAGGTGATAAGGTTATAGGTAGGTAGAGAAACCGGGTTTCTGTGGTCAATTTTCGTCTTTTCCAGAAAACCCTCATAAGAAACCCACTTTCTGAAATAATGTAGGTTGGGTGAAATGAAATGAAACCCAACACAGTCCACTGAGAATAGTGAATTATAAACCTTACTTTTCTCCAACCAACCTACATCATACCTTTGTGTTCTTTGTGTCTTTGTGGTTTCTTCTTTTACTTTACCCGACAGGAACAGTAAACACCCAATCTTTATAGTCACTCTCCCGATTTTCCGTAATAGCAATTAACTTTTCTCGTAACTTATGTGTAATGGGTTTCTCTTGGGGGAGTTGATAATTTTCCACCTGTTTAATGGGAGTAATTTTAGCCGCAGTGCCACTTAAAAACGCTTCCTCCGCAATAAACAACTCCGACTTATCCACCGGACGTTCCACCACCTCAATCCCTAAATCTCTCGCTAAATCTAAAATACTTAAACGGGTAATTCCTTCTAAAATATCTTGGTCATATCCAGGGGTAATTAATTGACCCTTCCGAATAATAAACACATTCATCCCCGATGCTTCACAAACTTTCCCCTGAGAGTTTAATAAAATAGCTTCATCAAACCCCGACTCCACGGCCTCGGTTTTTGCTAAAGAGGAGGTGATATACGCACCACTAATTTTACCGCGTAGGGGGAAACTGCGGTCTTCTTGACGACACCAGGAACTAATGCGACAAGTGACTCCATCGGGGGACAAATAATCCCCTAATTCTAATCCATAGACAAAGAAATTCTTTTCAACTTTATGTAAACGGGGGGCAATTCCTAACCCAGAGGTATAGACGAAGGGACGAATATAAAAGGGGAATGTAGGCTTATTTTGTTTAATAAATTCGATAATAACACTTTGGATTTTTTCGGCGGGTAAGTCAAAGTGTAAAAACTTTGCACTACTACTCAACCGTTCGCAGTGACGGTCTAACCGAAAGAGTAAAATTTGTTGGGGGGTGTTGGGGTCCGGGAGTCCTCGCATTCCACCAAAAGCCCCTGTGCCATAATGTAGAGCGTGGGTAGCGATGGACATATTCGCTTCGGCAAAGGGAACAAATTGGTTTTCAAAGTAGGCAATGGGCAAGAAGTTGTGCATCGTTCAGGCTAAAATAGGACGGACGGCTAGACTAACAATTTTCTTATCTTATCATTCCTTGGGCTAACCGTGCCGTCCCGTAGGCGGCTTCTGTGTGGGCTGAGGGGACGACAGGGACTTGTAAACGCCGTTGACGAATTTTAGTCCATTGGGGGTTTTTCGCGCCTCCTCCTGCCGTATAGACTCGTTGTAGGGCATCTGCACCGAGGGTTTGTAGTTTCTCGTAGCCTTGGGTTTCGATGCGGGCTATACTCTCTAGGAGGCCGTGGAGAAATTCCACGGGGTTGTCGGGTTGGGGGTCCAGTTGGGGGGAGAGGTTGGGGTCGTTAATGGGGAAGCGATCGCCTGTTTCTAATAAAGGATAATATTCTAGGGGACTTCTTTGAGTGGGGTCAATTTTGGCACTGAGGGACTGTAATTGGCTATCGTTGAAAAAATGCTGTAACACCGCACCCCCGGTATTCGACGCACCCCCGGTTAACCACAAATTCCCCAAACGGTGACTATAAACCCCCGCTTGACTGTCTTCTACTTTTGTGCGACTGAGTAATTTGAGAACCAGAGTCGAACCTAATGAGGTGACGGCCTCACCGGGTTGGGTTGCACCACTGGCTAAAAAAGCGGCAATACTATCAGTAGTCCCGGTGTAGATGAGACAATGGGGGGGAAACTGCCACCGTTGTGCTAAGTCGGGTTGAATGTTACTCACCGGACTGCCTGGGGGACGCACTTGGGGGAGAAGGGACCGTTGGGGGAGAGACTCTAACCAGTCGGGATAGGTGAGATGATCCACATCATAACCGAGTTTGAGGGCGTTGTGATAGTCACTAATGCCTAGTTGGCCGTGTAAGAGAAACCCTAACCAGTCTGCTTGGTGAAGAAAATAGACTGCTTGTTTAAATTCCGGTTGTGTTGTCCACCAAAGGAGTTTCGCTAAACTGGAGGTGGCACTGTGGACTACGTGGTTTGGGGGTGCGAGGGTTTTGATCTGTTTGAGGGTGGTTTGGCCGCGTTTATCGTTGTAGAGGAGAGGGTCAGCAATGGGAGTCCCGGCATGGTCGCATAATAGCACGGTGGAGGATGTGCCGTTGATGGCGATTCTCTGAACTTGCGATCGCACTTCCCCCGACAACTGTTCCAAAAGATGTTCCAAGGCTTCCTGCCACACCTGAGCCTGTGCTACAGTGTAACCGGATCGCGCCTCTGCAACCACTTCCCCAGTCGCCGTAATCGCCACTGCTCTCGCACCAGATGTGCCAAAATCAATACCAAGGGTCAGCATAAACAATTCACAATTAACCAATTCACAATTAATAATTAATAATTAATAATTAATAATCAGCAATTAATATATTATATATTGATATCTTTGCTGTTTGCTCTTGAATCAATCCCCTAATCACCCATTATACATTACCGATTACCCATTATCCAATATGCACTACCGTCGTTTTGGTCGGACAAACTTACAAATGCCTGTTTTCTCCTGTGGGGGGATGCGGTATCAATACAGTTGGGAAGATCAGGCTTGGAATAAGATTCCCGATACTAGCCAAGATAACTTAGAAGCCACTATTAAAACATCTCTCGAACTGGGGATTAATCATATTGAAACTGCAAGGGGGTATGGGACCTCAGAAATGCAGTTAGGCCATATTTTACCCAAACTTCCCAGAGAGAAAATGATTGTCCAAACCAAAGTCTCTCCCAAACCCGATGCAAGGGAATTTAGACAACAGTTTGAACAGTCTTTACAGTTTCTCCAATTAGACTATGTGGACTTATTAGGATTACATGGCATTAACACCCGTGAAATCCTCCATGATAGTCTCAAACCGGGGGGATGTTTAGAAGAAGCACGGAAGTTACAAGAAGCGGGGAAAGTGCGTTATATTGGCTTTTCCACCCATGCTCCCACTGAAATTATTGTCCAAACCATTGAGTCGGGACAATTCGATTATGTGAACCTCCACTGGTACTACATTTTACAGCAAAATTGGCCGGCCATAGAAGCCGCAAGCCGTCACGACATGGGGGTTTTTATTATTAGTCCATCGGATAAAGGAGGGCAACTCTACAACCCCCCGAATAAATTAGTGGAATTATGCCACCCCTTGAGTCCCATGGTGTTTAATGATTTATTCTGTCTCTCCCATCCCCAAGTGCATACGCTCTCTCTGGGTGCTGCGCGTCCCTCAGACTTCGAGGAACACCTCAAAACGCTCCCCCTCCTAGAAAAGGCACAAGAGGTCTTAGAGCCGATTATAGACCGCTTAGAGAAAGAAGCCTATAGTCGCTTAGGTCGAGAATGGTGGCAAACTTGGCACCAAGGACTCCCCACCCCAGAAGAAACCCCGGATAATATTAATATTCCTGTGGTGTTGTGGTTATTTAATTTGGCGTTAGCCTATGATATGACAGAGTTTGGCAAAGCGCGGTATAACTTGTTGGGGAATGCCAGTCACTGGTTTCCGGGGAATAAGGCCAACCGGGTGCGAGAATTAGATTTGAGGGATTGTTTGCGGGATAGTCCCTATGCAGAGCAAATTCCGCTATTTTTAGAAGAATGCGATCGCTTGTTAGGAGGGGAAACTGTACAACGCTTATCTCAGCAATAGTTTTGTGTCCTCATTTTGCTAAAATCTTCAAAATCCCCACAATTCCCCTACTGTCTCACCCTAACTCATGATTTCCCAAATTTTGAACGCTCAACTCTCAACTATGCTCCATTGGATATTTTCCCCAGATAGTCGTTTTGGGAGGTGGACTCCCTCGCAACTGTTAACCGAAACTCCCTCCACTGAGGAGACAGAAGACTCTCCCCTCAAGGATGTCGGAGAATCCATTTCCGAAACCAGTCAGCAACTTTGGACTTCGGTCCAAGGGGGATGGGAAACCACCACCAATACAGTTTCGAGTTGGGGAAGTCGTCTTGCAGAAACCCCGCAAACTGTGGTTGATGGCCTCAATGAAACCAGTGAGACGGTACAAACTAAGGTACAACTGCGATGGGAAGAAGTGGTTAATCTGAAACAAATTCTCAGTGAACAGATTACCCAAAGTTTATTAGAGAATTATCAGGGTGCGATCGCATCTTCTCCCCTCCTCAATGGATTAGTCCATCATCCGCTAATTTTATTCGTTTTTTTGTTAGTGGTGTTGGCTTTAACACTGAGTCTTTTGTTACTCCTCACTCAAGCCTTTAAACGCCTAATTTTAGCCATTTTTGTAGTCGTTTTTAAAGTGGTTACTTTTCCTTTTTCCCGTCAAGATAAAAGCAGCGAAAAGCAACCCACTACTCAGGGAGAAAAACAGAAAAAACTCCTAGAAACGGTTTCCCGTCTCGAAGAAATTAGGTTAGAAGAAAATAAACTTCTGCGAGAGATTGCTAAAATTATTAGGAAGTAGGGGATCAATAATGAATCATGGATAAACGAGAAGTTTAACAACCAACCACCAACAAACCAACAACCCACAAAATTAAGTTGGCACGGGTTCACCGGGACGTAATTTCGCCCATTTTCCCGCTTCTTCTAAAAAGCTCTCACATCCAACAACATCCCACTCCATTTCCACATAATCTTGTTGGGGTCGAATATTAACATTAATGGTGGGTTCAGTGGGGTCAAAATGGGGGGTTTCGGTTAAATGGGGTTGTTGATGCTGAGTTTCTACCGCGTGGTAGGTAACACAGCGATCGACATAATGACAATTTACACAAATACACATAGTCTGGCCTCCGCCATCAAGTCTTCTAGCCATTACAAGAGTCATTTATCTGCATTGTAATACAAGATTTTATTCTGTTACCAGTATCCGAAGGGAACAGTAAACAGTAACCAGTAAACAGCAATCAGTAAACAGTAACCAGTTGTTACTCCCCATCTCTCCACCTCCCCCATCTCCCCCATCTCCCCATCTCCCCCACC
>NZ_JAQMSD010000289.1 GCF_028330525.1 Spirulina sp. CS-785/01
AAAACGCCACCCCCTCAAAGCTTGGTATTTGGAGATCAGAGACGAAGAAATGGCGAATCGGGAATCAGCCTATAAAATGAAGTTTAACTGATTACTGTTTACTGTTTACTGATTACTGTTTACTGCCAAGATGCCGCAAATGACCCCACCCCCCAACAAAAAAGGGGGACTTCTGACTCCCACAGGACAACAAAAAATTGAGACGGCCATTGGCCAAACCTTTGCCGCCGAGAATTTGCGGTCGAGTTCGGCTAAAATTGCCCAACAGGCAGGGATTCCGGTGGACGTTGCGATCGCTATTCTCTACCGTCAGCGAATCGCCGACCTGAAATCCCTTAAAACCCTCTTTAAAACCTTTGGAGTCCGGTTACGTCGAGAAGATTATGATATCGTCAAACCCGATGAACTGGACAGCAACCCCCCCTCTGAAGAAGAAACCCCCCTGGAGTCTCTCTGGAAAGGCCGCGAGGAGTTAATCGCAACCTGTATCCAGCAACTCCAAGGAGAAACGTGGGTGTTAGTCCTCCAAGGGATCACCGGAATGGGGAAAACGGCCTTAGCAAAACAATTATTAGCCCAATCCGAATTAACCCAAAACTTCCCCCTCCTGTTACAGGTTGATTTTAGCCAAAACCTGCCCCAATTCCCCACCGTAGCGCGACAGGTGTTAGGGGAAGAAATCACCCAAAAAACCTTACAAGACGGGGGAGAAACCGCCCTCGTGGAGGCTGTGGTGGCCAAATTACAATCCCAACCCTGTCTCCTGCTTCTCGATAGTGGAGAAGAACTTTTGGGGGGGGAACGCTTCGCTAGTCATAGTTTTGAGCAATTTTTTGCCCAGCTTACCCAGTCGGAAAACTTGCGATCGCGCCTCATCCTCACCAGCCAAACCCCCCTGCCGCTTCCCCCCTTCAAAACCCACCAACTCACCCTCCCTGGCTTAACAAAGCAGACCATTGAACAACTCTTTCAAGCCTGGGGCATCCCCCTCAACAGCGAAGCCGACCAACAAAACTTCGCCGAAATGGTGAAAATTTCCCAAGGCCACCCCCTCACCCTAAAAATGATCGCCGGAGAAATTCGCACCTATCCCTATTACGGCAATCTTCGCGCCTATTGGCAAGACTACGGCTATGAGTACGACCTCCCCACCCCCATCAGTAACCCCTCCGCCTCGTCCCCAGAAGCCCCGCAGAAACGCGATCTGAGTCAATGGGTCAATACCACCCTAGACCGGGCTTGCCAACGTCTCTACCCCCTCTACCCCCTCGCCTACGAACTCCTGTGTTTAGGGGCCACCCATCCCCACCCCGCCCCCGCCAAAGGCTGGTATTTTTTAATTGGGGATTTTTCTCTCCAGGACCAAGAAGAAGCCCTAGGGGAATTAAAAAAACGCTTTTTTCTTGAAGAAGAAAACTTACCCCAGACAGTTTGCTATCATTTGCCCAAGGTATTGCGTAGAATTATCTTGCAGAATATCCCGAAAGTGAGACCAGAGGGGGAAACCGCGTGAAAGAACAAGAAGTACAACTACAACGGCTTTCAGAAGAAGAAGCCCTCAAAGTTCGCTATCGTAAAAACGCCAAAACCTTCGTTTTACCTGCGGCAGAGGAGAAAGAAACCGTCACGGCGGAAACGCCTTCCTTAATGCGGTTACTCGAATGTATCAAATATTGGAGTGGCCTGCGACAAGGGGAGGGAATGGAAGGAGAGGCAGAAGGAAACGCCCCCTCACCCAGTTTACAGGATGTTTTAGAAGAATTTAATTTAACAGAAATTGCCCATATTCGTTGGGCGTTTTACTATTTACAACTCTATCAACCCAGTCCCAGTGAAAGCCAACTGGAACAAGTCCGGGGATATTTAGAAGCCTTTGATCATCTCTGCGAAATTGAAGCCTGGCCAGAAGCCAGTGAAATTTTATTTTTCCCTATCGAAAACCAACCCCTCCATCAACATTTAAAAAATTGGGGCTATTTTCACGAATTAATCCAATTATATCAACCTTTACTAGGGAAATGTTCTCCCCAAGTGGAACAAGTTTGTTTACAGGGGTTAGGCATTGCCCATTACTTCTTAGAAGACTATCCCCAAGTGGTTCAATATTTACAAGCCTATTTAGAGCAAGAAGTCCCAGAGAATGAGTTAAAATGGGAGGAAACTTGTTTATATTTAGGGAATGCCTTTTATGCCTTGGGGGAATATGAAAAAACCGTTAATTATTTAAAAAAAGGACTTAATTTAACCCAAAGTTCCGACTCCTCCCCTGTCACCCAAAAAACCTTATTTCATTTAGGCAATGCTTACTATGCCTTAGAGAACTATAAAAGCGCGATTTCCCACCTACAATCTTATCTTCCCCTAGCCCGAAAAAAAGCACAAGAGCAACAAGATTATCTTCCCTTAGCCACCACCTTACTCCACTTAGGGAATAGTCACTATGCGTTACAACAATATCCTGAAACTATCCCCTACATCGAAGACTTTTTAAACCAATGTTCTAAGTTTACCTCCGAAGACTTAACGGAACGTTTGGCCACCGCTTTACACCCGTTAGGGTACTCTTATTATTTTCTCCAAGACTATCAAAAAGCGATTCTCGTTTTACAACGCTATTGGGACATCCTTCAGGAACAAACCGACACCCCCGACAGTGTTGCCCCCCTTCAGTATATCGGCAACGCCCATTATTTTCTCCAGCATTATGCTGAAGCCATTACCTATTTACGCCAGTATTTAAACCAAGTTTCCCAAACCCAAGAAACTCCAGAATTAGCCACCACCTTTCTACATTTGGGATACTCCCATTATCATCAACAGGAGTACGAAAACGCCGTCACCTGTTTACATCAATATTTAAACTTTGTCACCGATACCCCAGACTCGGAAACTTTAACCCATATTTATCTTTATACGGGGAAAGCTAACTACGCATTAGGCAACCATAGCGAAGCCGTGGAAGCCTTGCAAAAATATCTCAATCTTCTCCCCGATGAACCGCCCTTAGACTTACAAGAAGATCTCTATTATGCCCTAGGTCAATCTTATTATCAACTGGCAGACTATGCCCCCGCCATTGAATATCTCCGGCAATATTTACAACGAGTGGAGAGGAGTGAAACTTCGTCTCCCCAAGAGAATACTTTATTTGCCTTGGGAAAATCTCACTATCTCTTACAAGAGTATGAACCAGCCATCGAGTCTCTTAAACAGTATTTAGCCACCCTGGAAAGTCAAGACAGTGGGGAGGAGTTAGCCACAACTTTATTGTATCTAGGGAATGCCCATTATGCCCTGCAAGCCTATCGTCCCACCATTGAATACTTGCAACAGTATTTAACGCTGACGGGGAAAGATAAAGGGGCCGTGGAGTTAGAAACCACCCTCTTTCATTTAGGGAATGCTTACTATGCCCTGCGGGAATATAGCCAAACCGTGGATTATTTGCAACAATACCTGCATTTAGTAGAACAAAACCCAGATCATAAGACTCCGCAACACCAAGAAAAAGCCCATCTCAACTTGGGGAATACCTTTGGGTGTTTAGGGGAATATGAAAAAGCGATCGCGCAATTCCAACATCTTCTCAACTTAGCCCAACAAATCGGCGATCGACAACGGGAAGGAGTCGCCCTGACTAACCTCGGTAATGCCTACTGTTCATTAGGGAAATATGCCGAAGCCTTAGACTATTTTCAGCAATATTTGATTATTACCGAAGACTTAAACGACTTACCAGGGAAAGGCCGGGCCTTGGGTAACTTGGGGGTGGCCTACTTCTATCGCGGCCATTACCAGAAAGCCATCTCCTTAGCCCACAAAGCCCTCAAAATCGCCCGTAAGACCGGAGATCAGGCCGAAATCGGTCGCCTCCTCGGTAGCCTCGGCAACGCCTACAACGCCCTAGGAGACCACGATCGCGCCATGTCTTTATATCAACAACAGTGGAATATTGCCCGCATGAACGATGATCGGCCAGCCATTGGGGCCGCCTTACGCAGTTTAGGTGTAACCTATTGTCTCCTAGGGAACTATACCCAGGCTGTCAAACACCTACGTCAGAGTTTGCCCATCGCCAAAGAAATCGGCGATCGTTTTGAACAAGGCCGTATCTTCTCCCACCTAGGAGAAAGTCACATTTACCTAGAGGAGTACCCCCAAGCAAGGGAAAGTTTACAGGATGCCTTAAAAGTCGCCCGCGCGATCGGGGCCCGACAAATCGAAGCCAAGGTATTATACAATTTAGCCCGTTTAGGCCGTAAAACCCGCAATTTAGAACAAGCCAGAGACTACAGCGAACAAGCGGTGAATATTGCCCAAGATTTAGATATCCCCGAAGTCGAAGAATATCAAGCCTTTCAAGAAAAACTCAAACCTTCCTTTCTCCAGTCTCTCTGGGAAACCCTTCTCGGTTTAATCCAGAAACAAGTGCTGCGATCTTCCTCTTAAATATCCAGAGGGGAATCATCCGAGAGGCCAAATCTAGGATGATTCCTCCTCGGATTCTGAGGGGGAGAGATATTGATGTGACCTTTGGCTACTCAGTTGTCTCACTCCATCCGGATCAACGCCTTATAACTCTGGACATTTCCTCACAGCAAGATTAGTCTAAGATTAGATTCAACCTTTGAGCCAATAAATTGTATGAGAATCTTAGTGACGGGCGGTGCAGGTTTCCTCGGTTCTCACCTGATTGACCGCCTTATGGAAGTCGGCCACGAAGTCATCTGCCTCGATAATTTTTACACCGGGAATAAACAAAATATTCTCCACTGGCTAGATAATCCCTATTTTGAGTTAATTCGCCACGATATCACAGAACCGATTCGCCTGGAGGTAGATCAAATCTATCATTTGGCTTGTCCTGCATCTCCCGTCCACTATCAATATAATCCGGTGAAAACCATTAAAACCAATGTCATCGGGACGTTGAATATGTTAGGACTGGCCAAACGAGTGAAGGCTAGGTTTTTTCTGGCCTCCACCTCGGAAGTGTATGGTGATCCTACGGTTCATCCCCAGTCGGAAGACTATCGCGGTAATGTGAATTGTATTGGCATTAGGTCATGTTACGACGAGGGAAAGCGGGTGGCTGAAACCCTCACCTATGACTATCATCGCCAAAATGGGGTGGATGTCCGGGTGGTGCGGATTTTTAATAGTTTGACGGGGGATCAAAATGTTCTCTATTATCGCGGGAATCAGTTATATTATGAGCCTTTTGCTCAATGTTATGAGCGGATTAAGGATGATTTTAGTGAGGTTTCTGTTCCCTGTTTTGATGCACAGTCCAAGATGGTGATTAAGCCGATTTCTGGGGTGTGGAAACATCCGGTACGGAAGACGGGATATAAAATTAAAACCACTTGGGGGAAACAGGTTAAAATTACTGAGGATCATAGTTTATTTACACGCCACAAGGATGGGAGTCCGCAAGCGGTTTTTGGTCGGGATTTAAAGGTGGGGGATGAGGTGGCTGTTCCCCGTCAAATGATGTTTGTAGAACAACCGTTAACTGAGGTGCGTTTGACGGATTATTTAACGGAGGAGGAGGGGATTTTGGTCAGCAGCGATAGCCTGACGGCTGTGCGAAGCGATCGCACCTTGAATCTCCTTGAACAATACAACCTTCAAATTCGCCAATTTTTAACCACAGAAGGGGTTAACCCCCAAGGGTTTTATACGCATCTCAAAACCTATGAAGCGGAGAATCAATTACCCTTAAAATTATGGCGGAAATTAGGGGTAGAGTTTACCGGAAAAGAATATCTGGTTTATCCTCCCAATGCCGTTAGTCTTCCCAATACTCTCCCCTCCATTGAGGAGTTTTTATGGGTGTTAGGGTTTACTCTGGCCAAGGGCGAAATTGTTGAAACACCAACGGGACTACAACTGCGGTTTACGGCAGAGGAAGATTCCTTGCAACAATTGATCCAAACTGTTGACCATCTATTTGGCATCCCCACCAAAATTGAGTACAATGAAACCGAGGGTCAATGGGTGCAACTATGGGTCAAATTAATTGTGGATTTGATCTTAAATTGTTTAGAATTAGACCCCACAAAAGCGGAGAGTGAAAAAGATATTCCGAACTGGATATTACAACTCCCGAAAGCGCAACTGGTTCACTTTTTACAAGGTTTTTCAACTCATTCTCATTCAGGGAATTTAGGAGAATTTAAGCAAAATGAATTTAAGCACAATTCAGACGCTCTAACTTGGTTTAATTCGAGTCAAAAAGTGATTGAAAAATTATGTTTAATTCTCACTAAATTTGGCCTCGTGGGAGGAGTCGAGGAAACTAACACAAAAACAGAAAAATGTCAACCAATTTACAGCTTAAAAGTTGATGGATTAAGCCCGACTTCCTTGCTAGAGTTAGACCAAATTACTCAAACCTTACCCACCGCTACCCAAGCCGATCTTGCCTGGGCAAAAGTAACTGAAATCGAAGCCTTTTCCCTAGAAGAAGAAGTGTATGATTTCTCCGTCCCTGACCATGAAAACTTTGTGGGGGGGAGTTATGGAATTTGTTGCCATAACACCTACGGGCCGCGGATGTTACCCAACGATGGGCGAGTGGTGAGTAACTTGATTGTGCAAGCATTGCAAGGAATTCCCCTCACCGTGTATGGGGATGGGATGCAAACCCGGAGTTTTTGTTACGTCTCCGACTTAGTAGAAGGGTTTATTCGTTTAATGAACAGCGATCGCACCGAACCCGTCAACATCGGCAACCCCGGAGAATACACCATCCTAGAACTCGCCCAAACCATTCAAAGCATGGTCAACCCGGACACAGAACTCATCTTTAAACCCCTACCCCAAGATGATCCCAAACAACGACAACCGGACATCACCCGGGCCCAACAATGGTTAGACTGGCAACCCACCATCCCCTTACAACAAGGACTGGAAAAAACCATCGCTTATTTCCGCGATCGCTTAGAACGAGAAAACTTCGTCCCAAACCCTAAAAAAACGTAACCTTTCCCCGATCAGCACAGGCCAAAATGCCAAAATTGTCTTGAAAGACGGTAAAACCTGCACCATAGAAATAGAACACACAACTCTTTGAGGAATAAACATCATGCGCGTTTGTGTCATTGGGACTGGATATGTCGGATTAGTCACCGGAGTTTGTCTATCCCAGATCGGACATCATGTTATCTGCATTGATAACAACGAAGAAAAAGTCAAACTGATGAAGTCTGGCCAGTCCCCCATTTATGAACCTGGACTCTCAGACCTCATGAAAGAGTCCATGAAAAAAGAAAACATTGAATTTACCTCCGACCTCGGTTATGGAGTGACCAACAGTGATATTCTCTTTATCGCCGTAGGAACACCTCCCCTCCCCACCGGAGAAAGTGACACCCGTTACGTCGAAGCCGTCGCACGAGGCATTGGGACCCATCTCAATGACGGGTATAAAGTCATTGTCAACAAATCCACCGTTCCCATTGGGTCTGGGGACTGGGTGCGTATGATTGTCCTAGACGGAGTAGCCGAACGACAACAAACCTTGGTTGGCAGTGGAGGGAGTTCCCCCGACATTACCGCCGAATTTGATGTGGTCAGTAACCCAGAATTTTTACGGGAAGGGTCGGCGGTTTATGATACCTTCAACCCCGATCGCATTGTCTTAGGCAGTAACAGTGCCAAAGCCTTGGATATGATGGAGGAAATGTACGCCCCCCTCGTGAACCGTTCCTTCGCCGAAGAAAAAGACCTGCCTCCCGTTTCCGTAGTTCGGACAGACCTGAGTTCGGCAGAAATGATTAAATATGCCGCCAACTCCTTCTTAGCCACTAAAATTAGTTTTATTAACGAAATCGCCAATATTTGCGATCGCGTGGGGGCAGACGTAACCCAAGTCGCCGCCGGAATTGGTCTAGATAGTCGCATCGGTGCAAAATTCCTACAAGCGGGACTCGGTTGGGGGGGGTCTTGTTTCCCCAAAGACGTATCCGCCCTCATTCACACCGCCGATGACTACGGATATGATGCCGAACTGCTCAAATCCGCCGTTAGCGTCAACCAACGACAACGGTTAATTGTCCTAGAAAAACTGCAACAGGAACTAAAAATCCTCAAAGGTAAAGTCGTCGGTCTTCTCGGCCTCACCTTTAAACCCGACACCGATGATATGCGGGATGCCCCAGCCCTCAACCTCATCGAACAGTTAAACCGTCTAGGGGCAAAAGTGAAAGCCTATGACCCCATTGTCTCCCAAACCGGGATGCGTCATGGGTTATCGGGAGTCTTAGTCGAAACCGACCCCGAACGGTTAGCCGATGGTTGTGATGCCCTCGTCCTCGTCACCGACTGGCAACAGTTCCAAACCCTCGACTATGACCAATTGGTGAAATTAATGAACCATGCCCTCATTATTGACGGACGGAACTTCCTCGACCGAGAAAAAGCCGAAAAAGCGGGTTTCCGTTACGTCGGCATTGGTCATTAAACTCTAAAACTTCCGGGGCGCAACGCTTGCGCCCCGGAAGCGTTAGCTCGCTTGCTCTCCAGATACAAGGGCGACTGTTAGCGTTGAGGCAACAACCAATTGAGTAACACCCCCGCCACACTACAGAGGCCAATCCCTTCCAAGGCAAACGCCCCGGTTTCTAGGGTTAAGCCACCCACCCCAAAAATTAAAATAATGCCCACAATCACGACATTACGCTGTTTGAGGAGATTTTCCCCAGACCGGACAAGGCTATTCATGCCGACAATCACAATTGTGCCAAAGAGAATAATGAGAATGCCGCCCATGACTGGGGGGGGAATAGTGCGGAGGAAAGCCCCTAATTTACCGACAAATGCGAGAATAATGGCTGCGATCGCAGCAATACTCATAATGGCCGGATTAAAAATTTTCGTCAACGCCACCGCCCCAGTCACCTCAGAATAAGTCGTATTAGGTGGCCCCCCCAAAAAAGCGGCCACCGTCGTTGCCAGTCCATCCCCCAATAACGTCCGGTGAACCCCCGGATCATGCAAATAATTCTTCTCAGCCACAGAACTAATCGCCAAAATATCGCCAAAATGCTCAATGGCCGGGGCAATCGCAACAGGCAAAATAAACAAAATCGCCGGGAAATGAAACTTAGGGGTAGTAAAGGACGGAAACGCCAGCCAAGGGGCTTCTAGCACCGAATCAAAGACCACCATTCCCATCAATAGGGACACCCCATACCCTACCCCAATCCCCACTAAAATCGGCACTAATTGCAACCAACCGCGACTAAACAACGCCGTCAACATCGTCGCCAAGAGAGAAATCCCCCCCACCACTAAGGCTTGGCCTTGAGTATAATGATCCCCCCCCTGAGACACCATATCAATGGCCACCGGGGCCAGAGATAACCCAATCACCATAATCACCGGCCCTGTAACAATGGGGGGTAAAATGCGCAGCACAAACTCCGGCCCCCGCCAAAAAATAATCAAACTCAACAGGAGATACAATCCCCCAGCGGCCATTAACCCCGACAGAGTTTCCGCCACCCCATACTGTTTCACCCCAAACTGAATGGGGGCAATAAAGGCAAAGGAAGAAGCCAGAAAAACCGGAACTTTCCCCCCTGTGATTAACTGAAAGAGTAATGTCCCGACTCCGGCTGTAAACAGGGCAACATTGGGATCAAACCCCACCAAAATCGGCACTAATACCAAGGCCCCAAAGGCCACAAAGAGCATCTGAATGCCCAAGGGAATATCTTGCCAACGGAGTTGATACCTTGTGGAGTCGGTTGGGTTTTGATAATCGGTGTCAGAGTCGTGCATCGTCTATTTTTGGGGACTAATTTGCCATTTTTACCATAAGGTGGGCTGATATGCAGTACATTGAGGAGACTGCAACAGGAAAGCCCGTTCCTAGTAAGCCCGCTTAGGGCTTACACTGAAGCAATTGCAGACTCCTGTCAGAGAATGGCCGCCTAATATTTGCGCTCTTGGGGTTGAAAACGATTAATCACCACAGGCATATACTGAATGTCAATCCCGGCAGGGGAATAATAACTCAGGGTATGCTGTAGAAACTTCTCATCATCCCGTGTGGCATAGTCTTCACGGGAATGGGCCCCGCGACTTTCCTTCCGGTTATATGCTGAGGCCAAGATCATTTCACCCACAACTAATAAATTGCCTAACTCTAATGCCTCAATTAACTCCGTATTCCAACAGTCACCTTGATCATCTAAGCGAATTTGATGATATTGGTCTTGGAGTTGGCGAATTTTGTCTAACCCTTCCTGCATAATGGCATCAGTGCGAAATACACCACAATGTTCGCTCATGCAGTCTTGAAACTGTTGCCGCAGTTGCCCAATTCTCATATTGCCCTCTTGCTCTAATAACCCGTAAATCCGCTTTTGGGCTTTGTCGAGGTAGGTTTGGGCATCGAAACTGGGCATTTTGCGATTTTGGACGTATTGCGCGAGTTTGATCCCCGTCCGTTTCCCATATACCACACATTCCAACAGGGAATTACTCCCCAAACGGTTAGCCCCATGCACCGATACACAAGCGCATTCTCCGGCAGCAAAAAAGCCTTCAACGAGGGTATCCCCATTCCACCGCACTTGGCCCTCTGTATTCACTGGAATGCCGCCCATGGAATAATGGGCGGTAGGCCGCACAGGCATGGGTTGGTGTATCGCATCTACCCCGACTAACCGATGGGCTTCTTCCCAACAAAACGGCACGCGAGACATAATTTTTTCTTTCCCCATGTGCCGTAAGTCGAGATGCACACAGGGGCCTCCGGCAGTGCCATCGGGATGAAGTCCGCGGCCTGCGCGAATTTCTAGGGTAATCGCGCGAGAGGTAATATCACGGGGGGCGAGTTCCATCTGTTTTGGGGCATAATGTTCCATGAAGCGTTCCCCTTCACTGTTGCGTAAATAAGCTCCTTCACCGCGCACCGCTTCGGAAATGAGAACCCCTGCCGGATATAATCCAGTGGGGTGAAATTGGACAAATTCCATATCTTCGAGGGGTAAACCCGCGATCGCGCACATCGCCAACCCATCCCCCGTCGAGGCATAATCATTAGAGGTGGTATTAAATACCCGGCCATATCCCCCCGTTGCAAACATCACTGCTTTGGCCCGCACTACCGCCAAATGACCATCCAGCAAGTGATACATAATAATGCCTTTGGCCTCATTGTCTTCAAGAATTAACTGCATCACATACCATTCCTCGTAAATGGTGACACCGTGATGCCGTAAATTATTGACCAATTCGTGTAGGATAGCGTGGCCGGTTTTATCTGCCGCATAACAGGTGCGTTTGTGGGAATGGCCCCCAAAGGCCCGTTGAGCAATGCGGCCATCGGGGAGACGGGAGAATAAAACCCCCATGTGTTCGAGATCAATAATGGTATTGGGGGCATCTTTGGCCAAGAATTCCACCGCATCTTGATCGGCCAAATAGTCTGATCCTTTGACAGTATCAAAGGCATGAGCTTCCCAAGCGTCTTCGGAGTCCACATTTTGTAAACTGGCCGCTATCCCCCCTTGGGCCGCAACGGAGTGGGAGCGAATGGGGTGGGTTTTGGCCACTAACCCCACATCTAGACTGGGGTGGGTTTGTTTGATGGCAAGGGCAGCCCGACTTCCGGCTAAACCCCCGCCCACAATGATCACATCATGTTCTAACATGGTTTTCTGGCTTCAGTGTCTCCTATTCTCTCTCTATGGTGGATCGATCTTGGGGGAGAGTTGCTGAATTGCCGAAAAGTTTTCAGGTTTTAGGCCAGATATGGCCAGAGTGAGGTTCTTGATACTCACTTATACATCGGGTTGTATTGGGAAACCACCGGCCACCCTACACTCACTCAAACCCACCTCTCCCAAGCTGTCACCGAGTATTCCCTCAAGGATTATATGTGGCACGTCGCCAGAATACACCAGCAACTACGGGGATGGTTATAGCAGTCATGAGTAAATAGCAAAGCTCTGATGGCGACGCAAAGTCTTACAACCTTTGATTGATGGGGATTTGCGGTGATTATTCTCCTCTTAATGCAGTCCGCCAAGGGGAGAATTAAGCAGAACTAATCTTTCATAAAAGAGACTTATATTTAGAAGGTATTGCAATTCGCTGAGATTATCACTACAGTAAAAAGTAATCACTAAGAAGCGGAGCAAAACAGCCATGCAAACTAACATCAATCTCTACAAAACTTTCTCGGCTCGTATCGAGTTCAATATTTTTTCAACGATTCGTCAACAGTTAGACAATATGGATATCAGCAACCCAGACAAAGCGCGGTTTATTGTGCAATTCATTCCGGCTCAATGTCCTTTTGCGCGGGATATTGCTTTATTTGGTAAAACATTATTTACCATCCCCCCCTTGTGCAAAGTTAATCCTTTTTATGAGCAATTCATGATGCTCCGTTTCCGAGCTTTATCGTATTTAGCGGATGAATGTGGCGAAGATATCAGCGCGTATTGTTAATCATGGAGAGTTGATAATGGAGAGTTGATAGTTGAGAATGAATAATTTGGTATTTCCCTCAATTACCAATTACCAAAATTCACTTTTGCTTTTTACGCCAAATCCATAAAAAGTTAGTGATCATACTCCAACCCACAGATAAACAAGTGGCTAAAATAGCAGCAATGAGATAGTGAATCCCTAAACGGGGTAAATAGTTGGCCGCAGAATACCAAATAACAAAACTACTCGAAATCGCAACATGATATTGCCACAACCGTTTCCAAGTGGGACGGGGATGGCCAAACACCCAACGATCATTGACAAAAAAGCGGCAAATTGTGCCGATTTCTGAGGCTAAAAAAGTGGCGATGAATAAATTAAACACAAACCACTCTTTAAACACATACAGCAAGGGAATATTAATCCCGGTAAAAAATAACCCCACAATCCACCAACGCACCATTGAATTGGCAAAAAATGTTTGGGGAGATAAGGTTTTGAATTTAGCCCACCACATTACTACTTTTTTCCTGATTGAGTCTTAGACTTCATGTTAGCCTGTGGAGTGGCTACCACTGCAACCCCTGCTACTTGAATTTGGTGTCGTTTTAGGGTTCGTCGAGCTTCTTGCACGGTTGCACCTGTGGTGTAAATATCGTCTATAAGCAGGATAGGAGAGCGAGGAAGCCGCTTCTGGAAGTCCTTGCCTAGGGAAAAAGCATTTTTGAGGGTTTCCTTGCGTTCTTGGGGGTTGAGTTCAAAAAGAGCTTGAGTTTCTCGCGCTCGGAGGAGTCCTTGGGGTTTGCAAGGTAATTTTGTGCGATCGCAAAAACTCCTCGCAATTAACTCCGCTTGATCAAACCCACGTTTGGCTCGTTTTTGGGGGTTCATAGGTAACGGAACAACGGTCATTTTCGGGAGAGGCCGAGTAGTCGTCGATAACCACAATTGACCTAACTCATCTCCAAGGAGTTCCGCCAATTCCGGGTGATTTTCGTATTTCATCGTTGCGATCGCCCGTTTCAATACCCCATCATACCGTCCCCACCGCAACACCCCAAAATACTTCCCTTGCTGATAGGGGTGAGGATGCCGACAGTCCTCAAGTTTCCCCAGACAAGATGAGCAGAGGAGGTCTTCTGCTGTGCGATCGCACAACGGACAATTCCCCTGAAGAATTAGTCGTAATAACCCATACCACCAATTTGTCATTCTACCCTAAGATAGGTCTTGCACTGTATCATCTCGATTAAAAACACCATACGATAAAATGCTTAACAAATGACCAAGAAGACCGTATTAAAAATTTATGACCTCTGCAAAACCCGACCAAAAGCAAGGGAATAAAACCCTTGCGGCCATGAAAAACTTTTCAGAAACCTACGCTAAACGCACCGATACTTACTTCTGTGTCGATCCCTCCGTGACTGCCGTAGTCATCGAAGGGTTAGCCCGTCACAAAGACGAACTCGGCGCACCCCTCTGTCCCTGTCGTCATTATGAGGATAAAGAGGCAGAAGTCAAGGCCGCCTATTGGAACTGTCCTTGCGTTCCCATGCGGGAACGGAAAGAATGCCATTGTATGCTCTTTATTACTCCGGATAACGAATTTGCCGGAGAACAACAGGACATCGAAATGGAAGAAATCGAAAAAGTCCGCGACAGTATGCAAGGTGCATAATTAAGAGGGATCAGGTGGAGGGATCAAGTCATTTTTCTTGTACTATCCTATATCCTGTTCCCCATTTTCTTTGTTTTAGCCCATGACAACCGACCAATCTCCCTTCAGAAAAGGAATCCAAGAATTTAATCAACAAGACTTTTACGCCTGTCACGACACCTTAGAGGCCATCTGGATGGAGGCCACAGAACAGGATAAACGCTTCTATCAGGGAATTTTACAAGTCGCTGTGGCCTGTTATCATCTGGGTAATGAAAACCGAAACGGAGCAGTCATGCTACTCGGAGAAGGAACAAAACGACTGCGCGATTATCTCCCCGACTATGAAGGCATCGACGTAGAGCAGTTGTTAGACCAAAGTTTAGATTTATTAACCCAACTGCAACAGACTCCCCCCAATGCGATCGCAGCCTTACAAGAAAAATTAAACAACGGCCAAGTCGCCTATCCGAAAATTGTTTTTTTGAGTAATGGGTAATGGGTAATGGGTAATTGGTGACTCTCGGTGAAACTAAAAATCGCCTAAAATTAGCTAAAAACCTTACAGTGATTAGTTTATGGCCCCCTTGTTAGGGTAAGGGTAACATCTCCCTGTTCCCTATTCCCTGTTCCCTATTCCCTATTCCCAGTTCCGGAGTTCCCTGTCCCCTTCAGATACTGATTACTAACTAATCCAGAAACTTACCAGACAGAGCCATCGTCAGAGCGTATATTGGTATATAGACGAATTAGACTCGTTAGGGAGTTTCCCCTTCTCGCTATGGTGATGCAACAGGTAACACAGACACTCAAATCGACTCGCCCCCCTAAACTACCTCGTTGGGGGGTCAGCTTGCTCCTTTCTCTTGTTGGCTTGGTCGTCTTCTCCCTCCTGCCCACAGCATACGCCCAAAGCGGAGACCGTCGGGCCGTTATCTTACAATCCGACATCCAAGAAGCCAACCAAATTACAGGCGTAATTACCGCCAGAGGCAATGTTCGCGTGGACTACCCCGCCCGACAAATGCACGCCACCGCCGCCCAAGCCCAATATTTTAGTGAAGAAGGCCGCATTGTCCTCACCGGAAATGTTCATATTGTCCAAGCCGGAGGCAACAGTTTACGCGGGGAAACCGTAACCTATCTCGTCAATGAAGGGCGAGTCATCGCCACCCCCCAAGCTAACCGTCAAGTTGAGTCGGTTTACATGATCTCCGACCCTGAAGCCCCTACGGAAACCGAACAAGCCGAACCCGAAGAACCCTTCAACCCCAAACCCGCCTTTAAAGAACCCTACAGCGACCCCCTGCGGCCTCAAGACCCCCCCTTATCCAACGAAGTCCGCCGCACCCGTAACCGCCCCTTAACCAACGAATTCCCCCAAAATCCTCCCTTCCCCGATGAGTTTCCAGACGCTCCTCCCATACCAGAAGACTTCCCTGAACCCCCTCCCTTCCCTGATGAGTTACCGGAACGACCGCCTTTTTCCGATGAGTTGAACGATTTGTAACTTGACCCCTGTTAGTCCTGCACACCATGACGATTATTTTACAGAATATTCATAAGTCCTACGGCAAACGGACGGTTGTTAATCGGGTGAATATCAGTGTCTCTCAAGGGGAAATTGTGGGATTACTCGGCCCCAATGGGGCAGGGAAAACCACCTCCTTTTATATTGCAGCCGGGTTAATTAAACCCAACGAGGGGACAGTTTGGCTCAATAATCGAGATATTACCTCTTTAACCTTAGACGAGCGATCGCATCTAGGCATTGGCTATCTCACCCAACAACCCAGCATCTTCCGTAACCTCAGCGTCCGAGATAACATTCAACTGGTTCTCGAACAGAGCAAAATTCCCCCCGCCAAGCGTCCCCAACGCCTAGAACAACTGATTAATGAATTCCGACTCCATAAAGTCCGTCGCACCCGTGGCCAGCAAATTTCCGGGGGCGAACGACGACGCACCGAAATTGCCAGAGCCTTAGCCACCGGGTATGATGGGCCAGATTTCCTGTTACTCGACGAACCCTTTGCAGGAATTGATCCCATTGCCGTCTCCGAAATTCAAGATTTAGTGGGAAAATTGCGCGATCGCCACATGGGCATCCTGATCACCGACCACAACGTCCGAGAAACCCTCGCCATCACAGATCGAGCATACATCATGCGAGACGGCGAAATTCTCGCCTCTGGCACAGCCGAAGAACTCTACAACAACACCCTAGTCAGACAATATTATTTAGGGGACAATTTTGAACTGTAAATTATAGTTAAGAATTAAGAATTAGGGAATTGCACCAATCCCCCATCACCACTCACCACTCACCACTCACCAATGCTTAATCGCTTTCAACTCTCCGTAATGGATCGCTATATTATGGCGGAAATCTTGCCCCCCTTTCTCTTTGGGATGGGAATGTTTTCCTCCTTGGGGATTGCCGTAGGGATTCTTTTTGATCTGATTCGGAAAATTACCGAGCTAGGGCTTCCCGTCGAAGTTGCCCTACAAGTTGCCCTCCTCAGTGTGCCACAATTTATTCTCTATGCCTTCCCCATGTCCATGTTATTAGCCACCCTCATGGCCTATGGGCAACTTTCCGGCAACAGTGAATTAATTGCCATGCGAAGTGTAGGAGTCAGTGTTTATCGTTTAGTCATCCCCGCCATCATCCTCAGTCTGATCATTTCCGGCATCACCTTTATTTTCAACGATTACATCGTCCCCACCGCCAACTATCAGGCTGCCATCTCCCTCGAAACCGCCCTAGAAGGAGAGCAACGCACCTTTCAACAAAACAACATCATGTACCCCGAATACACCAGCATCACCGACGAAAACGGCAACCGACGGAAAGTTCTCAGCCGCCTCTTTTATGCCGAAACCTTCGACGGCAAAAACATGAAAAATCTCACCGTTTTAGATCGCTCCCAAAATCAACTCGAACAAATTATCACCGCCCAATCCGCCTCTTGGAATATTCGAGAAAATAAATGGGACTTCTTCAACGGCATCATGTACCTCCTCGGCAATGATGGCTCATTCCGCAACGTCATGCGCTTTGATCACCAAAAACTACAACTTCCCAAAGCTCCCCTTGATCTCGCCAATCGAGTTAGAGACAATACCGAAATGAGTATTGCCCAATCCAAGCAACAACTCGAACTCTACCGCTTGGCCAACGATGAAAAAGCCGCCCGCAAACTCGAAGTCCGCATCCAACAAAAAATCGCCCTCCCCTTCGCTTGTCTCGTCTTTGGCCTCGTCGGGGCTGCCCTAGGAACTCGCCCCCAAAACGCCAACCGGGCCACCAGTTTCGGGATCAGTGTCTTAATTATCTTCTCCTACTACACCCTATACACCATCACCGGACAAATGGGGGTTTCGGGAACATTACCCCCCCTCGTTGCCGCTTGGATCACCAATGTCTTAGGACTCGGAATTGGTGGATTCTTATTAACACGCTCTGCCAGTTAAGGAATCCGCTACACTAGAAGTAAAGCAATTCTGTTTCTCAGGCTCACCTACTATGTCTGATCCTTCTGTTTCCCCCCACGAACACCATCATCCCGAACATAACGCTGAGGAGAAAACCCCTTTTTATCAGCAACCTGTGGTCATCGGGTCTATTGTTTTTGGTGGTCTTTTTGGGATTGCCCTTTGGGCTTATTCCCAAAATACCCAATGGTTAGAGGACACCCAAGAAAACGCACAGATTGAACAAGTATTAGCTGCTAACCCAGAATTATCCAGGGAAGACCTAGAAGCAGATGTACAGGCAGGAGACTTGAGTTTTTGGTTGAGAAACGATACTACCGATAATTTAACCCCCTTACCTCCTCCCAATCAGGAGCAGGATGAGCGTCCCAGTCTGTTGGATGAGTACATGAAACAACAGGAAAAAGAGCGACAACAGGCGCAAAAGAATAATCAAAATCAAGCAGCCCCTGATCCTCTCCTAAATTTGCCTAACCCTCTCCTTTTGAATAATGTAGCGAATAACGAGGACTCCTCCACCCAAGGCGAGAAACAAAATACACGCCCCCCTTCAGCGTTAGAAATGTTCCTCAATTCTAACGCCTCTCAAACCGCCAATACGCAGGCGAACCCCTTAACTCAAGCCTTAGATCGCTTGTCCCGTCCTGCGGAAGAAACGGCAGACGGTAACGCGGCGGCAGAAACAGACAATCCCAATTCTCAAACCGCCACCGGAGAAGCTAATTCCTCACCCTTGTCTGAGAATGGGGAGAATGGTTTAGGTTTAGACAATAATAATGGGCAAAATCCCGCCAACGCGCTCCAACCGGGGATGGCGACCACCCAACCCACCAATCCCTACGGCAGAATTACTCCGCAAACCGGCCAACAAACCCCCAATTCGGGTTATTCTTCTTTAACCCCCACTCCCAATTCTCGCCGCTATCCCAATGCAGTGACGACTCCTACCCCAATGGTGACACCGACTGATCCTCGACGGCCTACGGTGAGTCCACGTTTCCAACGTCCGAGCACCAATCCTTATGAGAATTCTAGTTTAGACAATAATAATCTGACTCAGCCCAACTATTCCCGTCGTCAGGGTGCAACCCAACGGACAACAGGGGGCAGCACTCAACCCCGTAATTCCCAAAGTCTCCCCCGCATGGGCAATGGGCAAATTAATACGTTTTCTGATCCCTTGGGAGCGGGGAATTAGTTGATAGTTGATAGGTAATGGATAGCAGTCAGTTCAGGAGTGAAACAGTTTGGCCAGAGTCCGAGTCCGTCAGCACGTTAACCCCCTCAGTCAGAAATATCAAGACCCCATCCCCCTTCCCAACTGGGAGGGGGTCTTCGCCAACCCCCAAAACCCGTTATTTGTCGATATTGGTTGTGCGCGGGGTCGGTTTGTGTTGGGAATGGCCCAAGAATGGCCGGAGATGAATTTTTTGGGGGTGGAAATTCGAGAACCCCTGGTGATAGAAGCGAATGAAAAACGCGATCGCAAGGGACTCTCCAATCTCCATTATGTCTTCAGTAATATTAATGTCGATTTACCCTGCTTATTGGCCTCTCTCCCCCCCAGAGTCTTACACACCATTGCGGTACAATTCCCTGATCCCTGGTTTAAAAAACGCCACGCTAAACGTCGTATTGTCCAACCGGAGTTAGTGGACGCAGTAGCCAAATATTTACCCTCTGGGGGACAAGTCTTCTTACAGTCAGATATAGAGTTTGTTGCAGTGGAAATGCGCGATCGCTTCCTAGCCCATCCCCAGTTTACCCCCCAACACCCCACCCTCTGGCTCACCGAAAACCCCTTCCCCGTCATCACAGAACGAGAACGGGCCACCCAAAACAAAGGTGAACCCGTTTATCGCTGTTTATTAGTTTTCGGAAAAAACGAAGATCACCGATAATGATCAACGTCTGGTTTAAAAACCCTGATTTTAGGGGGTTAGAGAAACAAGAGATTGGCTAAAATAGCCTGAAACCCGGTTTCTATCGTAGAAAGTCGCACATCCCGTTATCCACTATCCACTATCCACTATCCCACAGGTTCTTCAACCGCCGAAGGGGGAACAGACTCATCCGTGTTGACCTTAGTTTCGTCTAACTTCAGCGTCAAATAGCGGATGATCTCCTCACTCAAACGCATCATCCGTTCAACCGGCTTAACTTGATTTCCTTCCCCTTGATAATTAACCTGAACATAAACACCTTCTTGGTGTCCGTCAATAGGGTAAGCCAGTCGCCGTTTCCCCATGACTTGAATTTGAACATCCGTCGCACCTTGGTCTTTCAACAAGTCACGATATTGGTTAATCACTTCCGTTGTGCGGTCTTCCGATAAATCCGGACGCACAATGTACATCATTTCGTAGCTACGAATGCGGGTCATATCTCGATTTTCTCCTTTTGGACACAATGGCTTCCGCGTGAGCGGCGAATTTTAGCGAAAATTTAAGCCGTCTCAACTCCAATCCGGGAAGCAAGGATTTACAATTTTACTACGATTTTGACTCACTTATCATTATCAAACCGTTCTGGTTTAAAATTTTGAAGTTTACCCTTTCCCTGAGCTTTCTTAGACAACCTTTAACTATTTGGCAATAGGTATTATGGCGCAACGCTATGTCCGAGTCACCGACACCCAAGGACAAACGTATTATGGCTTACTCGAACCAAACCGCAATGTGCGGGTATTGGATGCTCCGCCTTGGTTAGGTGGCCAACCGACTGATTTAGTGCTAGAAGTGGAAAATTATCGGCTTCTTGCTCCCTGCGCTCCCTCAAAAATTGTGGCCGTGGGGAAAAATTATGCGGATCATGCGGCGGAAATGGGAACACCTGTTCCGGAAGAACCGTTACTGTTTTTAAAGCCGTCCACTGCTGTGATCGCCCATCATCAACCCATTTATTATCCCATGCAATCGGAACAGGTGGAATATGAGGGAGAATTAGCCATTGTTGTAGGAGAGCGCACCCGCAATTGTCCCTCCGAACAAGCCTCTAGTAAAATTTGGGGCTATACCATCGCCAATGATGTCACAGCAAGGGATTTACAGCGCAAGGACGGGCAATGGACGAGAGCCAAGGGGTTTGATACCTTTTGCCCTCTCGGCCCCTGGATTGTCCGGGAAATTAGCATAGGAGCGCATTTACAAACCTTTATCAATGACGAGTCCACCCCCCGTCAGTCTGTGTCAACCGAGCAAATGGTGTTTAAACCCCATGTGCTGGTGTCTTATATTTCGCAAATTATGACCCTATTACCAGGGGATGTCATTCTCACGGGAACACCTCAAGGGGTGGGGCCTTTAGAACGAGGGGATCAAGTGCGCGTGGAAATTGAAGGCATTGGTAAGTTAGAAAATACCGTCGTTCTCTCTCCCTAGAATAACTCACCCGTTAAGGGAGTTGAGAATGGGCCGCCTCGGAAATAAAGGGGATATCTGCGTATAACCCCCGGAAACATTGAATAATCGCAAAAATTGAGGCTGCCATTGTCCCGATGAACAGTAACACAAACACTCCTTGCAGAACAAGCTGTAACGCTCCAACAAAGAGCATTCGTCCGATTAAGTCCAATACTAAATTACAGAGAAATAGGAAAATGGACATTAACAACCCTTGAAGGGTGTTAAAGCGTAAAAAACGGGGTAAGTCGTCATTGCGGACAACGGCCACAAAGAGAACAATGAATAAAATTAACTCAACACTTAAAAAGCCCCCTAGCCGCATCGTATAGAAGGGTAAAATGGCATAGAGTGGGGACAGTAAGAGACGTAACGGGGGAAACAGGGAAAACAGTATAAACCCTGCGGGAATGGAACTGATCACCAGTAAAATATCTAGCATCGGCATTAGATAGGGAAGGGCCCCTAAAATGCGATCGCGCAATGTCGTATCACCCCGCCAAACCATACCAATAACTCCTTCTTTGTTCTTTGTTCTTTGTTCTTTGTTCTTCGTTGCGATCCGACTTACTGCTTTGTGTCCTTTCTTTTCCCAATAACTGGTGTGCCTTTGTGGTTCACCAATTGTTCATTCCCTAACCCTCAATATACGCCACCTGAAAGCCCATCTGACATTGATACAACTTGGGAAAACGCGCTTGTACTTGGGTTAAAGACTTAGGACAAACTCGTTTATCCGCCGCCTGCATCGCTAAACCACAGCCTAAGCCATTTTTTCTCCATCGAGGTAAACCTTCTTGGTTGGCAAAAAGGCAACCCTGACAAACTTGCTTAGGGGAAAGAACCTGTTCATCGGTCAAAATGACTAACATGACTCCCCTTCGACCTTAGTCAACTCGCTACTATTTGTTATTGTAATGTAGCGTTGCATACAAATCGTCAGTTTCGCTACACACCTTAACATAAGGATAAACAGAGGAGTCGGGGGGCAAAGGGAAAGAATTTCACCGCACCCAAAACCAGATTTCTCCTCCTTGCGGGGGAAAACAGAGGTATGATAAAAAACTCAGGCTGAATGATTGGTTTAGCCCTAAGTTGCTCATATCATCCTACATCCTATGACTAAAACAAACCTAGACTTTTTGGTGGAAAACGATCCGGAAGTGGCAGAGATGATAGACCGGGAACTCCACCGTCAACGGGAACACCTCGAACTCATTGCCAGCGAAAACTTCACCTCTCCGGCGGTTTTAGAAGCCCAAGGATCGGTATTAACCAACAAATATGCCGAAGGTCTCCCCAATAAACGCTATTACGGAGGCTGTGAATTCATTGACCAAATTGAACAATTAGCCATTGATCGGGCCAAAGAATTATTTGGTGCGGCCATGGCCAATGTGCAACCCCATTCCGGGGCCCAAGCCAACTTTGCGGTCTTCCTCACCCTCTTAAACCCAGGGGACACCATTATGGGAATGGACTTATCCCACGGAGGTCACTTAACCCACGGGTCTCCGGTGAATGTGTCCGGGAAATGGTTTAATGTGGTTCACTACGGCGTTAGTAAAGAAACCGAAACCCTCGACTACGACCAAATTTTAGAACAAGCTCGGCGGGAAAAACCCAAGTTAATCATTTGCGGATATTCGGCTTATCCTCGAACCATTGACTTTGCGAAATTCCGGGAAATTGCTGATGATGTGGGGGCTTATCTCTTGGCGGATATTGCCCACATTGCGGGATTAGTGGCCAGTGGCCATCACCCCAACCCCGTCCCTTACTGTGATGTCGTCACCACCACCACCCATAAAACCCTACGGGGGCCCCGTGGTGGTTTAATCCTTTGTCGGGATGAAAAATTAGGGAAAAAATTAAATAAATCCGTTTTCCCTGGGACTCAAGGCGGCCCCTTAGAACACGTAATTGCGGGGAAAGCGGTGGCTTTTGGAGAAGCTCTAGCACCAGAATTTAAAGCCTATTCTGGCCAAGTGATTGCCAATGCCCAAGCCTTAGCCAAAGGTTTAACGGACCGAGGCTTTAAGATTGTGTCTGGGGGAACAGACAATCACTTAATGTTGGTGGATTTACAATCCATTGGCATGACCGGGAAAGAAGCCGATAAGTTGGTGAGTACCGTCAATATTACCGCCAATAAAAACACCGTTCCCTTTGACCCCGAATCCCCCTTTGTCACCAGTGGCTTACGTTTAGGGTCTCCTGCTGTAACCACTCGCGGGATGGGAGAGGGTGAATTTACCGAGATTGCCAATATTATTGCCGATCGCCTCTTAAATCCCAACGATGAAGCCACCACCCAAAATTGTCGTCAACGGGTGGCCCAGTTATGCGATCGCTTCCCCCTCTATCCCCATTTACGCCTGCCTATTCCGGCCATAGCGTAAACCACAGCAGAGGGAAAACCCACACCTGATCCCCTACAGGGGAGGGGGCGGTACTCCCTCTCATCGGGGGAGTTAGGACGCAACGCGAAGACCATAGCCCCGCAGGGGGCTTTTCTACCGCCTTTGACCGTCAGCATTCCCCCTACAATTGGCCAATTTTGGGGGATCATCCTGAACGTGAAGGGCGAAAGTAGTGTACACTTTGACCGATCCCATTAGGTTTTACAATCCAGATGCCTCTCCATCTGTATCATCTGATTGCCTTCCTCGTTTCTGCGATTGTTGTCCTATGGAGTACACCTGTCGTGAAAACGATTGGTTTGCGGAGTGGTCACGTTGACCGCCCCAATGAGCGCAAAGTTCATCAACAGCCGATTGTTCGCTTGGGAGGAGTATCCATTTTCGCCGGAACTTTAGCCGCCTTGCTCATTGTCTGGGCATTGGGCGGTTTTACTGGCCTATCCCTAGAAGACCGAGGAGATATTGTTGGGGTTGCCCTCGGCAGTGTTTGTTTTTTCTGTATTGGACTGGCGGATGATTTATTTAGTCTCAGTCCCTTTTCTCGCCTCCTCATGCAAGGCGGTATTGCAACCCTGGCTTGGGGGTTGGGAGTCCGGATTGATTTTCTCTCAGTCCCCTTTGATGGCTTAATTCAGGTGGGAGTCTTGAGTCTCCCCATTACCATTGTTTGGTTAGTAGGGATGGCCAATGCAATTAACTGGATTGATGGGTTGGATGGCTTGGCCGCCGGAGTCTCTGGCATTGCGGCGGTGGTTATGCTCATTACAACCCTTTTTATGGAACAACCCGCCGCCGCTTTAATGGCAGCCGCGTTAGCCGGAGGGGCTTTAGGCTTCTTGCGATATAACTTTAACCCGGCACAAATTTTTATGGGGGATGGGGGGGCTTATTTTATGGGCTTTACTTTGGCTGGAGTGGGGGTCATTGGCTTAGTGAAAACCACTGCCGTCACATCTGTTTTATTACCTTATCTTATTTTGGCCGTTCCCATTGTGGATATGTCCGCCGTGATTATTTCCCGTATCTGTCAAGGGAAATCGCCCTTTTTTGCCGATAAACGCCATCTCCACCACCGTTTACTCAATGCGGGCATTTCTCAACGTCTCACGGTGCTATTTATCTACTCATTAACCCTTTGGGTGGGGAGTTTAGCTTTGGCGTTTTCGGGGTTTCCCAGTGGGGAAGCCTACGCCATGGGGGCGACCATGTTGTTAGCCTATGTGGGGTGGCAGGTTTGGCGGAAAACAAAGCTCAGACAATAACTTAACCGATGTTGCAACAAAACCAGCAAGTTTCATGAGTGCGGAAATTATTTGTGTTGGCACAGAATTATTGTTAGGGGATATTCTCAACAGTAATGCTCAGTATTTAGGGACGGAGTTGGCCGGGTTGGGGATTCCTCACTATTATCAAACGGTGGTGGGGGATAATCCGAAACGTCTTCAACAGGTGATTGAGGTGGCCATGGCTCGATCTTCTCTCCTCATTTTTACTGGGGGGTTGGGGCCGACTCCCGATGATTTGACGACGGAAACCATTGCCCATTTTTTCCAAACCCCTCTGGTGGAACATCCGGCGATTTTACAGGATATTAGCGAAAAGTTTAGTCAACGTCGCCGCCAGATGACCCCGAATAATCGCAAGCAAGCTCTACTCCCCCAAGGGGCGGAGGTTCTCCCCAATAAGCGGGGGACGGCACCGGGGATGATCTGGCAACCCCAAGGGAATTTAACGATTTTGACCTTTCCTGGTGTGCCGTCGGAGTTACGGCAAATGTGGCAAGATACGGCTGTGCCGTTTCTGAAAAGCCAAGGATGGGGGAAGCAGGTGATTTATAGTCGCTTGTTGCGTTTTTGGGGGATTGGGGAGTCGGAGTTGGCCACGAAGGTGAGTCAGTTTTTTACGTCGGCTAATCCGACGGTGGCCCCTTATGCGTCCCATGGGGAGGTGCGGTTGCGTCTCTCGGCTTGTGCGCCGTCTCAGGAGGAGGCTATGGCGTTGATTGAGCCGATCAGTGAGCAAATTCAAGAGATTGCGGGGTATGACTATTATGGGGCGGATGAGGAGAGTTTAGCGTCGGTGGTGGGAGAGTTACTTCTACAAGAAGGGGAAACGTTGTCGGTGGCGGAGTCTTGTACGGGGGGCGGGTTAGGGGCGATGCTGACCCGGATTCCGGGGAGTTCGGCTTATTTTTCGGGGGGGATTATTGCTTATGCTAATGGGGTGAAGATGAAGCTGTTGGGGGTGAGTCGAGAAACTCTTTCTCAGTTGGGGGCGGTGAGTGAACCTGTGGCTAAACAGATGGCCTTGGGGGTGAAAGATGCGCTCCAGACGGACTGGAGTTTGAGTATTACGGGGGTTGCGGGCCCGGGTGGGGGGACTCCTCAAAAACCCGTGGGATTGGTCTATATGGGCTTGGCAGCCCCCGATGGGACGGTGGATATTTTTGAGTATCGGTTTGGGGTAGAGCGCGATCGCGCCACCATCCGCACCCGTAGTTCCTGCCACGCCCTAGATCGGTTACGTCGTAAGTTGTTGCATCGGACTATGGGTAATGGGTAATGGGTAATGGGTAATTGGTTGTTTGTGAACAAGGGAACAGGGAATCGGGAATCGGGAATCGGGAATCGGGAATCGGGAATCGGGAATCGGGAATAATATATATTTTTTTGTTTTCCCTATCTTCCCTATCTTCCCCATCTCCTCCATCTCCCCCATCTCCCTTAACAAAAACTTGTCACTAATGGGTGATGGGTTGCAATATGATTGAAAAGTAATATAAAAATAGAGTTATAGTAACTAGGGAAGATTATAATGACCTTTCAGAAAATCCTCGTCCCCTTAGACCGTTCCGCCAATACCGAGATGGTATTTGAGAAAGCCTTAGCCCTAGCTAAAGAGAACCACAGTAGTCTCCTCTTATTACATAGCTTGGATTGGGATTTTGGTGGACATTTAGCGACATTCAATGAAATTGAAGCCGATGTTGACCTCTCTGGAGGGTTTACCCAATCATTAGAGGAAAAAGTTCAAGAAGAGTTACAGGACTTTCGGACTTGGTTAAAACCTTATCACCAAAAAGCCCTAGAGGCCGGTCTAGAAGCGGAAATGCAGTGTAAAATCGGCCACCCTGGCCCCCTCATTCGAGAGTTGGCCAAAACCTGGGGGGCAGATTTAATTGTTATGGGTCGTAGAGGCCGGAGTGGACTCACAGAGGTATTATTGGGCAGTGTCAGTAATTACGTTCTCCACCATGTCCATTGTTCCGTCTGTGTGATTCAAGATTAATGGCTGGCTTCTAAGAGACTCGGCTCAGTCTCAAAATCCGTTGTGCTATCCTAGAAGGGAAAGCAAGTATAGAGTCGGCATTGAATTAAACAACGTTCTGGAGTCTTTAGTTCAGTTTACGGAGAATTCAAGCTCGGTGATAGCTTTACATCGACTCCTGCGGGGAATCGCTTTCTTGCTGAATGTAAACTGCGATTTACCAAAAATAATGGGTCTAAAGCCTCGCCCTTTTAGGGCGACTTGATGCTACAATGTTTTTGAGTACCGTAGGGCATATGGGAACTTGGGCTATAAACCCGAACGCGGGACTGAGATTCGACCTCTACTTTAGTTGGAGCAATCCTGCTAGGGCAAGTTGGGTCTATGAATGAAGAATCCACGTCCTTCTAGGGTGTGGAGTGTCAAAAAATGTTTAGTTTTATTAGGGAATGATCCCTGTGCCGAACGCTCGCTAGAATAGAAGTAGGTCTTAGAGGAGCATTCTGTTCAATGGACTATCTAGAGAAGGTTTTGGAAAAACTCAAAGACTGGGCTCGTCGCTTGATCGAAGTTTTACTGGGCCCCGAAGGAGAATCTGAACCTGAACTTATTCCCATTCCTGTGGAAGAACCTGATCGTGGAAGAACCTAATCGTGGAAGAACCTAATCGTGGAGGAACCTAATCGTGGAGGAACCTAATCGTGGAGGAACCTAATCGTGGAGGAACCTAATCGTGGAGG
>NZ_JAQMSD010000290.1 GCF_028330525.1 Spirulina sp. CS-785/01
CCCCTATCTCCCCTATCTCCTCCATCTCCCCTATTACCCATTACCCATTACCCATTATGTCTTTTGTTGGCTTACATATTCACAGCGATTATAGTTTACTAGATGGTGCGTCCCAATTACCTGCATTAGTTAATCGGGCGGCAGAGTTGGGAATGCCCGCTATTGCTTTGACGGATCATGGGGTGATGTATGGTGCGATCGAATTATTAAAATTATGTCGAAGTCAGGGCGTTAAACCCATTATTGGCAATGAAATGTATGTCATTAATGGGGATATTACAGACCGAAAAAAACGCTACAAACGCTATCACCAAGTTGTATTAGCGAAGAATACTCAAGGCTATCGTAATTTAACCAAATTAACCACCGTTTCCCACCTGCAAGGGATTCAAGGTCAAGGGATTTTTTCTCGTCCTTGTATTAATAAAGAATTATTAGAACAATATCACGAAGGGTTAATTGTCACCAGTGCTTGTTTAGGGGGAGAAATCCCTCAATGTATCCTCAAAAATGACTTAGAACGGGCAAAAGATGTGGCAAAATGGTATAAGAATTTATTTGGGGATGATTATTATTTAGAAATTCAAGACCACGGTTCGCCAGAAGACCGAATTGTTAATATTGAAATTGTTAAAATTGCCCAAGAGTTAGATATTAAAATCATTGCCACTAATGACTCTCATTTTATCTCTTGTAATGATGTAGAAGCCCATGATGCTTTATTGTGTATCCAAACTAAAAAACTCCTCACTGAGGATAAGCGACTCCGTTACAGTGGGACGGAATATCTAAAAACGGCAGAAGAAATGATGGCCTTGTTCCGGGATCATTTACCGGATGATATTATTCAAACTGCGATCGCAAATACCCTAGAAGTTGCAGAAAAAGTCGAACCTTACAAAATTCTCGGTGAACCCCGCATCCCCGACTACCCCATCCCCGCAGGATACACCCCCGACAGCTACCTGGAAGAAGTCACCTGGCAAGGACTCCTAGACCGTCTCAAACTCCGGTCTCGGTCCGAAGTGAGTCCCGACTATAAAGACCGTCTGGACTACGAACTGAAAATGATGCAACGGATGGGGTTTTCGACCTACTTTCTTGTAGTTTGGGACTATATTAAATACGCCAGAGATAATCATATTCCAGTCGGCCCAGGTCGAGGGTCTGCTGCGGGTTCATTAGTCGCGTATTCCTTAAAAATTACTAATGTTGATCCCGTCCATCATGGTCTTCTGTTTGAACGCTTCTTAAACCCCGAACGGAACTCCATGCCGGATATTGACACCGACTTTTGTATTGAAAAACGGGATGAAATTATTAAATATGTCACCCGTAAATATGGAGAAGGCAACGTTGCCCAAATTATTACCTTTAACCGCATGACCTCCAAAGCGGTGTTAAAAGATGTGGCCAGAGTCTTAGATATTCCCTACTCAGAATCAGACCGTATGGCAAAATTAATCCCCGTCGCAAGGGGAAAACCCACGAAATTAAAGGTCATGATCTCCGATGATACTCCCTGTAAAGAGTTTAAGGAAAGATACGACACAGACCCCAAAGTGAAACGCTGGGTTGATATGGCCGTCCGCATCGAAGGAACAAATAAAACCTTCGGGGTTCATGCTGCGGGAGTGGTTATTTCTTCTCTCCCCCTCGATGAAGTAGTCCCCCTACAAAAGAACAATGAAGGGGCAGTGATTACCCAATATTCTATGGATCAATTAGAGTCATTGGGACTCTTAAAAATGGACTTTTTGGGCTTAAAAAATCTCACCACCTTACAACGGGCCGCTGATTTAGTGAAACACAATCGAAATATTGATCTGAATCTAGATACATTGCCCTTAGAAGAACGAAAAGCCCTTGATATCCTCAAAAAAGGAACAGCCAAGAAACTCCCGCCGGATATTCAAAACACCCATGATTTATTTAAACAGGGCAACTTAGAAGGCATTTTCCAGCTAGAATCAGACGGAATGCGGCAAATTGTCCGAGATTTAAAACCCTCTGGAATTGAAGATATTTCCTCAATTTTAGCCCTCTATCGACCCGGCCCCTTAGATGCGGGACTCATTCCTAAGTTTATTAACCGGAAACATGGGGATGAAAAAATTGAATATGAACATCCTTTATTAAGTACCATTCTTAATGAGACTTATGGGATTTTAGTCTATCAAGAACAGATCATGAAAACCGCCCAAGACTTAGCCGGATACTCCTTGGGCCAAGCCGACTTATTACGTCGGGCTATGGGGAAAAAGAAAATTGCCGAAATGCAGAAACACCGGGAATTATTTATTGATGGGGCGACTAAAAATGGCATTGATCAAAGATTAGCAGAACATTTGTTCGAGCAGATGGTCAAGTTTGCGGAATATTGCCTCAGTTATGATACAAAAATTCTCACAGTTGAGTATGGGCCAATTGCCATTGGAAAAGTGGTAGAGGATCAGTTAGATTGTACTGTTTATAGTGTGGACTCCAATGGGTTTGTTTACACCCAACCCATTGCCCAATGGCATCAACGGGGCCAGCAAGAGGTGTTTGAATATACCCTAGAAGATGGTTCAACTATTCGCGCTACCCCAGATCATAAATTTATGACCGAAGCTGGAGAAATGTTACCCATTGAAGAAATTTTTAAGCGGGGTTTAGAGTTAAAGAAAAGTTACATTGAAGCCTTAGCAATAGCCGCCTAAGTTTATATTAGTGATTGGTGATTTGTTTTGGGTGATCGGCAAAAACAGAGAACAGATCAAAAAATTATCTATTATCCATTATCCATTACTAAACAATGAACTCTGGTCAAATTCGTCTTAACCCCGTGACCCAAGAATGGGTTATTTATGCCCCGGCTCGGCGAAAACGTCCCCAAGACTTTCGCCAACCGGAACAACAGGAAGATGCACCGGAAGAAGACCCTAACTGTCCTTTTTGTCCGATTAATAATGAGACCTTAGAACCTCGTATTATTGAAATTGCCAATGCCACCCATACGGGATGGCAAACGCGAGTTGTTCCGAATAAATTCCCCATTTTAACCCCAGAACACAGTACCATGAGATGTACTAAGGGGATGTATATTGCCATGCAGGGCTATGGGACTCATGATGTGATTATTGAGAGTCCTAAGCATAATGAAACCCCGGCAACAATGCCATTGGAAGCCTTAGAAATTGTGATTGAAACCTACCATCAACGGTATTTGGAGTTAATGGCAACTAATACTAATATGATGGTCATTTTGTTTCGGAATCATGGGAAGAAAGCCGGGGCTTCTTTACGTCATCCTCACTCACAAATTATTGGGACGGGAATTGTCCCTCAGCATTTTAGATGGCAAGAACAAGAAGCCCAACGGTATTATGATAAATGGGCAAATTGTTTATATTGTGATATCTTGAAACATGAATTGGATGAGGGCGATCGCATCGTTTTAGAAAACCATTCTTTTGTCGCATTAGTCCCCTATGCTGCCGATGTTCCTTTTGAAACTTGGATTATGCCGAAGCGTCATCAAGGGGATTTTGGCAGTATTTCTGAGGATGAAAAAGGGGATTTTGCGGCCATCCTTCAGCAGATGCTACGGAAGTTATATTTTAAGTTAAATAATCCCGATTACAATTATGTCATTAATACGGCAGCTAGATATCGGGCCGAAGAACCCCAAGTCCACTGGTATTGTCAAATCAAACCCCGGTTTACGACTCCTGCGGGGTTTGAAATTGCTGCCGGAATTAATATTAATCCCTCGATTCCAGAGTTAGATGCAGCATTTTTAAGAGGAGATGATTCAGTAAACAGTAATCAGTGATCACCAATTACCAATTACCAATTACGCTCCAACCGCTTCTTTAGCTGCATAGAAGACTTCGAGCGTAATTTGAGTAATGCCGCGATCGCGGGCAAATTTCTCCGTATTGCGCTTCACCTTCCCGCGCACAAAACCGGGAACCTGTTGCAGCGTAGTTAACGCATCCTTCGCCCATTCTAAATCCGATTCCGCCGAAATTCCCTTGGTAATCACTTCCTTGGTGTCGTGACCGCCAAAAATTTCTAACAGATGGTCTTCCATCCCTAAAGTAAAGGAATTATAAACCAAATCCGCCATCTGATTTGTCCCTTCATACCCCAAGAAAGGCCGATACCCCACAGGGAAATCTTGAATATGAATCGGCGCAGCAATCACCCCACAGGGAATATTAAGCCGTTTCCCCACGTGGCGTTCCATTTGTGTGCCGAAAATGGCCGCAGGTTCAATTCGCGCGATCGCATCCCCCACTTCGCCATTATCCTCACTAATCAACACCTCATCACAATACTCGCTCACTTGCTCCCGAAACCAATCCGCATCATACTTGCAATAAGTCCCCGCTAACACCACATGAATCCCCATTTCCCGGGCCAGAATCTTCGTCATGGCTGCCGCATGGGTATTATCCCCAAACACAACCGCCTTTTTCCCCGTTAAATTTTGACAGTCAATGGACCGAGAAAACCAAGCGGCCTGGGAAACATGACGGGTTTGGTGATCGATATACCCTTCATAGTCCACCTCTCCCCCTTGGGAATTCACCACCTGCTGTATCTTGCGGATACACCGGGCCGTCTCTACCACTCCCATGGGGGTAATATCCACATAAGGCATGGCAAACTCCTCTTGTAAATATTTGGCGGCCATTAACCCCAATTCCCGATAAGGCACTAAATTAAACCAGGCTTTCGGCAAATCCTGCAACTGATCCACCGTGGCCCCTTCGGGAATCACCGCATTAATTTCAATGCCTAAATCCGTCAATAACCGTTTTAACTCCGTACAATCATGTTGATTGTGGAAACCGAGGGTAGAAATGCCGATAATATTCGCTGAGGGTTTTTCGGTTTTTCCTTCCGGTAACTGCTCTTTTTTGCGAGCTTTCTCCAGGTAAAACCGCACAATTTGTTGTAGGGTGCGATCGGCGGCTTGCAGTTCATTCACCCGATAATGATTTACATCGGCCAGGAGGACATCTCCCTTAGAATCTAACTGAGCGCGATCCACAAAGTTCTGTAAATCTTCTTGTAAAATACTCGATGTGCAAGTGGGGGTCAATACAATCAGATCGGGGGATTCTTCCTGATCCTTGCGGGTAATATTATCGACAACCTTTTCTTGTGATCCTCGGGCCAATACCTTGCGATCGACAATACTGGCCGTTACAGGGGTAAAATCCTGCTCCCGTTCTAACATAGAGCGCATCACATTAAAATAATCATCGCCGAGGGGAGCGTGCATAATCGCGTGTACCCGTTTAAAAGAACTGGCAATCCGTAGCGTACCAATATGGGCCGGGCCGGCGTACATCCAATAAGCCAATTTCATAAAGTCTAAGCCTCCAGCAAGTTAATAATGCTGATTAATCTATAGTTCTGCACTGGTAAGGCATTGTCTCAGACCTATTCAGAATTGGGGATAGGAAAAAATGCGGATGGTTTTCGGAGGGGAAGTCGGGAAACGCTCTGTTGATGGGCAATTTTTGGGTTGTTTTTAGGTTTCTTTAAGATTGCGATCGCAATAATTCTTAAATATTGGCCACATTTTGTCGCAATTCTACCAGGGAGCGATTAAGTATTTATCACTATAGCATTGGCTTAGAATCCGGCAAGCCCTCCTCTGGCCACTCTCGGCCACTTCTCCACGCCCAAATCTCCTATGCTAAATGAGGATTAAGTTTAACGATTTTTCTAGTTTTAACAATATGAGATCAACAGCTTAGAGATCATTGCTAAAGCTGGAGATATAGAAGATTTAGTGAATTAAGTTCAGTATTTACCATTATAATTAATGTAAAATTTTATAATATTTTATTGACATTAAAGACATGATACGGGTTTAAGCTCTTAGCCTTGGGTTTTAACCCAAGGATTATTTTATAGTTGACATTTTTTAACAATAGATAAAGGAACACCTTGCCGAGTGACTGAATAAATGATCGGACAGTCAGGGTATAATTGTTGTAAATTCAAATAAGGCATCGCTAAATAGTAATCTGGTTGCTGATCTTCCTCTAAGATTTCTAAATCTAACAGCGTTAAATCAGGGTTAAGTAAAATTTCTCCAATATACTGAGGTCCCCCTAATACAATTTCTGACTGGTTGAAAGTTTGCTCATTTAACCACTCAATTCCCGCTTGTAAACTTACTCCTTCATAGTCGGTGTCGTATTCCCCATACGCATTAGGAAGTCCTCCAGAGAGACGGTTAAAATAAACCCCTTGATAGGGATGTAATGTCACCATATCGAGACAAATGGGGGTGAGGAGGAAGACAAAAAGGGTAATCGAAATAAACTGCCAAAACGTGCTGTAAAGTTTTTGATAGCCCCAAATGAGAGCAACGGCTACAATGGCCGCTATGGCGGGAAGAATGACCAAAAATTGGTGCATTCCGTGATAAAGAGGGATATCCCCAAACATTCCTAACCCTAAAAAGCCGCCAATTTGTAAGAGGATTAAAAGGGTACAAATACGCTGTTTATCACTAAAAATATTATAATTACTGATCATAAATATTAACCCTAGTAAAAACGCCCCTTGCCAGAGAGAGGGAAGGGTTAAAAATAGCCAGACGGGGAGATAATACCAAGGGACATCTTGGGGTTTAATCAACTCTCCTCGAAAAAGGTTCATTCTTGCCCAATTTTCCTCTAAAATAGAGGGAAAGGCTGCTGTAAACCAGTCTGTTGGGTTAGACCAAGCGGCGGGATGGAGCAGCAGAGATGTTATAAACCATGCTAAAATAATGAGGAGATAAAAGAGACTATAGCGATAACAATCTTCCTCGATTTTTTCTAAGTGAAAGCGGGTAATGAGATGAGCAATAATGACAAAAAGAATCAATAAAATGCCGCTTATTTTTGCTCCGGTTAGGAGTCCTAAAAAACAGCCATATCCTAGAGAATATAGGGTAGTTTTTATAAATATTGTTTTATTTTGATAAGGGGAATGGGTGAGATAAAAGTGAACCAATAATGTGCTTAATAATGTGCCAAGGGTGAATAAAGCGGCTAACAGAATTTGCGGAGAATCATAAAAGGAATGCGCCCAAAAGCGGGGAAATAATGCTAAAATAATAGGAGCAAACCACGCATAATGAATGCCCGCTAAAAGACTCACAATTCCCACCAGAGAAGCATAAGCAACTAGAGAGCTTAAAAAGGTGAGAATATGTTTAATTTGGATGCGTTGATAAATTTCTTGGGTGACAATGGTTTGCTCTGAAGCGTCACCGAGTAGTCCTAAAGTTGAATTATTATCGGAAAATTGTAATAAATCCCTCGGATTGTGGGCGACTCCTTCGGTAATAAATTCTTTAATCTGAAAGACGAATTCCGAGAGGAGATTAAACCAAACCCCCTGATAGCGAAAATCTGCCGGAATCGGTTGACCCGAAATAATGCGTTCTAGATTATATTTGGTAATTGCGATCGCAGTCCCTTCCTCCCAAGCCACCCCATAATCTAACACCACCCCCAACCCTAGAATGAGAATCAATCCTAAAATGGTGGCAATTTTGCCATAGGCGGGCTTTAAATTAGGAGATAAAGGACTTTTCATGCGTCAACTAACATAATAAAGAATACTCACTCAGGTTTTTAAGGCTTCTTGTTGAGCAATTAAAAGCTCTTGAATCCCCTGTTGAGAGACATCCAACAGTTCATCCAGTTGCTGACGACTAAAACTTTCCGATTCTGCCGTCCCCTGAACTTCGATAATGTCTAAATTTCCGGTCATTACCACATTAAAATCCACCTCCGCGGCCACATCTTCGGGATAACTTAAATCGAGAAAAACCTCCCCTTCAAGAATACCAACCGAAACCGCAGCCACCGGATAACGGATGGGAGATTGGGGTAATTCTCCCTTTTCTACGAGCTTTTGTAACGCTAATGCTAGGGCCACATATCCCCCAGTAATGGCAGTGGTGCGGGTCCCTGCATCCGCTTGTAAGACATCGGTATCCACCGTAATGGTATTGTCGCCAATAGCGGTTAAATCCAAGGAGGCCCGCAGACTGCGGCCAATCAACCGTTGAATTTCTTGGGTACGTCCAGAGAGTTTTAACACCTCCCTCGCTTTCCGTTGGGGGGTGGCACTGGGAAGCATCCGATATTCGGCAGTTAGCCATCCCTGATCGGTCCCTAGCAGGAAGTTAGGGACACCTGGGGTAATGCTGACAGTACAGAGGACTTTGGTATTGCCACAATGGGCTAAAACCGATCCTGCGGCAAATTGGGTAAAGTTTTTTTCAAAGTGGATGGGACGGAGTTGGGTCTGCTGACGACCATCGGGACGTTGCCAAGTCATGGTTTAAGATTCAATTAAATGCGCTGTAATCAGGATACTGGGCAACTCAGAAGATCGGGTTAAGATTTAAGTTTTTGCAAGATTTCTTGGGTGATGGTGTCTGGGGGGTGTTCTGCGTTGATTTTAAGTAGTTTTCCTCTTGCGCCATAATATTCGAGGATGGGGATGGTGCGATCGCGGAAATGTTGGATGCGACGTTGGAGGATGTCGGGGGTGTCATCGGCCCGCGATCGCGTAGCGTCTCCGGAGGAGAATCGCGCTTTGGAACGTTCCCGCATCACTTCTTCACTCACCTCCAGATATACCGCAGTGGTGAGATATTGGCCAAAGTCACTGAGAACAAAATCCAACTCCTCTGCTTGAAAGGCTGTGCGGGGGTATCCTTCCATCATCCACCCTTGGTTCACATCCTCCTGTAACAACCGTAAGCGCATAAACTGAATCATGACATTATCGGGAACAAGTTCCCCTTTTTCTACATAGGGTTGTGCGCTAGTTCCCAGTCGAGTTTGTTGCGCGATCGCATCCCGAAGAACATCCCCCACCGCGATACTCGGCAACTGCAACGCTTCACTCAACCGTCGTAACTGCGTCCCCTTCCCCGAACCCGGGCCACCTAATAAAATAATCCTCACCAGCAATTCTCTCTAACTCAACATTACTTCTATTCTCGTCTCATTGCACCCATTCCTGACACCCCGATCAAAAATAGGACTTTCTCTAAAATGTCCTCACCCAAGAGAACCATTTTTCTCACTCAATTGTCTCAGTCAAAAAAAATATTCAATTTGTGTCCCATCTTGATATCCTAGTGTTTCGAGGTCAGAGAGTACAAGCCGTGATTCAAAACGACATCTGGATCAAAGCAATGGCGCAACAAGGCATGATAACGCCATTTGAGTCCACCTTAGTACGACGCATTGAAGACTCCCACGTAATTTCCTACGGTTTGAGTAGCTTCGGCTATGATATTCGTTTATCAACCGCAGAATTTCGTATTTTTCGCCATATTCCGGGAACGGTTGTCGATCCCAAGAATTTCACCCCGGCCAATTTAGACCCCGTACAATTACATCACGATGAAAACGGCAGTTTCTTCATTTTACCAGCCCATTCTTATGGTTTAGGAGTCGCCTTAGAACGGCTTGATGTTCCTGATAATATTACGGTACTTTGTATTGGGAAATCGACTTATGCAAGATGTTTTCGGGGGGATACACGAGTTGCTTTAGTGGATGGCACTGCACCCACCCTAGAAGAAATGGCCAAACGTGCAGAACAAGGAGAACAGTTTTGGGGATATAGTATTGGGCCTCATGGTCGTTTAATTGTCACCTTACTGGAAAATCCTCGTTATATCGGCAGAGATTCCTTAGTCGAAGTCGTCTTAGATAATAATGAGTCTATTTTCTGTACCCCAGACCATCAATTTATGAGACGAGATGGCAGAATGGTTGCGGCACAAGACTTAAAGCCATCGGATTCTCTAATGCCACTTTATCGGCAATTAGAGCGAGGGTATGAAATGGTGTATCAACCCCTTAATGGCTATCTTTATCCAACTCATCGCCTCAGTGATGAGTGGAATCTTCGCCATCTTATTTATCAAGATGAACCCAACACCCATCGCCATCATATCGATCATGATCGCCTTAATAATTGTCCGTGGAATATTATACGGATGAATGAATCGGAGCATATTCGATTACACAATAAGATCAATTATGGGGCTGATTTTGATCCCGATGAACATAGTGAGTCTATTAAACAAGCGATCGCCACTTTAAAAGACGATCCTCAATGGCGAGAAAGGTTTTCTGAACAACAACGTCAAAGGGCGGTTAATTTTTGGCATAATCCAGAATATGCAGCAACCCGTGAAGCGTTACTAGAACGTCGTCGTAATTGTTCAGACTCAACGCGCCAAGCTCATCGGGAGGCGATGTTACGTTATTATCAATCTGAACAAGCCAGAGCCTTAACTGCCAAACAGTCCAAGCAAGCATGGGATGCGGATAATGGCACGAGACGAGCAAAACAATCACAAATTATGAAGTCCCTAGCAGATTCAACGAGAACTCGTCACGATATTACCGCCGATGTGGTGCGTACTGCGTTGGATCAAACAGGTTCAATTCGAGGGGCCGCTCGATTACTGAATTGCGATCGCTCCGTATTTCGGCGATTTCCAGAAGTTTTACACGAGTTTCGAGGACAAAAATTTAAAAATCATAAAGTGGTTGCCGTTCGGGATGTTCCAGGGACTCATGATGTATATTGTTTGACTGTTCCAGAAGCAGGAAACTTTGCGCTCGAATCTGGTGTTTTTGTCCACAATTGCGGATTAATTGCCAATTTAACGCCCGCCGAAGCCGGATGGCGCGGGCATTTAACTCTCGAATTTTCTAACTCATCCAGTGCCGATTGTCGTATCTACGCTAATGAAGGAGTTGTGCAGCTTTTGTTCCTAGAAGGAGAACCCTGCGAGACCAGTTATCAAAAGCGACAAGGCAAATATCAAGACCAACCAGAAAAAGTTATTTTTTCCAAGGTTTAATTAGCACAAAATAAAGTAAAATTCAAGGTTTTTATGGATAAATTTCGAGTCGAACTCCTCAACGCTACCGTTAACCCCCAACAATTAATTTGGTTAGCCATGCACCAAGACTATTCCGAAGGTTTTGTTTGGGATAGTCGAGAAAAAGTCCCCGATGAAACCAAAGCTGGAGAATTAGTCATTAAACATTTACTCTCTGGAAATAAAGGCCATTATGGACCCTTAGAACATCCACAAATTGTGTTGAATGTTGGCTTTTTTCCCCACTCTATGATGCAGCAAATTCGGACTCATCGCCATATCTCAATGGATGTACAAAGTTTTAGGTACTCAGGACGGCGTATCATGGATGTTGTGGAAGGAAAACGAAATATTGAAGAAGTTTTTTACTTGCGGCCTGTGGGAAGTTATACCAACCGTCAGGGGAAAAAATATGATTACACCGAAGAACAACGGCAAGAAGATCTAAACTGGTGTTTAGAAGCGTGTAAACGGTATAAACAGCGTATTGATCAAGGAATGGCAGAAGAACACGCGAGGGGGATTATTCCTTTTGATGCAAGACAGCATTTTGTTCTTAGTGGGAATTTACGCTCTTTAATGCACTTGCTTGATTTACGCTGGAAAAAAGATGCTCAACTCGAAGCACAAAAGTTTTGTGAGTTACTCTTTGAGCATTTTCAAAACTGGACTCCCGAAATTGCTAACTGGTATCTAGAAAATCGTGCGAAAAAAGCGCGACTGTCTCCTTAATTTGTCTTATGTCTCCTACGGCCATCACCCAACGCATTGTCACCTTACAAGATGCGGAACAACAATTTAATTTAGTCCGTACTGTCGATCCGGACTTTTTTCCAGAATGGCAACGGGATTTATCCCCACTGACGGATACGGAAAGAGCAGAATTAGACCGAATTAAAGCCAGATATCGCTATCATCGAGCGAGTGGACAATTGGCCGAAGGAGTTGTTAATTTAATGATTGTCTCTCCTATTCTCGAATTAGCGGGATTTTATGACCCTCCATTTCGGGTGCGAGGAGAAGTCCCGGTTGAAGTGACAATTTCCCGTCCTATGGATGAAGTGGAAACGGAAACGTTACGAGGACGGATTGATTTTTTGGTGGTGTCTGAAGCATTGTGGGTGGTGGTGTTGGAGTCGAAGGGAACGGAATTAAATTTAGAAAATGCCATCCCCCAAACGCTAGCTTATATGATGGCTAATCCCCAATCGGCCAACTCGGTTTTTGGCATGGTGACGAATGGGGGAGAATTTGTTTTTTTAAAACTAACTTGTCAGGGAACACCGCAATATGATGTGTCACGGGTGTTTTCCCATTTACCGTTACAAAACGAGTTTTATACGGTTTTGCAAATTTTGAAACGCTGTCAAGAGAGTATTTTATCCTAACTCTACTCATTATTGGCCTGTTGCCATTCTTCTAATTCTCGGTCTACTGCGTATTTAAAATCAATGGGGATGAGCATCACTTCTAACTCTTGGGTTTCGCTTTGTTCGGGGTTAATGAGTGCGTAAACTAATTTTCCCTCAAAGTTCTCATCCCCGATGACAATGCGATAGGGATCACTCTGCTCTCGGACAAAGATGGTGATTTCGGCGAAAGGGTCTTCTAGGCCATAATCGTCTTGTTCATCGGGAGCAATGAGGAAGGTGCGATCGCGCTCTCCCTCCTCCAACAAATTTAACAAAAACGTCACCGTCCCTGGACTCGCTGGCCGTTCCTCCGGTTGGGTCATTTGCCACGGAATCTCCTCATCAGGGGTGCGCTGTAACTCCAGCGTCTCCTCCTCCTCCCGTTCAATGATCAACCCCGTCACCTCGTCTTCCGTCACATCAAAAATACGGCTTTGTTGCGCTTTGACCTCCTCTTGTTGGGGTTTAGCCACCATCTCATAAAAATAAACCCCTCCTCCTAAAAGTAAGGCAATGACCAATAAAACCCAAGTTGTCTTTTGTAGCTTCATCAAAGACTGTCAACGTTTTGAACACCAGAGCAGCATCACCAGACAGAGCAACGCTCCCCCATTTTATACCCAACGACCCACCACAACTCGCATCGTTCCATCTTCCATGGTTTCCTGTTCTTCCAGCGCCAACCCCTGTTCTTGGACAGTAGAGAGAAGGGTTTTATGAGCATATTGTTGGTTAATGGAGTTTACAAACTCCTTCTGGTCAATATTCGCTCCCCAAAAATCAGCAACGAGGTCATAACTTTCCCCATTCCAGCGAAATCCGAGATCGTAGCGGTTTGGACGACGGATCACATAATCGGCCTGGGTGGTGTTGCCGCGATACCCGCGCACTTGGGTGTTACGCTCCACATTATGTCCCAACTCCGTTAAAACTTCGTTGAGAATTTCACCGTTTTTAATTTGGACTTTGATAGTTGAAAAATGAGACATAGGACTTATAACAGTTAACAGTAATCAGTAATCAATGAGATAAATGTTTAATCAGGAGGTGTTCTGGCACTTGACCTGCTCGAACCTCTCCCTCAATGTACAAGAAAACTGTATAGCAGGTCACGACCGAGAGTGTTGTTGCCTTTTCATCATAACTGCTATCGGCTCCCCTGGTTACGCTCGCACTAAAGTTCCCCGTTGCCGTTGCTGTGCTTCCATGGCCTCGAATAAGGCGCGGAAATTTCCCTCCCCAAACCCCTCGGCCTGTTGACGACGTTCGATCAGTTCAAAAAAGAAGCTCGGTTGCTCAAAAATCGGTTGTGTGAAGATTTGTAGCAGGAGGGAAGTGTCCGTTTGGTGATCGACGAGGATGTTTTGGGTTGCGATCGCCTCCCATTCAGCATCCGTTAAATTGAGAGTCGGAGAATCCTCTCGCAAACGCTGATAATATAACTCCGGCACATCCAGAAAATCCACCCCCCGATCCCGTAATCCCTGAATCGTCGAAATCAGAGGCACAGTGTTCAGCGCAATATGTTGAATCCCAGCCCCCCCATTCACCTCCAAAAACTCCTGAATTTGGGAATTCTCCGTCGTCGGTTCATTCACCGGAAACTGTAACCCCGTCTCCGGATGCACCATCACCTGAGAATATAACCCCGACTCCTCCGTCGCAATGGCAAACGTCTGCTGACGTTCAAACCCAAACACCTGCTCATACCAACGTACCGTCTCCTCCAACTCCCCCGCAGCCACATTCAGCACCAAATGATCCACCCCAGTAAACGGAGTCGGGGGAAACGAATCCACCAGCGGCCACCGCACCTTGTATTCTAAAAGCCTATGAGTCAATCCCGTGATACTGCGGATTTGACACCCCCGTTGGTGCGGCAATTCCCAAACCGGGGAAAGCAATTCCCCCCCAAGTTGTTGTACCCTGTCCAGGAGAGCATCCAAATGGGACACCGCAAACACCACCTCCCCCACCCCTTCCGGATGCTCTTGCAGATATTGGGCCACCCGACTGCGAGGGGAAAGAGGAGAAGAAAGCGCGAAAACAATCTCAGCACTCCTCACCCATGCGGTTACTGTATCGGGAGTTTGCTCCATTCCCAACGGAACAAACCCCAGAACGGTGACAAACCAATCTCGCCACTGTTGAGCATCATTGAGGTAAAAATAGATACAGTCCAGTTTCATAATGTTCGTTACCCAACATTCCACTTTCAGTGTGCCGTCTGTTGCTCCTAATGACCCACTTTTCCCTTTACCTTTATTTGTAACTTAACGTCTTTTCCTTGTCTTCCGTGTAGAGTGTATGCGTTTTTTCCCATTTTCCCTTCCCTCTCTCCCCAAACAACGCTTTTGGATGGGGTGGATAGTAATGACGGTACTGGGGTTTCTCTTGAGTTTATGGGTGATTGAAATTGGGGAACGTCCCGATGTGGCCAGTTGGCAAGGGAGTTTAGGAGGATTACTAATTGGGGGAGTCCAAGCAGTCTTATTGCGGGGAAAATTGCAGCGCGTCCGTCAATGGGTATGGGTAAATGCCATTGCGTGGGGAGTGATGACTTTGGGGGGAGTCGGTGCAATTGGTTGGGTGACTCCTCGGACAGAAGTGTGGGTAGTCCGCTTATTTTACGGGATGTTTTTAGGCATTCTAGGCGGATTAATCCTCGGAATTGCTCAATGGTGGGTATTACATCGACAAGTCCCGTTAGCGCGTTGGTGGGTGGTGTTGAGTGCCTTATGTTGGGGAATTAGTTTAGCCGTGGGTTGGTCTTTCGGGGGACTCTTACGGGGAGTGACTCATCTCTTTTTAGGGGATGTCATTGGTTTAGGGATTACCTGGGTTTTCGTAGGAGGAATTACAGGATGGGGATTAACCATCTTTTTACAGCGTCATTCCTAATAGGAAATACAGTTAATCATGATTAAAACCGAACTGTAGGGGCAATTCATGAATTGCCCCTACGCCAAAAATCTGTAATCAATTGATTTTATACCAATCAAGCGGATTTCATAGATGACAAGACAGTTAGCTCAGTTAGACTCTCTAATTCTAAAAATTATAAGCCAGTGGCACTTCATCTTCATCACGAGCATCCCGTTCACGAATCGCGGGGGGAATTCCTTCTAAGTGAATAGAGGCTTTTCCCTGAGCATCGACTTCATAAACCCAGCGACTTTCATCACACATGGACTGTTCAATCCCTACAATTTCATCGGGAAATTGCCCCTGTTTTTGAGCCACAGTTTTAATTTTTTGCACTTTCTCCGTTAGTTCCCATTCTAGCTTCAAGCGTGCAAATTTAAGCCACACATTATATTTGTGGGAATGGAAATCATAATGGTGGGTAATCCACCAAAGACGTTGTAACTCAGGAAGATCGGCGAACTCTTGTTGGTTCAGTTGAATTGTACAAAAATCTGCTTTTTCGAGTTTATTTAAAGCCCGATTACTACTTTGCCACGACTCTATTAAAGCGAAGCGTAAATAAGGTTTATAAAAGATAAATAAAAAGCGATCAATCAAAGGATTATTAGAAAGCCTCATTCTGGCCGGATAAGACGGATTCGCTAAATCAAAATAATGCCGTATTGCTGTATCTATTTTTAAAGATTTCAGGATAGAAAATCGTTTTAATGTTAGAAGTTCTTTTTGTGATATTTGAGGTAAATTAGCAGATTTTCGGAATACTGCGGCTAGGTAACGATCAGCGACTAAAGACGTTATTTGAGCATAGAGTTCAGGTTGATTTCGGATTGATTGATTGAGCTTAAAAACTACCTCAAGATTGGTGAATGCAGTTTGAAAATCTCCCTCTAAGTTACGCTCAATTGCCTCTACAATGAGAAGGCGTAACAATTGGATTAATCCCCAAAACTTAGGAAGAGGACTGTCATGATTGACGGTTAAAAAGTCATAGTTTCTTCCCCAATTAATATGTTCAACTTGAAGAACTTTTTGACGAATTTTATCTAAATCTTCTCGGTGATCATGCAAATAATTTTGCAGGTCTTGGGAGAGTGGAGGAATTGTATCTTCTTGAGAAGTTACTACAGTGTCTAAGTAATCATAGAGTTGAGAATCTACTTTTTGCCATTCTTCCTTGTTTTGGGGCGGAATGCTAACCTCCTGACGAGGGGGGATAACGGCTATATCCATTCCTAAAGGGAGGGCTAGTTTTTGTAATTCTAAGGCCGCGGAGTTGGGGTCTTCTTGAGGGAATTCTTCGGACAGTTGTGCTAAATAATTATTAAAGTCTTGAGTGTTTTTTTGAATATATGTATTATTCAGTACAGCCTGAGATAAGAATAGCAACACTATCCCTAGATTCAGCCAAACAAGGATAGTTTTTTTCCATAAATGCTGCTTCATGGGAAATCCCCTTTTTTCGATGACAACGGTAAGCATTGAGCTATCAGCCATCAGCTGTCAGCTTAAACCTAACACTCAGAAGGAAGTAGGTTATTGCCCCTATTCTACCCCAGAACAAAATTAAACTTGAAAATATCCCCGATACCAGTCCACAAAATGCTTTAACCCCACCTCAATGGGGGTACTGGGAGAAAACCCCACATCTTTCATCAAGGGGTCCACATCTGCGTAAGTTTGTACTACATCTCCCGGTTGCATCGGTAACATATTCTTTTCGGCCTTTTTCCCCAAACAATCCTCTAATACCTCAATCATCGTCATTAACTCGATGGGTTTATTATTGCCGATATTATAAATTTTGTATTGTGCATCACTCACTTCAATAGACTCAGGAATCGTATCCATCACCCGAATAATTCCCTCTACCACATCGTCCACATAGGTAAAATCACGCCGCATTTTCCCGTGGTTATACACATCAATAGGCTGACCGGATAAGATTGCTTTGGTGAATTTCCAGTACGCCATATCCGGGCGACCCCAGGGGCCATAAACTGTAAAAAAGCGTAATCCCGTCATAGGGATTTTATACAAGTGACTATAACAATGGGCCATTAATTCATTAGATTTCTTCGTGGCTGCATATAAACTTACGGGATAGTCCACATTATCTGTCACCTCAAAAGGGACTTTTCGATTAGCCCCATAGACGGAACTAGAAGACGCAAAAACTAAATGTTTCACTTGGCCATGACGACATCCTTCTAAAATGTTCAGAAATCCCACCAAATTACTATCTACATAAGCATCAGGATTTTCTAAGGAATAGCGGACTCCCGCTTGGGCGGCCAAATGAACAATAATGTTAAAGGAATGTTCTTGAAAAAACTGTTTCATCCCCTCTCGGTCTGCCAAATCTAGGGCGTAAAATTGGAAGTTTTCATATTGATTTAACTCCGCAATTCGTGCTTCTTTCAGCGACACATCATAGTAAGGACTTAAATTATCTAAACCAATCACAGACTGGCCTTGGGATAAAAGGTTTTGACTGAGATGGAAGCCAATAAAGCCTGCTGCACCTGTGACTAATAGCATTGTGTCTAATCAGGAATAAAGGGTATAGAACGAGAGGGACTTGTCCGCCTTTTATAACATAGAGGCTTGAACATGGGGACTGCGGCCTTGAGTGCCTGGATGAGTGCCAAAATAGACTAATCCCCGTTGAGAGTCGATGGTCAAAATGGAACTATCGCGGATGACTTCCGTGGCATTGTTTAACCCGACAATGACGGGAACACCTAACCGTAAACCAATGACTGCCGCATGACTGGAGAGACTGGGTTCTTCGGTAATAATGCCTCCAGCTTTGCGAATAGTGTCCACGTAGTCGGCATTGGTGGAGGGGGCGACGAGAATATCGCCGGACTCAAAATGATTAATGTCTTGCGCACTTTGGACGACTCGGGCCCGGCCTGTCGTTGACCCTTCGCCAATGCCAATGCCGTGGCCTAAGATGGCGGTGACGACTTCCACTTTGATTAAATCCGTTGAACCGGAAACGCCTTGTAATGTTCCGGCGGTGAGAATGACAATATCGCCATCTACCAGGAGTTGTTTTTCTTGGGCGACATTGATGGCTGCTTGGAAGGTTTGCGTGGTGGAGGGGAGGTCTAGGACGAGGAGGGGTTTCACTCCCCACACCAGTTGTAATTGTCGGGCGACATCCACATGGGGGGTGATGGCTAAGATGGGGGTTTGGGGGCGGAATTTGGAGACGTTGCGGGCGGTGGCCCCGGTTTTGGTGAGGGTCATGATGGCCGCTGCGTCGAGTTGGTGGGCAATGTGACTGACGGCTTCGGAGATGGCGTTGGGGATAGAATGGGTGTTAGTGCCGAGGCGGCGGTCGTTGGGGATGTCTTGTTCGACACAGGCGGCAATTTTGGTCATGGTGGCCACGGCTTCTACGGGGAAGTCTCCGACGGCGGTTTCGTTGGACAGCATGACGGCATCTGTGCCATCTAAGATGGCGTTGGCTACGTCGGAGACTTCGGCGCGAGTGGGGCGGGGACTGTTGAGCATACTGTCTAACATCTGGGTGGCGGTGATGACAGGGATGCCCAGTTGGTTGGCGGTGGCGATGAGGCGTTTTTGTAGGAGGGGGACTTGTTCGGCGGGGAGTTCTACGCCTAAGTCGCCCCGGGCGACCATTACTCCGTCACAGAGGGAGAGGATGGCATCCATTTGCTCGATCGCTTCGTGTTTTTCAATTTTAGCGATGACGGGGACGGATTTCCCGGTACTGGCGATGAGTTCTTTGATTTCGAGGATATCTTGGGGGTTACAGACAAAGCTGAGGGCTACCCAGTCCACTCCTTGGTCGAGGCCGAACATTAAGTCTCGACGGTCTTTTTCGGTGAGGGCTTTAATGGAGAGGGAGACGTTGGGGAAGTTTACGCCTTTGTTGTTGGAGAGTTTGCCGCCGACTACGGTGCGACAGTGGAGTTCTTCCTGGTCTCGGTCTACTCGGTCCACGACCATTTCCACTTTGCCGTCGTCGAGGAGAATGGTGGCCCCTGGGGGGATGTCTTGGGCGAGTTTTTTGTAACTCACGTAGCCCCGTTCTGTGTTACAGGGGACGGGACGGGAGGTGAGAATATAGCGATCGCCTTTGGCCAAGACAATGGGCCCTTGTTCAAATTGACCGAGGCGAATTTTCGGCCCCTGTAAATCTTGTAAAATCCCCACGGGTTGATCCAGTTCAAAGGCCGTCTGACGAATGAGGCGAATAGCCCGATGATGGTCTTCGTGAGTCCCGTGGGAAAAATTGAGACGTAAAGTAGTTGCTCCCGCTTCAATGAGATGGCGGAGTAAATCGGGTTTGAGGGTGGCCGGGCCGACGGTGGCCACAATTTTGGTGCGACGGGAGGGATGTCGATAGGTGGGGTTAGCACCATTCATTTCAGAAGCGCGATCGTGCGGGGTGGAGGACAACTGCATCATGGGGAAAACGAAACAACTCAGAGGAAAAATAAAACTATCAAGAAAGACCCAATCCTGATCTGTTATCTTAGCGTCGCAAGAAGACCTTCGCTTTCAGCGACGGGATGAATGGCGACACTTTTGGTTAACAGATTTACAAGAATAATCTATCCCGTCAACTCTGTTGACACTGACTTACATTTTTAAAATTAAACCCAGCCCACGCACAGGTGGCAATCATCGAAAACATCATTGATGTTTGCCGAACAGTCTGGAATTACGCCCTACGGGAGCGTAAAGATTGGTCTGCATCAAGAAAGTCAGATGTCAACAGTTGCTCTATCATTGCTGAGTATATCATCCCCAGGGATGAACCCTACCCCGATTACTATAGACAAGCCAAGCAACTAACCCAGGCCAGGAAACCTCTAACTGTTAACTAGCGTTAATCCGCACAAGATTAGGGCTTCTGTCCATTCAACTATTGCGCCATAGGTGTCTCCGGTTTGTCCCCCCAATTGGCGATAAAACCACCCACCGACACAGACACTGATCACTCCCCCCAAAAGACTTGCCCAGAGAGGAAAAAGCCATTGATGGGGATGGTAGAGAATTTGCAGTCCGGTAAGTCCCCAGAGAACCACGAATCCCACTAGGATATCTTGGGGGAGACGGAGATTTTGCTTGTGAAACGCGCCTTTGCCTTGGGGTTTGAGGTAGGGATAAAATGCGATCGCCGCCACTTGGCCCCATCTCCCCCAGCCTAGGGCATACACTACCCCCCAATCTGGGCTTAATTCCGTTAACGCGGTTACTTTCAACAATAAAATAATCCCAGCCGTCATCGCCCCAAACGCCCCCGTTACACTATCTTGCATCACCGTTAACCGTCTTTGGGGATCAAGCACCGCTAACCCATCCGCCGTATCCATGGCCCCATCTAAATGTAACCCCCCTGTCACCGCCAACCATAAGGCCACGATGAGACTACTGCGGGTTAAAGGCGGCATTCCGAGGGACATCAGACCCACATCCACCCCCCATAACCCCACCCCTACAAAAACCCCCACTAGAGGCGCGAAGCGGGCAATGCGCTTAAATTCTTGAGGCCACCAAAGCGGTAGGGGAAGACAAGTATAAAAGGTAATTGCTCCGGAGAGCGAGCGCAATATGTGAAGATTTAATGAAGTTAACTGTCTAAGCGTATGAAATGGTTTAAATCGCCGCATCTCTTGTTACACTGAGAACGAGGCAGTTGATAAAGAATAAGTTAGTATGGGGTGAGAGATCGGAATTTAAAGTCGAGTTTAAATCTCTGAGATTCAATCAGAATCCTGGAAAAACGACTTGGAAGGATGACTCAAACCCTAGTCAATAGCAAGTGCTGGCCAAGTAAGCCACACAAAAAGCCAATTGATCGGCTTGGATTGACTCGATTGATATTAAAGTGATTAATATTAATGTGTCAACTTTCAAGAGCAAATTTTGCCAGATCAAATTTTGCCAGATCAAGTTTTGCAAGATAAACTTTTGACTGTTCAGTGTGGTAAGTTGACAGCCTAATTTAACCCCAGCCTAATTTAACCCCATTAGAGGGTCCCCCATTAGAGGGTCAAAATGTAGGGTAACACCCTACTATACTATGTTGCTCATTAAATTATGGCAATGTAGGCTCATCTCGCATCAACGACTTTTTCCCATGAGTCATAATCAATATTCACAATCATTACCCGCTCCCTGTATTATTGATACAGGCATTCTCGTCAATAAAGAGGATATCCGGCGTTTACTCAGTTCCTTGAGTCAGGTGCGCTATATTTACACCCTCGATGGCCAAGTCCAACGTCAAGGGGAAGGTTTCGTCCTCGAAATTTTTTCTGATCCCCAACAAGCAACCATTGTTGCTAACGGGACTTTATTTCTCAACGTTCATAGCTTTGATTATCTGGAAATGCAGCAAACTCCAGAACAGTTGACCTATTTGGATTTAGTCCAAGAAAATCGTCATCTACGTCTTATTCCCATTAATTATGCGGATCAAGAACCCGATATGGGTCACAATTTAGATGAAGTAGCCTTAGAAGCAATGCTGAACCAAGTTTTATCGGCCAAATGGGATGTACAACTCGATGACGAGGACTATCCTTTTTAAACATTCCCATGGGTAAGCAAGCGAATTTCCTCATTTCCCCCTTTCCTTAAAGGGGGAAATATCTTGGGGGAGAGAAAGATACGTTCTAACCTCAAATTTTGCTCAGTCAGGTTCTAAAATTACAACAAAAATGGATGACAATAAGGAGAGACCCGAAACGTCGAGTCAAGGGGAAGTTAGGTCAACGGAGGGAAAGTCCCCCCCCTCTCTCTGGCCAGGTCATCCAGATCATTTTTCCTTTCAAGTCCAGGCCACCTGTCCCCACACCAAGGCAAGAGTGGGGGTGTTTCATACCCCTCATGGCATTGTAGAAACGCCCCGTTTTATGCCTGTAGGGACCGTGGGAACAGTTAAGGGGATTTTACCTATTCAGTTACAGGAAACCGGGGCCCAGATGATTCTGGCCAATACTTATCATTTGCATCTACAACCTGGTGAAGCCATTGTCAAGGCCGCTGGGGGGTTACATGGGTTTATGGGGTGGAATCAGCCCATTTTGACCGATTCTGGGGGGTTTCAGGTGTTTAGCTTGAGTGACCTGCGCCAGATTGAGGAGGAGGGCGTTACGTTTAAGTCGCCTCGAGATGGTCGGACTATTCATTTTACCCCGGAACGGGCGATCGCCGTTCAAAATGCCCTCGGTGCAGATGTCATTATGGCCTTTGATGAATGCCCCCCCTATCCCGCCGAACATTCCCAAGTTTTAGCGGCAGTCGAACGGACGGAACGCTGGTTAGCCCGTTGTATTGAAGCCCATCAGAGACCCCAAGAGCAAGCCCTCTTTGGCATTATTCAAGGGGGGACCTATTTAGACTTACGGCAGAAAGCGGCGGAACAGTTATTACAGTTTGACTTGCCCGGATATGCCATTGGGGGGGTGAGTGTGGGAGAACCCCCGGAATTGATGCACCCGATTGTTGATGCGATCGCACCCTTACTCCCCGTCCACAAACCCCGCTATTTAATGGGAGTCGGAACATATCGAGAAATGGCCAGAGCCATTGCTGCCGGAATTGATCTGTTTGACTGTGTAATTCCGACTCGTTTAGGCCGCCACGGGACCGCCTATGTACAGGGAGAACGGTGGAATTTGAAAAACGCGCCTTTTCGAGAAGATTATCGCCCCTTAGATGAAACTTGTCCCTGTTATTGCTGTCAAAATTTTAGCCGCGCTTATCTTAATCATTTGATTAAGGCCAAGGAGATGTTAGGCTTTATTTTGCTTTCTCTCCATAATATTAATGAGTTAATCCGCTTTACCCAAGAGATTCGTCAGGCGATTCTACAAGGGACGTTTGCTCAGGAGTTTGGGCATTGGCTTCAGGATAGTTGATAGTTGATAATGGATAATGGATAGTTGACGGTTGAACCACAAAGACACAAAGGACACAAAGGGGAGATGGGGGAGATGGGGAAAACAAAAATATATATATTATTCCCGATTCCCTATTCCCGATTCCCTATTCCCAGTTCCGGAGTTCCCTATTCCCAGTTCCCTTTTTCACAAACAACAAATAACAAATAACAAAAAAAAGTGACAACTTGGCGTTATATTCCTCCGATTTGTGCATCTGGGGTGGTGCAGATGGCGATTGATCGTTGGTTGCTGAAAGAACATCGGCTGGGCCAACATCCGCCTACCCTACGATTTTATACTTGGTCGCCTGTGGCGATTTCTTTGGGCTATCATCAACGACACTATCCCGCAGAATGGCATCATTTAACCTGGGAGGGCCAACCTGTGGAGGTGGTGCGACGGCCTACCGGAGGACGGGCCGTGCTGCATCAGGGGGATTTAACTTATATGCTGGTGACATCGGGGTTGAGTGGGAAGCGATCGCAAGTTTACCAAACCCTCTGTCAATTTCTCCTCGACGGTTGGCAAAAATTGGGCATTCCCCTAGAGTATGGCACAGCCAAACGCGGTTATATTCACAATCCTAGCTGTTTTGGGACCGCCACCGCCGCCGATTTAGTCACCCCAACCGGAGCCAAGTTAATCGGTAGCGCACAACTCCGCCAAGGTAAGGCAATCTTACAACACGGGTCGATGATTTTGCAGCAAAGCCCGGACTTCTATCAACGGGTGTTTGGGGAAGCGACTCACCCCGTTAGGCTTCCCCCAGAGATTACCATGAAGCGGGTTATTGACACCCTCTCTGCTACCCTCGCGCAACAATGGGGAATGACTTTGGATTGTCAACCCCTCACCCCCCAAGAATGGGAGACAATTCATACTTTTTGGGAATCGTAAAGGTTATTTTACAAAAGTTTAGAAATTAGCCCAAAAATGCTCGTAAAAATTAACATTTTGGGTGGGACGGAGGAGACAAGGCCAGAGTTCTCTATCCTGCTCAAAAATTCTAAAGCTATGTAACGTTCCTTCATGTTTTTTGATATTTGAAACCCTAGAAATTCGTTAAGCTAAAAATAAGCAACTTTGCCAAGGAACGTTATGAATTTATTTTTCACCCGTCCTAACCAAGAAAACGCGCTCAACTGGCCGGGAATTGTCTTCTGTACCCTCGGTTTCTGGCTCAGTGGGAGTTTACTGATTGATGTCCTGATTTTACCTAGTCTCTCGGCCACCGGAATGATGGCACAAGACGGGTTTGCTAGTGCAGGTTACGTCTTGTTTGGTCTTTTTAATCATTTAGAATTACTTTGTGCCGCCCTAGTCATCACAGGCTGTCTCGTGCTACACCGTTCTCATTATTTTGCTCAAGGAAACGAACAAGCGTCGGTTTTCGCCGCCACCCTTTTGTTAGGAATTGCCCTCATTTATACTTATATCCTCACCCCGAACATGAGTGGTTTAGGCATCGAGTTAAGCTGGCTTGAGCCGAATCAGGCAACGCTGATGTCGGGATCGATGCTACAAATGCAGGTGAGTTATTGGGCCCTAGAAGTGGTGAAACTGGCTCTCGGTTTTACCTTAGTGCGTTGGTTTGCTCGACATATTTTCAGTTCTCATTAAAGTGAAGCCAAAAATTGTGTGTTCCCTTTTCCTTTTTAAGTAACGCTTGGCTGAGTCGGCCCAAGCGTTATAAAATGGAGCGTTACCTGTGAAAATTTCAGGTTGTTGGAGTTTGGGTTAAGGAGAATTATGCCAGACGCTGTTGGTGTTATTGAAACGTTGGGTTTTCCTGGTATTTTGGCCGCTGCCGATGCGATGGTGAAGGCCGGACGAGTGACAATTGTATGGTGCGATCGCGCCGAAAGTGGTCGCTTTGTGGTTGCCATCCGCGGCCCCGTTTCCGAGGTCAAACAAGCCCAGGAAGCGGGACTCGCTGCCGGAGCAGCCACCTACGGTGCAGAAGTGATTACCCATTACATCGTACCCAATCCCCCCGAAAACGTCATCACAGTTTTACCCCTTGAATATACAGAAGCCGTCGAACGCTTCCGCTAACCCATTTCTTTCCCACCCAAACCCCCGTACAATGAGCCTGGGATTTTCTACACACCGCGAGATTAATTGAGGAGAACGACTTATGCCAGAGGCAGTTGGATCACTTGAAACCAAAGGCTTTCCCCCCGTCCTCGCCGCCGCCGATGCGATGGTAAAAGCAGGACGAGTCACCCTAGTGGGTTATATCCGCGTCGGGAGTGCGCGGTTTACCGTGAATATCCGTGGGGACGTTTCGGAAGTGAAAGCCGCCATGGATGCCGGAATTGAGGCCGCCAAAAATACCCCAGGGGGGACATTGGAAACTTGGGTGATTATTCCCCGGCCCCATCACAATGTAGTGGCAGTCCTTCCGGTGGACTTTAATGAAAACGTGGAACGGTTTCGGGACTCGGTGGAGCAACCGAGAGTCTTCGGGCCGGCTAATGGCAATGGCTAAGGGTTACGGGTTCATGGTTTGGACAGGTGAACTGGGACTAATTTTTGTATAGAGTATTTCCTCTCCAGCAGCTGATTAGGATCAAATAGGGGGGTCAACAGTGGTTGACCCTTAATTTTATGGAAGATTGGCTGGATGGAGGGATGGGGTAGAGGGGCTTTTTGGCCGCCTCAGTTTGCTTCTCCGGAAAAATACGGAAAAATATCTTAAAACTTCTGACCATTTTTTAATATTTCTATATATACTAGGAAGTCATAACTTATTTTTTAAAAAATGCTATTACTAAACCAGAATAACCTAGGCGAACAGGCACTGAATAAGATTGCCGAGATGGCCTTGTACAGTCAGTTTAATGACGCAAAACAGTTGCGCGTTAAAGTGAAAACTGACCCTAATCTCTTGGCCCAAGGGAAGTTAGCCTCTTTGAGTATTGATGGGGAAGGGTTAGTCAGCCATAAAAATCTGCGGATGCAGCAGATGCAGTTACAGATGCGAGATATTGCGGTGAGTCCCTTTAAAGCGTTGATGGGGAATATTGAACTCATTGAACCGACACGGGGGACCGCTTGTGTGGTATTGACGAAGGCAGATTTTAACCGCGCTTTTAATACTCAATGTTTAAGCGATCGCGCTTCCCTGTTAGGCGTTAAGCTAGAATCAGTCCATTGTCACCTACTCGACAGTGGCAAACTGCAAATTGAGGCATCTCTCCATCATAGGTCGGCGGGAGAGTCGCCAACGGTGACATTGGAGGCCAAACCCAAGATTACCCCCCAAACGGGAGAGGTAACGTTAACTCAGGTGGAATATACCCAAGGGAAACCCCCGTCCTCGGAGTTGACAGATATTTTAGTGAATAAAGCGCGAGAGGTGCTAAGTTTACGGAATTTTGAGATGCGGGGAATTTCCTTACGGGTGCAGAGTTTGGAAGTACGAGGGGGGTCTTTACGGTTACACGCGATCGCCAAAATGACCCATTTCCCCTCTAAATAATTTCCCTCCCCGTCATGGTCAGGCCATCGAAAACCCAAAAATCCCGCCTCTTGGCTGTGTTAGGGTTAATTGTACTCATTCCCATTGGCTTGTATTCCAAGGCATATTCTGGAATCGCCAGCCAATGGGTGAATAATTCTTTGGGTGCGGTGTTCTATGAAATGGCTTGGTGTTTTTTATTTTATAGTGTATTCCCCACCCCTAAAGCCGTTTGGCGGATTCCCCTCGCGGTTTTTCTCGTCACCTGTGGTTTAGAGTTTCTGCAACTGTGGCAACCGGACTGGTTACAGGCAATTCGGGCGACCTTTCTCGGTAAAATGATCTTAGGGACAACTTTTGCGAAAGCTGACTTTTTTTATTATGTGATCGGTTGTGGTTTGGGAGGTGTGGCCTTATGGGGCAGTCGGAGAGTTAAGTAATGATTTTATCTATTTAAGCGGCCAAGAGGGACTGTAATTGTTGTTCACACTGGCGAAAAATAAAATTAATCGCCGCTACGAGTTTGTCAAGGGATTGAATCGTATAAAACTCTTTATGCTGGGTGAATGAATTGCCTTCTAATTTGCCCAATTGCCAGATTTTTCCATTAGAAACAATCCCGTAAACAACGTGACGACTCCAAGGAAAACCCGACTCAGACTGTTAAAAGATTGACATTGCTCCCGACTGGCATACCATAATAAAGAAGTGACTCTCTAGGTTGCGATCGCAGCTTCTCCAGAGAGAATTTCGCTTTTTTTAAGGTAAGCTAGTAGCGGATACTTGCTTACTGAATCTTTTAATGTGTATTCCGGTGTATGTCTTCTCAACTGTTCCAAAAAACCTATGAAAGTCTTGCAGATACGGGGCCGAGACTCCTCCAGTATCTGCAAAGGATACACGCCCAACAACTCAGCGAGGGAGACGACACCGAAGCCTTACGCAGCATCGAAGGGGACGTTCTCAAAGCCCTCTACGCCCTTTCTAACCAAAAATATCAGGTGGCCGTCGTGGCGGCCATGAAAGCGGGTAAAAGCACCTTTCTCAACGCCCTTATCGGGGCCGATGTCTTGGCCAGTGAAACCGAGTCTTGTACCGTTTGTCGAACCGATATCCTCCCCGTAGCGGATGCGAGTCAATCCCAACTCCTAGAATATCGGGAAAATAAAACAGACCCCGTGGTTATTGCAGAAGGGAATGCCTCCTTAATTCGCCAATATTTTCTCGAACGTACCCATATTATACGAGCAAGTGCCAACCGCGATCGCACCGTCCGTTTCCAACTCAAACACCCCATTGCAGCCATCCGTAACCTCCCCCCCCTAAAAGGGTTTACCCTCGTCGATACCCCAGGCCCCAACGAGTGGAAAGACACCACCTTCGACACCATCGCCCTCAAAGAAACCGCCTTCGATGCCCTACGCAACTGCGATGTCATCCTCTTCATTCTCGACTACTCCTCCTTTAAAGACAGCACCAACTCCGAATTACTGCAAGAACTCATCGAACAACGCAGCGACTTCCTACGACGGTCCCGCCGGGCCATTTACTTCATCCTCAACAAAATAGACCGAAAAACCGAAGAAGACCGCCCCATTCAGCACGTCATCGACGACTTACGACGCACCATCCAAGAATTCGGCATCCCCAACCCCCTCATATACCCCGTCAGCGCCTGGCAAGGACTCCTCGCCAAACTCATCGACGGAGACACCGCCACCGAAAACCACATGAAGAACTTTAAACGCTTCTTCAGTGGTCGATATGCGCGGGAAACCGAAGACGGAGACTTAATTATTCCCTCCCCCAAAAAAATCGCCCCCCAAGCCTTAGAAGAAAGTTTAATTCCCATCATTGAACAAGCCGTTATCGGCGACCTACTCACCAATGCAGGTTGGAACTTATTGCGCGATGTCAGCGCGAAACTGGATAAAGGAGTCAAAAGCGTCGAAGACATTTTAAACGCCAGAATTCGCGGTTGGCAGATGGAGATAAAACCCCTCCGCCAACGGATGGAAGCCTATAAACAACTGGCCAAAAACGCCATTATCCAAATTCGGGAAGTTAAACAATTAGTCGAACAACAAGAACAGAAATTAATCGCCCAATTTAAACGAGAAATTACCGACTTTGCCGAACGGGCAAAACAGACCATTCATGAAGAATTTGAACGGTTTGTGCAAGTCCATGAGTCCGATAACAACGAGTCCCAGTTTGAAGACTTTGCCGAAACAGAAAAGCTGGAAACTGACGACTCAGAAACCCCAGAAGAAAAAGCCACCGATGAAGATGTCAAAGACTCTAAGGAACAGTCCGCTGGGTCTGAGTTTCACGTTCCCCAAAAACTGCAAAATTCCCTCAAGAAAGCCATAGGCAACCTTTTACAATATTCAGATAACCCCTATATTATCCATTGTGGAACAGAAGAAGAAGTCGAACAAATTAAACAAGATATTAATCACTTTTGTTCGATTTTAATTAAAGATTGGTGGACAGACACTCAAGATAAACTCTCCAGAGAAGGGACTATTATTCGCCAAGAATTAGTCTCCCAAATTCAGGACAATATTCAAACCATTTCTAATGAACTTTCAGAATATTTAGGGGACGCATTAGAAGTGAACATGAATATCAACCCCATTCAGATGTTAGTCTTTGACTTTCAAGGAATTGACGCACAAGTTCAACAACAAACCGAAAACTATACCCGTTGGACTAGGGAACGCAAACAGGCATTTTGTCGAGACTACGAAGTTGATATTCAAGTTGATGACCGTCGCTCTTATTATGAAATTGATATGCGTCTCACCATTAATGCTATTTTACGGCAAATTGACGCACAAACCCTAGGTAGTTTAGAGGTTGTCGAACGAGTCATTAAAAAACAGATTTCCGATGACTTTCAACACGCAGAACAACAAATTAATGACTATATTCACCGCTTTTTAGTAGAGTTTGATCGTTTAGTCCAAGAACGAGAAAATCGAGAAGCAGAAGTTGAGCAAATTTTAGAAACATTAGAAGCGCAAGCAGAAGAATTATCGCAATATAAACAGGAATTAAATTATATTCAAGAGTCCTTAGAACAATGGAAACCGGAAGGGAATTAAAACCATAAAATGAGCAATTTGTCAACCAAAATTAAACCGGAAACGTGGGTGGCAGCGACTTGGGAGGAGTATCTGCAACTCTCGGAAAATCCCGATTATGACAAGGCAAAATTTTATTATCATCAAGGGAAAATTAGAATTGAAATGACTCCGGTAGGATATGAACACGGTAGCGATCATTCAATTATTCATTATGCCATTAATCTTTATGCTGCCCTGAACCAAATCCCTTTAATTGGACTTGACAACTTAACCTATCGTCAACCTCAAATGTTGGGATTTCACCCCGATTTATCCTATTATGTTGGGGCGGCAACTGAAGTGATTTCTAACGCAACAGGGATTATCGATCTAAACCACTACCCTCCGCCTAATTTAGTGGTCGAAATTGCTAAAAGTTCTCTGGCCGATGACCAAGGAGAAAAACGCTTATTGTACGAAAGTCTAGACATTGCAGAATATTGGATTGTTGATGTACAAAATACGCGCATTCTAGCGTTTCAAATAGAGAATAACGGCAGTCGCAGAATTGCGGTTTCGCAAGTTTTACCCAATTTAGACCTTTCTATCCTAGAATCTGCCCTCCGGCAAACCTGTGAAAGTGATCATGGTCAAGTGGGGGCATGGTTATTGAGTCAGTGGCAGTAATCCTTGGGTTAAAATCCAAGTTGTAGGATGGGCAAAATTTATAACTTTCAACGTTTAATCTAAGTTTAACTGCCTGCCCACCCTACGGCGGTTATTTATATTATTTAACTTAAAATAACGGCCATCAAGATTTAAACTGGTTTTTATGACAGTCAATTTAATCGCCAACTCCCTATCCCCCTATCAACCGACGCAGGCTGATCAACGGTTTATTGAAGACCTGAATTTAATGATTCGGGCGAAATATCCTCTGTTGTATATTGTGGCGGCAGAGGAAGAACCTGTAATGCAGATTTTACAACAGGTGGCCTTGCAAGGGGTCCCCCAACGTCGTCTCTTGCAGTGGAATATTGTGCGGGGATGGGATGACCACGGGACCAACCGCAATTCGGTGATGGGGGCCTTAGACCGCATTCGTAAGCAGGAGGAGGCGGAACCGACTATCTTTGTGTTAAAAGACCTGCATTATATTTTACGATCGCCGCACATCTCCCAAAATGCCCCCGTCATTCGAGAGTTAAAAAACCTCGCCCAAGAATTAAAACACAGTCGCCACACCCTCATCCTCACCAGTCACACCCTCGAAGTCCCCCCAGAAATTAGTGAAGACATGACGGTGATGGATTTCCCGTTACCGGATAATGAGGAAATTAACCGCTTTATTGACCGCATCAACGCCGATCAATTAAAACTAGAGGGACTGGCCAGAGAACAACTGGTGAAAGCCTGTCAGGGGTTGAGTCGTGTCCGCATTCAACGGGTTTTAGCCAAGGCGTTGGCGGCCAAAGAACAAATTAATGAAACGGACATCGATCGCGTTTTAGAGGAGAAAAAACAAGCCATTCGTCAGTCCGGGACATTGGAATTTTACACCGCCCAAGAATCCCTGAAAAATGTCGGCGGCTTGGAGAATCTGAAACAATGGGTGAGAATGCGTCAGGATGCCTTTACCGAGGAAGCGAGACGCTACGGTATCCCTAACCCCAAAGGGGTGTTATTGGTGGGAATACAAGGGACCGGGAAATCTCTCTCCGCGAAAACCATCGCCCATGAGTGGCGTTTACCCTTGCTGCGGTTGGACACGGGCCGCTTATTTGGGGGCCTGGTGGGGGAAAGTGAGGGGAAAGTCCGCCAGATGATTCAAATTACCGAAGCGATCGCACCTTGTGTACTTTGGATCGATGAAATTGACAAAGCCTTTGGCAACCTCTCTGGCGGGTATGACGGGGACTCTGGGACTTCTCGGCGGGTGTTTGGGTCGCTGATCACCTGGATGCAGGAAAAAACCGCCCCCGTGTTTATTGTAGCGACGGCCAATAATGTGGAGATTTTACCCGCCGAGTTATTGCGGAAAGGTCGTTTTGATGAAATCTTTTTCTTGAGTCTCCCCACGGAAAAAGAACGACAAGACATTTTTAAGGTTCACTTACAACGGTTGCGGCCTTCACGGGTTCGTAATTTTAATATCCCCTTATTGGCGAAACAAACTAAGGATTTTAGTGGGGCAGAAATTGAACAGGTGATTTTTGATGCCATGTATTTGGCCTTTGGAACGTTAATTAATGGACAACGGCGAGACTTTACCACCGAAGATATTTTACGGGCTATTGAGGAGACTGTTCCTTTGGCCGCTATAGCCCGCGATCGCATCGAAGATTTAAAACAATGGGCAGCCGAAGCAGGTGCAAGATGCGCGTCCAACGACACCGAACTCTCGGAAGCCCTACGAGATTATATCAAACGACGGGGGTTAGAGGAGTTAGAAGAATAGTTGACAGGTGATAGTTGATAGTTGACAGTTGATAGTTAATCACCAATTACCAATCACCCATTACCCAATAACACCAATGAACTTTCGTTTAGACCCTTATCTCTGGTTACATTTAGCTGGTTTAGCCGTTTTACCCATTTGGTTACTGCTGGTTTGGTTAGGCATTGCAGCAGGGAGTCCATTGATTTCTTATAGCTTTGAAACAGTGATTTTAGTCATTGTGGGACTATTACCGATTCTCTGGATGCAGTGGACGCGGCCTTTTGAAATTTACAGCTTTTTATTGGTGGCCGTCCAACCTAAAGAACTCACCACCACCCAACGGAAAATCCTCAGCCTCTTTAAAAGTTGGAAGTTGCGGGTTTTAAGTATTCCGACGGCCTTGTTTATGGTGTGGGTGTTGTGGCAATTGTATCAGTGGGCCCCCCTGGCAGCGACAGCAACGCCGATTTCTCCTCGGTGGCATATTCTAGGATTGGGGGTTGCTGCGATCGCCTTTTTACTCAGCAATCTATTTATCCAAGTCCCGGTCAGTGTCCTCTCGGTGTTACTCACCCCAACCTCTCAATTTAATAATACTGACCCCTACGACCCCCAACAAATCTCCCAAGATTTTACCCTAGTTGGGTTTCCCATCGGTCAATTTTTACCCACTCTCCCAGAAACTGAACAACCTCCCGCAAAACAAGAGGAAACCCCTGAACCCCCCACAGAAAGTCCTGAGACGGGAGAGACAACAGAAACTCCCCCTGAAACTCCAACAGAAAGTCCTGAGACGGGAGAGACAGTAGAAACTTCCCCTGAAACTCCAACAGAAAGTCCTGAGACGGGAGAGACAGTAGAAATTCCCCCTGAAACTCCAACAGAAAGTCCTGAGACGGGAGAGACAGTAGAAACTTCCCCTGAAACTCCAACAGAAAGTCCTGAGACGGGAGAGACAACAGAAACTCCCCCTGAACCTCCAACCGTAACAGAAAATCAAGAAATCTCAGAGAGTGAGGCCGACTCCCAAAAGTAGGCCACCCTCACCCCCTTTCCTATTCCCTTCCCTCATAGTGAATGGAACAACTGTTTCAGCAGTTCCCAAGTCCATAGGAATTTGGTGTAATTTGCAGCATAATAGAAATAGAAAAGCGGGTATTCTTAAAATAAAAGTAACGTAATGTAAAGAGAGAGGTATTTATAAATGGCCAATACAACAGCCGCATCTGCCCAATTTGCCAGTGATCAAGCCGTCTGGGGTAATCTCAAAGATGCGATCGCTAACAGTTCCGGATTTCAACGGTGGCAAATTCAGCGTCGCTATAGCGATGCCCCGGTTTCCGAATCCTTAGACGAACAAGTCCAGACCTATCTCCGAGAAACCTTAGAAACCTTAGCGTATTAAAGCCACCTCGCCCAATTTTAACAGAATGTTCACTGAAACTTCCGATTAACCGTGAGGAGTCCCGCAATTCGGAGTTTTTCCATTCACACCAAGTCAACCCCCTGTCCTCAACTTTATACTAGAGATAGTTAAGAACTCCAAAAGATGAGGGCAGGCCATGACTCCGAATCCTGCAATAATGCAATCCGTCGAACAACTGGACTATCGAGTTACAGTTGGCGATGTTGCAACAAAAGCTGGCTTAGATGTCAATACCACACAACAAGGAATTATAGCGTTGGCCTCGGAAACCGGGGCCAACTTGCAAGTTGCGGAGTCTGGGGATATTGCCTATCTATTCCCCCGCAATTTTCGCGCAATTCTCCGCAACAAATATTGGAAACTACGCTTCAAAGAAGCCTGGGAGAAAATTTGGAATGTCCTCTTTTACCTCATTCGTATTTCTTTCGGGATTTTTCTCATTGTCTCCATTGTTTTAATCTTTGTCGCCATTTTCATCATCATCATTGCCCTGCAATCCTCCAGTGATGACAACGAAGGAGGGGGAGATTCAGGAGGAGGCGGCTTTTTCTTCTTCCCCCGTTTCTTCTTTTGGCCAGACTTCTTTTGGATATTTGATCCCGGATATAGTTACCGAGACTACTCCCACTCTCGTCAGCAAAAACGCCAAAGCAACAAGAAGGACATGAACTTTCTTGAAGCGGTGTTTTCCTTCCTCTTTGGAGACGGCAACCCCAACGCAGACTTAGACGAGAGACGGTGGCAAACCATTGGGGCCGTCATTCGCAACAATCAAGGGGCCGTAATTGCCGAACAAATTGCCCCTTATATGGATCAAATTGACCGCATTTCCGCCGAAGAAGAAAACTATATGTTACCCGTTTTAACCCGCTTTAACGGTTATCCAGAAGTTACAGACACCGGAGAAATTGTCTATTATTTCCCCGACTTACAAGTTACGGCTAACAAACAACAAAAACAACCTATCCCCAATTATTTACGGGAGATTCCTTACCGCTTTAGTCATGCAGGAAGTGGGCAAATTATGGGGGCCATTGGCCTCGGTGCGGTGAATATTACAGGGGCCTTAATTTTGGGATCGCTGTTACGAGATGGGACCATTGCCGCACAGATTGGCGGATTTGTCGCCTTTGTAGCCTCCATTTATTGGATTTTACTGGCCTATGGCATCGCCTTTTTAGGCATTCCCTTAATTCGCTACTTCTGGATTCAAAACCGCAATGAAAAACTCAATCAACGGAATGCCCAACGGGAAGAATGGGCGGATCAAATTGCACCTCCTAGCCCGGAACTCCAGCAAAAAATGAGTCATGCCCGACAATTTGCCCAACAAAAAATCATTGGGGAGCAAGATTTAGCCTACTCCACCGAACGAGATTTAATTGAGCAAGAATTAGAGCAATCGGACAAAATTGATCAAGAGTGGCAACGACGACTTGAAGAAGGGTCTTAGGTCAGTATTCAGGTAATGCGACCTTTATCTGCCTTGGGTTAAAACCCAAGGCTAATAAGTGAAACCCGTTAAAACGGGTTGATAGACCTAAGCATTCAGCCGGAGGGCGTTTCCCCTGTTGGTTATAGCAGGAAATTATCCGAATCACCCAATGGGAGAGACAGGGTAACTTCTGTCCCTTGTTTGGGGGTACTTTCAAGAGAAAAGTTCCCCCCTGCTAATTCCGTTAATCGCTGGACTAAACTTAATCCTAACCCTGACCCCTGTTGCTCGTATAACTTGCGCTCAAACTGCATATATGCCCCAATATTCGCCACCTGTTCGGCAGTCATCCCGAAACCGCGATCGCAAACTGACAACACAAACCGATCCCCCTGTACCTCCCCCCTCACCTCAACAAGAGTCCCCGCATCTGAAAACTTGAGCGCGTTATCAATCAACTCAGTCGCTATTTTTTGTAACCACTGATCTCCCAACGTGAGCAACACATCCTCTAATTCAATCTTAATCTCATCAGGACGCTCATAAAACTGAGACCGTTCCTTGGCAGAACTCGACATAATTTCCCATAAACTCATCGTTGTTCCCGTCAAAAACTCCTCTCGTAACGCTGTATTTTGTTGAGCGAGTTCGAGACGGGCCAACAGTAAAAAATTTTGGACTAAATGTTGGAGACGTTGAGCCGATAATTCAATCTCATTGGCAATGTCCATCACCTCCGAAGACCCTAAAGAATTGGCCGATAACTTGAGAACTTCCGTAAACCCTAAAATCCCGTGTAAAGGGGTGAGTAACTCATGAGGCAAAGAAGAAATCAAACTTTGACGCAGTTCATCTAATTTTTGCTGAGAGAGCTTATGAAAATGTTGTTTTTTGGCTAAACGAGTATTAATCGCCTTTAACAAATCCTCAATCGCAAACGGTTTCGTTAAATAATCATCAGCCCCCAGTTCCATCCCATACCGGAGGGAATCTTGAGTTTCTTTGGCCGTTAAAAAAATAAAAGGAATCGTTGCCGTTTCAGAATGTTTTTGTAGTTCTTCAAGAACTCCATACCCATCCAAATTGGGCATCATCACATCACAGATAATTAAATCGGGACGATGCAGACTCGCTTTGGTAATCCCTTCCAGTCCATCATTGGCTTCAATCACTGCAAAATTATTTTCTTGTAGTACATCCAAAAGAAGGTTTCTTAGCGTACTATTATCTTCAATAATAAGAATTTTTGGCATTGACAAGAGTCAAGATTTCTACAATTGACTTTTAGAGAAAGCGAATTAAACAATAAGAGCAACCTAAAATAGCGTAAATGGAAATTTAAGTTTTTCCAAAAATAAAAAGAAAGGGATCACGATACCCTTTCCTCACTACCATAGCATTATTAACTTTCAACTGCTAAATAGCTCAATTCTTGAAAAATGAACTTTTACCTCTTTCTTCCCTAGAAAATCAGTAAAAATACCGATTACCGGAAGGCCGCTGGTTGGGGAAGCGATAATTGAGGAGCAGGAATCACCCGGCCTTTGCCATTCCCATTATTATTTTGCCGATTTTCCGCCTCTAACAACATATTACGAATCAGACGGGCTGCCAAGCGTTGCGCCAGACCATTGGCAATTTTTTGCCCCATTTGCTGGGTTTCCGGTTTAGAAAGCAACTGAGGAACAAGGGGTAAAATCGTCATAGGATCAAAACCATCCGTCTCTTGAAGAATATTAATGATATTGCGGAGATGTTCCACCGTTTCATTCGAGGTATTTTGAGGTAAATCACTGGGAGGAGTCCCCGCTTCCATCCCCACTCGTTGACGGACAGAACTAGAGAAATTATGAAAGGTTTGTCGTCCATAGACATCAATCGCTTTCACCACTTCATCGGTTAACTTCTCCCGAATAAACGCCCCTCGTTCCGAAAAAAGGAACTCGATCGCTTGATTCACCGCTTTTTCAAAATCATAATCTTCCGAGTCCTTAGCATTACGAAGTAAATTCTCTAAACGATTCCAACGAAACTGGCCATCTCGGAACAATAAATCCCGCAACGAAGACCGCAATTCAGGAGAAGGATCAGTCAGCAAGCGTTTAGCAATGTAAGGATAGGCTTTACTGAGAACCTTAAAATTGGGGTCAATCCCAATCGCAATCCCCTCCAACGTTACCAGAGACCGGATAATTAAAGCATAATACGCCGGAACACGAAACGGGAACTCGTACATAATTTCCGACATCTGGTCGGTAATACTCTTAAAGTTTAACTCCGCAACACTCGCCCCCAAAGCATTATTAAACACATTGGACAAAGCCGGGATAATCGGTCTTACATCCGTATCCGGGTCTAAAAACTCCAACTTAATATAATCTTGGGCCAACGCCTCAAAATCCCGATTGACCAAATGCACCACCGCTTCAATTAACCCATAGCGTTGATAGGGTTTAATGCGACTCATCATCCCAAAATCCAAATAGACTAACCGTCCATCGGGAGTCGCTAACAGGTTTCCGGGGTGGGGATCAGCGTGGAAAAATCCGTGTTCCAGTAATTGCCGCAGAGAACAAGACACCCCCACCTCTACTAAATGGGTGGCCTCAATGCCTTGTGCTTGAATTTTTTCCGGTTTGGTGAGTTTCGTCCCCTCAACCCATTCCATGGTCAAAACCCGTCGTTCCGTGTATTCCCAGTAAATACAAGGCACATAAATTTCGGGTAAATAGTTATAGAGTTGGGCAAACTCCTCCGCATTGCGTCCCTCTTGTACATAGTCCATCTCCTCAAAAATCCGCGCTGCGAACTCATCCACAATGGCGAGAACATCACTACTAACTCGTTTAATATTATTTTGCGCCCACCCGGCCAGAGACCGCATAATAAAAATATCTAAGGTAATGCGGCGGATTAAGTCAGGCCGTTGGACTTTCACCGCAACATCTTCCCCGGTTTTGAGTTTCCCTTTATAGACTTGACCTAAAGACGCGGCGGCCACGGGATCAGCAGTCAGTTCTGCATATAAGTTTTCTGGACGTTCTCCTAACTCCTCTGCAATAAACTGAAACGCTACGTCATTGGGGAAGGGCGGGAGTTGGTCTTGCAATTCCGACAACTCATCCATGTACAAATTAGGAACAAGGTCAGGACGAGTCGATAGGGCTTGTCCAATTTTGATGTAGGTGGGGCCGAGTTCTGTTAAAACCTCCCGCAGTTGGATGGCCCGTTTCTGTTCATTTTTCTGGATTTTGCCTTGGAATTTATCCCACCAGAGTCCCAACGCAAAGGAGAGGAAGGGAAAGATAATCGAGACTAAACGACTCAACACCCGCAAGGGTCTCCGTCGGTAGTAAGACATGATTAAATCGGGGTCATAATGCCCGATTTCCTTATCGGTGAGAATGTCTGCATTTAAAGCCGCTTTCTTAGACACTTGGCCTTTTTCTTTAGCGGTGCGCTTTTCCCCTGGGGCGTTAGCTGTTATCACGATTTTCTCTCCTGCTCAATGGCTTGCTGCTATTTCAGGTTTAGTCAAAAAATAGACATTTTTATATTTCATTAAGTATTGTAACAAGAGTCTCTCAGTTATTGGTTGTTTGTTCTTTGTAAACAAGAAAACAGGGAATAGGGAACAGGGAATAGGGAATAGGGAACAGGTAATAAGATATTTTCTGTTTTCTCCATCTCCCCCATCTCCCCCATCTCCCCTATCTCCCAACTCCCAACTCCCAACTCCCAACTCCCAACTCCCAACTCCCGCAAACCCCCCAAAACCTGCTATATAGAAAGATGAATCTTATATGGCGAGGGGGACTCTATGCTGCTGTCCTTGCGGATTGAAAATTTTGCGTTGATTGATCAGTTGGAATTGGAGTTAAGTTCGGGGTTGACGGTGTTAACGGGGGAGACGGGGGCTGGGAAATCAATTGTATTGGATGCCATTGATATTGCGTTAGGGGGGAAGGCCAGTAGCCGTTTTATTCGCACGGGGAAAGCGCGGGCGGTGGTGGAGGCGACGTTTCAGTTAAATGAGGCTATTGCCCGTTGGCTGAGAGACCAGGAAATTGATTTACTTGATGAGGCTAGTGTCATTTGTAGTCGGGAGATGGTGACGAAACAGGGGAATCTGAGATCGCGCTCTCGCGTCAATGGGGTTTTAGTGAATCGGAAAATTATGGGGCAATTGCGCGATCGCCTCGTGGAAATTACCGCCCAAGGCCAAACCATGCAGTTACTCGTCCCCCATCTACAACGGGAATATCTGGACGCTTACGGGGGCGAGAAGCTCCTGGCAACCAAGGCAACGGTACTAGAAGCCTATGGGGAGTTTAAAGCGGCTCAGGAAGCCTTAGAGAAGCGGAGACAGTCGGAACAGGAACGCTGGCAACGGTTGGATTTACTCAATTTTCAAATTCAAGAGTTGGACGGGGCAGAGTTAGATGATCCTGACGAGTTAACGGAGTTAGAACAAGAACGCGATCGCCTCTCCCATGTCGTCGAGTTACAAAACCTCAGTTATCAAGCCTATCAGTTGTTGTATCAAAGTGAAGAAAATACCGCCATTGCTGACTTACTAGGGGAAGCAGAAAACCTGTTGGCGGATATGACCCAGTATGATGGGCAACTTGAACCCTTGTTAGAAATGATCCAAGGTGCGATCGCGCAAGTGGTGGAAGCAGGACAACAAATTAACCGCTACGGAGACAATCTCGAATCGGACCCCGAACGGTTAACGGAAGTCGAAGAGCGCATCCGTAGTTTAAAACAACTCTGTCGGAAATACGGGCCGGAATTAAAAGATGCGATCGCTCATTACCAAAACCTCCAAGCCGAACTAGCCGAACTCACCGACAGCGAACAATCCCTAGACTACCTCGAAGACCTCTACCACCACCAACAAACCCGACTCACCCAAGCCTGTCAAGCCCTCAGCAAACAGCGCAAACGCGCCGCCAAAACCCTAGAACACCAACTGATCCAAGCCCTCAAACCCCTCGCCCTCGAAAAAGTCCAATTTGAATGTCGCCTCACCCCCATTCCCCCCACCAATAGCGGCGCAGACCGGGTAGAATTCTACTGGAGTCCCAACCCCGGCGAACCCTTACAACCCCTCTCAGAAACCGCCTCTGGGGGAGAAATGAGCCGTTTCTTACTGGCTCTCAAAGCCTGTTTTTCCGACACCGAATTCCCAACAAGTCAGAAAACCCTGATATTTGACGAAATTGACACCGGAGTCTCAGGAAAAGTCGCCCAGGCCATCGCCGAAAAACTGCACCAACTCAGCACCCCCCATCAAATCCTCTGTGTCACCCACCAACCCCTCATCGCCGCCCTCGCGGACACCCATTTTCGGGTGGATAAAGAAGTCATTGATGATCCCACTCCGGACTCCCCAACGGGGCAAAATGGGCAAACCCAACTCCACCCTGAACCGAGAACCCTTGTGCGAGTCACCCCCTTAAAACACCATGAAAGCCGCAGAAACGAACTAGCCCAACTGGCCGGCGGTCATTCGGCTCAAGATGCGATCGCTTTCGCCGAATCCCTCCTCACCCAAGCGTCAAATCGAAGATTGGGGAATGGCTAATGGGTAATTGGTAATTGGTTGTTTGTAAACAAGGGAACTCCGGAACAGGGAATAGTTGGTTCTTTGTTCTCCCCCATCTCCCCCATCTCCTCTATCTCCCCCAACTCCCCACTCCCGACTCCCCACTCCCATCTCCCCTTTGTGTCCTTTGTGTCTTTGTGGTTGTGTCTTTGTGGTTCAACCGTCAACTATCCACTCTCAACTCTCAACTCCCCCATCTCCCGACACCCGACACCCGACACCCGACACCCCCATCCCCAAAACATAAACTTTTATTAATGGGAGATTAATGAAAAAAAAGAAATAAGACCATAAACTAAGGAAAATTGCTATGGTGTTCACAAAAGTTTTTTCTACCTGAGACGAAATCGTTAAGATAGACGTATCTGTTCCCAGCCCAACCCACCTCTTACGTAAGAGAACCTCAAACTTTGTAAAGCGATATGACTGCTGCATCTCCTAACTCTACCCAAAGGGACTACACCGGCCAAACCATTGATGTCTCCACTCAGCAAGACAACCCCCAAAATGGGACGGAAAAAAATGGCGCGAAACCCAACGGCTCATCTAGTGCATTAGTCTCGGCCAAAGGAACATTTTCTAACTTTCTGGCCCCTCTGAGTAAAGAGAGCTTTCAAGATGTCGTTAACGATGTTGAAGACAAGCTCAAGGTCGTCAATCAAACCCTAGGACTCCTCGATAGTGTCTTAGACAGCCAAGGGTTTGATGCCATTTTAGATGAGATGTTGCGGTCGATTACCCTGAAAACCGGGGAACTCCTCGCCGCAGATCGTACCACCATTTACCTATTAGACGATGACCAAGACGAACTCTGGTCCATTGTCGCCAAAGGCAGCGACGGCAAACCCATTGAAATTCGTATCCCCGTAGGGAAAGGGATTGCGGGAGAGGTAGCACAATTTAAGCGCGTTGTCAATATTCCCTTTGATTTTTATGAAGACCCGCGATCGGAAGCCGCCAAAAAATTCGACAAGCGCAACAACTACCGCACCTACACCATGTTGGCCTTACCCCTCCTCAGCGAAGAAGGGGAACTGGTGGCCGTTGTACAACTCATCAATAAACTCAAACCCAACTATGATCCCAACGCCACCCTCAATGAACGGATCACCCATGACGGGTTCACCTCCGAAGACCTAGAAGTTTTTGAAAACTTCGCCCCCTCCATTCGTCTGCTGTTAGAGTCCTCTCGGTCTTTCTACAAAGCCACCCAACGGCAACGGGCCGCCAACGCCTTAATCGAAGCCACCAACTCCCTCAGTCGCGGCAACCTCGACCTCGACGCGACCTTAAAAACGGTGATGGATGCGGCGAAAAAGCTCATGAACGCCGATCGCAGTACCCTCTGGCTCATCGACCACGACAAAAACGACCTCTGGACCAAAATCCCCCTCGACAACGGCGAAAACTTAGAACTGCGCGTCCCCATGGGAGTCGGATACGCAGGGCGAGTGGGAGAAACCGGACAAACCCTTAATATTGGCTTTGACCTCTACGACCACCCCGACTCTAGTAAATCGAAAGAAACCGACCAAAGAACAGGTTATCGGACTTGTAGCTTGCTCTGTATGCCCGTCTATAACTCCGACGGCCATCTCATCGGAGTGACACAGTTAGTTAATAAACTGAAAAAAGGCGAACATCCCGAATACGACCCCGAAACCTGGCCGCAAGCCCCCGAACGCTGGAAAGCCAGCTTCAACCGCAGCGACCAAGAATTTATGAAGGCGTTTAACATCCAAGCGGGTGTAGCCCTCCAAAACGCCAAATTATTCGCCAAGGTGAAGCAGCAAGAGCAAATGCAGCGTGATATCTTGCGCAGTCTCACCAATGGGGTGATCTCCACCGATAAAAACGGGGTTATTTTGGCCGCCAATGAAAAAGCCAAAGACTTGTTAGGGTTTGATGAGTCCAACCCCATCGAAGGGCAGATGATGAGTGAGTTGGTGGAAATCAAAAGTAAAGATATCACCGACAAAACCGACGCAGCGAAGAAAGGGGAATTTTCTGAATGGTTCGATCGCGCCCTACATCCCCGTGATAAAAAAGAACGAGAGCAATATTACCCCGACCAAACCATTATCTCCGCAGCCGGAGAAGAACACAGCGTCAACCTCTCCATTAACTCCATCTCCGATGCGGCGGATATTACCAACGTTTACGGGGCCCTAGTCGTGATGGACGACATCAGCGACGAAAAACGGCTCAAAAGCACCATGTACCGCTACATGAACCAAGAGTTAGCGGAACAGTTATTAGAAAAAGGTGATTTAGAGTTAGGGGGAGAACGTCGGGAAGTCTCTGTCTTATTCTCCGACATCCGCAGTTACACCAGCTTAACCGAGAAACTGCAAGCGGAAGAAGTGGTGGGGATGCTCAACGAGTATTTTGAGAGCATGGTGGAAGCAATTTTTGCTCATAAAGGCATTCTCGATAAATATATTGGGGATGCCATCATGGCGGTGTTTGGGACTCCTTTCCCCCTGAAAGACCACGCTTGGAAGTCAGTGCAAAGTGCGCTCGATATGCGTCACCGCTTACGGGAATTTAACGCCAAACGCGCTTTAGATGGCAAAGAGGCCATTCGCATTGGCATTGGTTTAAACTCCGATTATGTGATTAGTGGGAATATTGGGTCAAGTAAGCGGATGGAGTTTACCGCCATTGGGGATGGGGTGAACTTGAGTTCCCGTTTAGAGGGAGCAAGTAAGCAATATGGGTGTGATATTGTCATCAGCGAGAACACCTATCGCCAATGTTCCGAACATATCATTGTCCGAGAATTAGACCGCATCCGCGTGAAAGGGAAAACGCAACCTGTTGGGGTGTATGAGTTAGTTGAGCAAGTTAATGCGGAAATTCCCCCGCAAACCGAACAAATTATCGAACTCTATGGCAAAGGACGGGATTATTATTTGAAGAAGAATTTTGCCTTAGCTATTCCGTATTTTGCGACTATTTTAGAACTCAATCCCAAGGATAAGGCGGCTTATTTGTATATTAATCGCTGTCAGCATTTCCTTATGGCCCCACCTGAAGGAGAATGGGATGGTGTTTGGACTATGACTTCTAAGTAGGGAGGGAATAATTACTCCAGCGTTTATCGACATCTGGCCGCAGAAGACTGAGCTAACCGTTCCTCTCGTTGGGCAATAATGGTCTCTAAGTCCGGTCTTCCCGTTAATTTGAGGCGTAATTTAGCCCAAATCTTATAAAATTGATCGGCAATAGTCCCGAATACCGGAACACGAGTCACCCCATACACCCAACCCATCCCCAAAATCTCATAAACGCGCCGAAATACCTCTAAATCTCGTACAATTGAGCCATCGGGCAATATTCCATGAATGCGTCCCATGGCCGCCGCAAAATCAATTCCTGCGTTGTCCTCTGGAGTGTAACTATCGTCACTAATATCAATAAATTTCACGCTACCTCGGCCTGCATCCCGTCGTTGTAAAAAGTTCACTTCTCGGACACAGAGGGGACATTCCCCATCATAAAGCAATTTAATTTCCCAATCGGGGGGAGAGGTTGGAGTCTGTTGCATAACTTTGCCCATTTGAATCAAGACTTTAATATAATTTAACAAAAAAATGACTGCGTTGGGGGAAACCCCCGTCACTCCGAGTCTTGACAGAGAGAATCTTCTCATCTTGGAGTTTTCCAGCGATCGCGCTGTCCTAACCTATCCCCGTAATGCAATAATTCTGAATGAGACAAGACTTTTCATTGTTGAGGAGGGTGAACCATGGCCGGAAGTGAAGTAAAAGCCGATGCGTGGATTAAAGAATATATTACACCTTGGGATGTCTATGAACACGGGATTAAGCGGCTTTTAGCCTATAAGCGCACCCAATTTCAAGAAATGTATATTGTGGAGACAGGGGCCTATGGGAAAGCCTTAGTTTTAGACGGGAAATGGCAATCTTGTACCGGGGATGAATTTCTCTACCATGAACCCCTCGTTCACCCTGCCATGATAGCCCACCAAGCCCCGAAAACCGCTTTAATTTTAGGGGGAGGAGAAGGGGCCACCGTCCGGGAAATTCTGCGCTGGACGACCATCGAACGAGTCGTGATGGTAGATATTGATGGGGAAGTCGTGGATGCGTGTAAGGAACACCTCCCAGAAATGCACCAAGGGGCCTTTGAGGATTCTCGGTTAGAATTGGTCATTGGGGATGCGTTGCAATATTTGGCAGACACAAAAGAGAAATGGGATATTATTATCTCGGACTTATCAGACCCCATTGAGGAAGGCCCGTCATTTCAGTTATTTACCCAAGAGTATTTTCAGCAAATTAAAGGAGTATTAGCATCAGGCGGCTTTTTTGTAGTGCAAGCGGGCCCCACAGCTATTGCAGAAATTCAACTTCATGCCCGTTTAGTGAAAACGCTGCGCACTGTATTTCCCCATGTTACCTCCTATGCGTCCCCTGTTCCCACCTATGCAGTCCCGTGGGGGTTTGCGTTAGCGTCCGATACTTCCATCAATACCCGTCCTGAACCCGAAGAAATCGACGCATTATTGGCAGAAAAGACGACAGGAGGGTTTAAACTCATAGATGGGATTAGTCTCTTAGGACTCCTACAAACCCCCGCTTATGTCCGCAAAGCCATTGCAGAAGCGGATATGATCTACACCCTGAAAGAACCCCCCAAGTTTTTTGGGAAAGGGGTTAAGGGGAATGAGTAATTTTGTTGTTTGTGGTTTGTTGTTTGTGGTTTGTTGTTTGTGACAAAGGGAACAGGGAACTCCGGAACTGGGAACAGTAAACAGTTGTTACTCCCCATCTCCCCTATCTCCCCCATCTCCCGACTCCCGACTCCCGACTCCCGACTCCCATCTCCCCTTTGTGTCCTTTGTGTCTTTGTGGTTAAACTATCAACTATCAACGCTCAACCATCAACTATAAACTCTTTTTCCCCATGAGTTATTGTATCAACCCCAACTGTTCAAACCCCACCAATCCGGATAATACGATTTTTTGTCAAGCCTGTGGTTCAGAGTTATTGATTGAAGGACAGTTTCGGGTGGTGCAACCGTTGGGGACTGGGGGGTTTGCGACGACCTATGAAGTGGAGGAGGATGGGGTGGCGGAGGTGTTGAAGGTGTTGACGTTGAATAATGATAAAGCGATCGCGCTTTTCAAACAAGAAGCCGAAGTCCTCCAACAACTCAACCATCCCGGTATCCCCAACGTCGATGCAGAAGGATATTTCACTTACACCCCCAGAGATACCCCCGACCCGGTACACTGTATCGTCATGGAGAAAATTGAAGGGGAAAACCTCGAAGAATGGCTAGAGAAACGGGGGAATCGACCTATTAGCCAAAAACTCGCCCTCAAATGGTTACGGCAATTAGTGAATATCTTACAAGAAGTCCACCAAAAGAACTTCTTTCATCGGGACATCAAACCCTCCAACATCATGTTACGTCCCGATGGACAGTTAGCCCTCATTGACTTTGGCACGGTCAAAGAAATTACCGCCACCTTTTTAGCCAGTCAAAACGAACGGGGAACGGTCTTATTTTCCAGAGGATATGCCCCTATTGAACAAGAAAACGGCCACACTGTCCCCCAGTCCGACTTTTTCGCCCTAGGCCGCACCTTTGTGCATCTCCTCACCGGGAAACATCCCCTGGATATGTATGATCCCTATACCTCCCAACTGCAATGGCAAGAACAAACTGAGAATATCCACCCGGACTTAATTGCCTTTTTAGAACAACTGATGGCGAGATTATACCGCGATCGCCCGGAAAATACCCAAATCCTCCTCCAACAACTCGACCAACTCGAACAGCGCATTTATACCCCCCCACCTGTCTCCTCCACCGTATCCTCCTCCTCTCCCTCCTCCCCTCCGCAAACTACCTCCTCCTCCCCTCCCTCCTCTCC
>NZ_JAQMSD010000017.1 GCF_028330525.1 Spirulina sp. CS-785/01
AGTCGGGAGTCGGGGGAGATGGGGAGTAACCACTGGTTACTGGTTACTGTTCCCTGTTCCCTGTTTCCTGTTCCCTATTCCCTATTCCCTATTCCTTTCAATAATCCTGTAAATGTCGGCCAGTAATATCGGCTAATTCTTCCTCACTAGGACTCTCAGCTTCACTATAATAGCCAGCCGCTTTTTTAGCTGCGATCTCGACTCTGGCATCTTCGGGGATATAATCTTCAGGGATAGAGACTCGTTCGACAATTTCAATTCCCGTCTGAGTCACAGCATCATATTTCAGATTACTCATGGACACAAAACGGTCAATGCGGGTTATTCCTAGCCAATGTAGCACATCCGGCATTAACTCCTGAAACCGCATATCCTGGACTCCGGCCACACATTCGGTGCGGGTGAAATAGGCGGTTGCGCGATCGCCCCCTTCCTGTCGCTTGCGGGCATTATACACCAAAAACTTGGTCACTTCCCCCAACGCACGCCCCTCCTTACGGTTATACACAATTACCCCTGCACCCCCCTCTTGGGCCGTTTGCACACACACCTCAATCCCATGCACCAAATAAGGCCGACAGGTGCAAATATCCGACCCAAACACATCAGACCCATTACATTCATCATGAACCCGCACAGCAAGGGGTTTCTGGGGATCAGTAATCGCCTCAATTTCCCCTAAAATATACACCGTCATCCCCCCAATGGGAGGGAGAAACACATGAAAATCAGGACGAGTCACCAATTCCGGGAACATTCCCCCCGTCTGTTGAAATAACGTGCGTCGGAGGACTCCTTCTTCTACCCCAATGCGTTTGGCAATTCCAGGAAGATACCAAACCGGATCAATGGCCACTTTTGTAACCGCTAAACTCCCATTATCCTTGAGAATTGTACCATCCACCTGAAGTCGCCCTTGACTGATAGCCTCATTCAGTTCAGGTAAATAAATTTTGGCCTTGGTAATGGCAATAGTGGGGCGAATATCATATCCTTGGGGATAATAGTCCGCAAACACCTCATCCACCACCGCACCAAAGGGGTCAAGAGAGACAATTTTATCCCCATCTCCCCAACTACCATGGGGGCCAATGTTCACTACTGGGTTAGTATGGGTAAGATCAGCACGGTGATCCGCTTGTAGTGACCCACTGGCCACCGCTAAGGCACGATACACCGAATAAGACCCAGAATGCGTCCCAATCACATTACGATGGTCTTGTTGAGCTAACGTACCAATCACAGGGTTGCGTTTGTTAGGGTCCATCTCTCCCCAACGGATGGGAAAGGTTTGACGTTGGGAAGGACGAGGATGGGAGGTGAGAACAATATGTTTGGGTTGTTTTGGTGTTTCCATAGGAACGTTTTTGGTAAACCCAGAATAAAGCCTGATCTTAACGCAGTTATCCTCCTCTCTGTCGCTACGGAATTGACAGAAATTTTCACCTAATTCTCCCACTGTCGCACTTTGATGAATAATCCTGCTTTGATGGGGGGTTGCAGGTTGAGGAAGCGTTCTTGTTTTCCCATATCTTGGGGGTTGTTGTGGAGGTTGGCCACCAGTAAACTCCCTCCATTAAGGAGGAGGGTAATACAAATTAGTCGGCAGAAAAATTGACGATTCAACATGGTAGAGTCTCCCTAGTTGTCTGTTATGGGACTCTACGGAGGGAGGTCTGGATACCTCGGAGTAGGAAGGACGGTTTTTGCGATCGCATCCTCAAACAGCAGGACACCACCCCCCCTAACCAGTCCACACCCCTTCACTCATCAGACTTTCCAGTAATTCCCGTCCCTCCCCTTTCCCCCCATACTTGAGGACACTTCCCCAACCGTCTTCCCTCCTCAACTCGCTGCACATTTTTTTGATTTTGTCAAGTATAAAGAGATCAATTTCCTCGGCTGAAGCGTTCCCAACAATATGCTATTTTCAGACTATTCTCAACTGTGAGGACTCGCAGGATCAAACCCAAACTTTCAAGTTTCATGACTATTGCTCGCACCATTTGTCTCGGTTTTTTAACCGTTATTCTCATTGGCACAATTTTATTAACGCTCCCTATTTCCACCAGTGCTGGAATGTGGAACAATCCAATTGTTGCCTTGTTTACAGCCACCTCTGCGGTTTGTGTAACAGGGTTAATTGTTGTTGATACCGGAACCCACTTTTCCTTCTTAGGAGAACTCTTTATTTTATTACTCATTCAAATTGGTGGATTAGGATACATGACCACCACCACCTTTTTAGTCTCTTTAGTGCGTCGGAAATTCGACCTCCGGCAAAAAGTAGCCATTCAAGAATCCTTTGATCGTCCCTTTTTATTAGGCAGTCAAAACTTAATCAAATCAGTCATTGCCACCACCTTAATCTTTGAAATAATGGGAATACTATTATTAGTCCGTCCCTTCATTAATGAATATGGTTTTAACCAAGGATTATGGGTAGCAATCTTTCACACCATTAGCGCATGGAACAACGCCGGATTTAGTTTATTTTCCGACAGTTTAACCCGCTATCAAGGGATTTGGTTTATCAACTCAGTTATTTGTGCCTTAATCATTTTTGGAGGTATTGGTTATCAAGTTATCATTGAAATGTATCTCTGGTTTGCCAGTAAATTCTTCTGGCAACGTCGCTTCACCGTATCCTTAAACTTTAAAGTCGTTTTAAGTACAACCCTCGTTTTACTCGCATTAGGAACAGTCGCATTTTTATTCACAGAATACTCGAATCCCAACACCTTACATAATTTACCCTTACCTCAAAAAATATTAGCCGCTTGGTTTCAATCTGTCACCACCCGAACAGCAGGGTTTAACACCTTAGACTTTGGTAAAATGAACGATGCAACCCTATTTATTGCCCTAGGTTTAATGGCCATTGGAGCAAGTCCCAGTGGGACAGGAGGAGGCATAAAAACCACCACTATACGCATTTTAATTAACTGTACACGCTCCACATTACAGGGAAATGAACAAGTCCTCATGTATAGCCGCAAAATCCCCAATTCTTTAATATTAAAAGCCATTGCCGTCGTTTTCGGATCAGGCATGATGATGATCATTATAACCACCTTACTATCCATCATTGAAACCGGAAACTTTGACTTTCTCGACCTCTTTTTTGAAGTCATTTCCGCCTTTGCCACCGTAGGACTCTCAACCGGAATCACCGCCGATTTATCCGCATTCGGACAACTCATTTTAATCTTTACCATGTTTGTCGGCAGAGTAGGAATATTAGTCTTTATTGCAGCAATTTACGGTGATCCCCATCCCACCCAAATTCAATATCCAGAAGAAAATTTATTGGTAGGATAAAAAAAGTTTAGGAGCGTCGGGAAGAAGAAGTTAGGAGAGAAAAATCAGAATTGAGCAATCCTTACAATAATCTCTATTCTATCTCCCCTATCTTCCCTATCTCCCCCCTCTCTCTTGACAAGAGAGTGTCTCACTTTCACTTGTGACCAATGGCCATTGGCCAACAAGCGAGGAAAGCATTTTAAGCTGACGGCTTACCCTAATCCACACGCTCCGGTAACGGCGTTTCCAGAATCTCCATCAACAACTCCAGACGAGATGGACGAGACAACAAAGGAATCAAATTCGGTAACGCATAGTAATCGCCCTTAAACAAAAACGTATCTACCTGCGCTTGGTGCTGTCGTAACTGACGTTCCACGAAGTCCGACGCATACCCCACCTTCACAATCACCACATTAGGCTGAACATTCAACGTCTTGCAGTAATTTTGATAAGCAGTGCTGAAATAGGGTGCAGTATTATCCCCCTCATCAGTGACAAGAATAAACTGTTCCACCACCTGCTTGCGAGTCCGCATCACCTCCACCGCACAACCAATACTCGTTCCCCCGCCAGCCCGAATATTCTGAAATGCCTGATCCCAGTCACTCAGCTTGCTGCCATTAGCTTTCACCGGATAGGGCATGGTGTCGAAGGCATAGACAACCAAGTCCGCCACCGTTACCCCAGAAATCAACGCCGCAAGCTGTCGGCCTACTGTAATCGCTTGATTCATAGACCCCGACTTATCCACCAGCAACGCAGTAGGCTTTTTAATCGCCCCCCGTTTGGCCACCTGGGCATCCATCACTTGGTCTAACTTGGCCGTCGTCTCCGCGTCTAACTGGGCCGCTTGGGCCGCCACCTTCCCTTTCAGCGCAGACACCCGCTTATCCCCCTTGGCGGCCTCCAGCTTCTCATCAATTAACGCCTTCACTTGAACATTATCCATAGCCCCGCGCTGTTTCAGGGAGTTGAGGTTATTAATGACCTCTTGGGGAGTCATGGCGTTAATGAGAGCCACCAAAACCACCGGAGTGACTTGGTTCACCGTACCAATAGCAATAGTATAGGGAATCTTCGCCGCCACAATCAGTTTTGCCTGTTCTGCGGGAGTGTCCGCCTTGGCAATTTGCTTGAGCGTATAAGCCAAGCTATCTTCTGGGGGAGTATCCTTGAACAAGATGGCATCTGCCCGCGCACCAGGTTTAATGTGTAAGGTGGCATAGAGGTGCTTGAGTGCCTTGCGGGCCCGTAAGGCCGCCCGGTCAAAGCGTTCCCCTTGAGCTTCTCGCCCTTGCAAGTATCGCCGCACTGCCGTCCGGGCCGAACGGGGCATTTTATCTTTATGCTGTTTCATAAAGTCCACCACCCGGGCCACTTGGTAAGGGGGGAACGTCTGCAACAACATAAACCCCGCATCTCGGTGTTCCGTTAACCCAGAGGTGAGCAAGTTGCCCAAAAAGACCTCTTTGTGATCTCGCACATCCCCGTTGGTTTGATACCACACCGCCAAATGTCCGTAGAAAATGGGGTCGAGTTCGAGGATGCTTTTATGTAAGTCGGCGACTTCCTCCAGCTTGCGGTGGGGGGTAGTGAGCAAACTGTTGAGCAGGTCTAAGCGCAAGTCGCGTTCTGCTGTTTGTGTCATGATATCACCTACCTATGGTTGCAAAGGAAGGCCAGTGCCGCACGGAAAAAACGAGGCCGCACAAGTCAAAGGGACGGTTGGCCTGAAGCGTGGGGTTCAGGCTTGCAACGCTTTCTCCGGAAGCGTACCCTTAGTTTGGAGGAGTATGTAAGTCCCTCAAGTTGGGGCGCGGCGACAACTGCCTAGTTGGTTTTCAACAAAAGAGCCGCGGGACTCCCCCACCTCGGAACAGGTGGGGGAGGAAAGCGGGTGAGTCGATACCGCTTCTCCTGCGGAGACGCTGCGCGAACGATGCGGCTGAGACTCACAATCTCTTAGGCTACGCATAGACCATTTGACCTCCTGATTAATGTTGTTTTTGACACCGAAAACTGCCCGATTCGCTTCCACTGCCAGTCATACAGCGACACCACCTTATTGACCTCGCTGTAGCCGCCA
>NZ_JAQMSD010000291.1 GCF_028330525.1 Spirulina sp. CS-785/01
CTTGGACTAGATAAAATTGTCCGTCTGCTTCAAAATAGGCGTAGAGGGTGGGAATTTGGGGGTGATGTTCCCCTAATTCTTCTAGGATAGCGGCTTCTCTGGCGAAGCGATCGCAGACTAACTGATACACTTGAGGATCAGAGGTGATAGGTTTGAGTAATTTGACCACACACCGACGATGAGATGGCATTTGGGTATCTTCTGCTAAAAAGGTCTCGCCAAAGCCACCACGTCCCAGAGAGCGTATAATATGATAGCGATCGTTTAACAGGGTTGAGGTCATTTTTCTCTGTTCTTGAAAAGTCATTAAAGTTCAGTCTTGAGTCTCTATTATGTATGCTAAATCACACTGATCTATCTAAGGTAAACCAATTTTTGCCCAAACTACAGTATAGGTAGAAGAAACTGTGGAATCGATGAAGGTTTCTATATCTAATATAATAACTTTTTGTCTTTTGAATAAAACTCCTTTCTTGGAAGCTAAATCATATTGTGGAGGTTGAGGATAGAATTCTCTATAATTTACATTATTAATAATTTGTACCTCTTGGCCAATTTGAGGGATAACTGAAGGGGTAATCGTAACGGGTTGAGAAGTGTTAAATAAACGGTTGCCAACAGCTACTGAAGTATTATTCACAGCACCAATTCTTATCCATCCAATGGGAGCAGGGAGAGCAGAAGTAGGAGATGGAGAAGGGGTTGAAGTCAATGTATTGTTACTTTCAGACCTATTACTGTTCACATTATTATTCGTGTAAGTCTGAGAGGATTGAGGGGAGATAGATGCAGAGGGTGTGGAAGGATTGGGATTAGATGCAGTTTGCTGGTTTTGTGTATTATTAGGACTGTTGCTGGAATCGGTGTCTTTCTCCGTTGATTCTGTCGCTTCTGCGGTGGCCGAGGTGGGGGTGGAAGGATTGGGGTTAGATGCAGTTTGCTGGTTTTGTGTATTATTAGCACTGTTGCTGGAATCGGGGTCTGTCTCCGTTGACTTTGTTGCTTCTGTGGTGGTTGAGGTGTTGTCAGACTCTCCAGAAGACGACACCATGAGAGGACGGACTAACACCACTGCACCTAAGACAAAAATGCCGACTACACTTCCGGTAATAATGGCTTTTTGCCAGTCGGGTAAAGGGGGTTTGGGAGGAGGAGGAGAGGGGTTAGACGCAACTACGGTAGGGGATTGAGTAGAGGGACCAGAAACCGTGGTTTCTGGGACTGGGAGAGGTTGGGTGGGTTGAGAGGATGCTCCGGGTTGTAACGCAGTGAGCATTTCTTTTGCGGTGGAAAAGCGATCGCGGGGATGAGATTGAATGGCTTGGTCTAGAATATTCGCTAAGGTGGGACTTACCGTAGGAGCATCAGGCCGCCAAGTAATCTCCCCAGTTGCGGGATCACTTTGTAATTCTTGGGGGGGTTTACGAGTGAGGAGATAAATCATTGTCATCCCCAAACTATAGATATCACTCCCATAAACCGGACGGCCTGCAGACTGTTCACTGGGCATAAATCCAGGGGTGCCAATGACGATAGAATGGTTACTATTTCCCGATACTGTCATAATTGTTCCCATTGCTTCTTTCACTGCACCTAAGTCAATGAGAACGGGTTTATGATCGCTATGGCGAACAATGATATTATCCGGTTTAATATCCCGGTGAATAATATGCTTGCTGTGCATATAGTCCAACACGGGTAAAATGCCAGTTAGCACTTCTCGCACGGAACTTTCACTTACAGTCCCCTGTTGCTGTAAAAACTCCGTTAATGTGACCCCTTCCACCCATTCCTCTACTAAATAAAAGAGGCCCTCTTCTTCAAAATAGGCATAGAGTGCGGGGATTTGCGAGTGGCCTTGACCTAAATCTTCTAAAATAACGGCTTCTCGCTGAAATCGCTCTTGGACTAACTGATAACTTTGGGGATCATCGGTAATGGGTTTGAGTTGCTTGATGACGCAGCGACGACCGGACGGTAAATCACTGTCTTCAGCTAAAAACGTATTCCCAAATCCACCACTACTTAAAGGACGCAGGATGTGGTAACGGTTTTTTAAGACTTGAGGCATCATGATCATTCCTCTGGACACGATGAGCAGGTTTTGCGGGGATTGACAGAAGTTACTCCTATTTTAAGTTCCCAAGAGGAGTCTCGCTTCTCTTTTAGTTTAAGCGAAAAGAGTGGGCTGCGATCGCGTTATTTTCTCAAAATATTATATTTTTTTAACTTTTAGTTTCCAAAACCAATAACCCCTATAATACTCAGAAAAATTAATGGCTTTTTACGCAAATTTTCACAAAAATTAACAAATATTAGCATAGTATAAATGAACTAATTTAGCCCTCCTCCCAAGTCCCAATTCCCTTCACTGTCGAAAACTGTCTAAAATAAACCTAAATTGATGAGATAAACCGTTAAAGTTCTGCTATTTTAAAACAAAATAAACAATATCCCCTAAACCTGAAACTCGTTCCCTATTTAACAAACCTCCCACTCAGTTGAGTTAACTTGCGACAATTTAATTATGACTTCTGCTACCCGTCAACGCACTAAATTTGGAGGAAACCCGCAAATTGTCCTCAATAACCAAGGACAAACATTATCTCCTCTAACTCTCACCCAAGACCGACATATTTTAGGCCGTGATCCCCAAAAAGCAGATTTAGTTGTTCCGATGGATTGGACTGTGGTGTCTGGGTGTCATGCGGTCTTACAACGACAGGGAGAAGACTATTTTATCTTTGATGGGAATGGACAACAACCGAGTAAAAATGGACTCTTTATTAATCATACCCGAATCACTCCCACAGAAGGGTATTATTTACGAGATGGATGTGAGTTACAAATTGGACAAAATCCCCAAAATTTAATTAGTTTAACCTATCATGGGTCGAGTTTAGGTGAACCCGCAACTCAACCGCTACAACAGTCTATTTCCCTGCAAAATCGCTCAGTTTTATTAGGTCGTGATCTTGATGCTGATTTTATTTTAGATGCTCCCACAGTGTCCCGTCGTCACGCGGTAATTGATACCAACCAATCGGGACATTATATTGTACAAGATTATAGTACCAATGGGGTTTTTGTCAATGGTCAACGGGTCAATGGGTTATCCCTCCTCTCTCCAGGGGCAACAGTGCGCATTGGTCCGTTTTTATTATTATTACAAGGAGATCAGTTAGTTTTAGTTGATAAAGGGAATCGAATTCGCTTAGACGCTTATCATTTAGTGCGAGAAGTGAAAGGAAAAAAAGGGAAAAAAATCCGGATTTTAGATAATATTTCTTTACCCTTTGAACCCGGTCAGTTAGTCGCATTAGTAGGGGGAAGTGGTGCAGGAAAATCTACCCTGATGCGAACTTTATTGGGGGTTGATCCAACCACAGGGGGAAATGTCTTTTTAAATGGGGAAAATTTACGCAAGAATTTTAATATTTATCGCACGCAAATTGGTTATGTCCCCCAAGATGATATTATTCACCGCAATTTACAGGTAGAGGAGGTTTTAAACTATGCAGCACAATTGCGACTCCCTCCCGATACCGATTTAGATGCGGTAATTACTCAAACCTTGAAAGAGATTGAAATGTCCCATAAACGGGATACTTTAGTGAAAGATTTAAGTGGGGGACAACGAAAACGGGTGAGTATTGGGGTGGAATTATTAGCTGATCCGAAACTCTTTTTCCTCGATGAACCCACATCGGGACTTGATCCGGGATTGGATAAAAAGATGATGGAATTGTTGCGGAAATTGGCCGATTTGGGACGGACTATTATTGTCGTGACTCACGCAACCAGTAATATTCGACTCTGCGATCGCATCGTATTTATGGGCCTCGGTGGTCGTCTCTGCTACTTCGGCCAACCCCAAGAAGCAATGCAATTCTTTAAAACCAGAGACTTCCCCGACATCTACAACCGTCTCGAAAACGAAGAAAACGTCCTGCAAGAATCCCAACGCTATCTCAACTCCGACTACTACGATCGCTACATTAACACCCATCTCAGCGACGAAAGCCAACCCATCACCGGAAACATCCCCCAACAAATCAAGCGATCGCCCTTTCAACAACTCTTACTCCTCACCCAACGTTACCTCAAACTCCTCCTCAGAGACCCCGTAAACCTCAGTTTAGCCCTCCTCACTGCACCCGTGGGCATTATCCTCATCACCCTCGCATTAGGCGATAAAACCCCCTTAATCGTTGGCTCAGAAGACGACCCCACCCTGGCCCCCTTAGCATTACGAGTCCTCTTTGTGTTCACCTGTGCGGCCCTATGGGTGGGGTTGTCCAGTTCCCTGCAAGAAATCGTCAAAGAGGCCGCCATTTATCAACGGGAACGGTTAGTCAACCTACGACTATTCGCCTATTTAGGGTCAAAAATCAAAGTCCTGGGAGGACTGGCCCTAGCACAGACAATATTAATGGCGATCGCCATCTTAATCGGCTTCCAAAACCCCACCCCCAACCTCATCTCCTGGCCCCTCGGACTCAGCATCACCACCTTTCTCACCCTCTTTGCCTGTATTAACCTAGGATTAATGATTTCCGCATTAGTCAAAAACAGTTCCCAGGCCAACAGTGCCTTACCCTTACTCCTCCTCCCACAAATCATCTTCTCCGGAGTCCTCTTTAAAATGGAAGGCATCGGTCAATATCTCTCCTGGTTAATGCTCAGTCGTTGGTCAGTAGGGGGGTATGGGTCATTAGTCGATGTCAACAGCATGGTCCCGGACCCCACCACCCTCCCCGACGGCAGCACCGTCCCCCAACCCTTTGAACCCACTCCCGTCTATGACCCCACCTGGGAAAACTTGAGCTTAAATTGGGCAATCTTAATCCTGCATTCTGTCATTTATTTTGCCGTAACTTGGTGGGTCCAAAAGCGCAAAGATGTTTAATCTGAACCACAAAGACACAAAAAACACAAAAAATACGAAGATTATTTTTTATTTTAGTCTGCGATCGCAGTTAAAGTTCTTAGACTTTCGTTGAGTATTTTTAAGCCACCCCTTGTCACCCATCCCCCATCCCGAAAGTTAAACAAATTTGAGATTTCCTGACTCTCCCTCAACGAAAAGGCTAAATTAGGAAAAAAGCCAAGAGACCTATGAGCAACACAGCAAACCCAGACTTCGGAGCATTCTTTTCCCCCACCCCCACCCAAGACACCGACTTGCTGCAACAACTTCCCTTTCTCCCCGGACTGCAAGAACTCCTACTCCTGCGTCAAGTGCATGGGTTAGAACACGCAACCGTCTGGATCCTCGATGAAATGAGCAAAACCCAAAACCGTCCCACCGACAGCGACTTACTAGGGGGACTCTCCACCGAACAAGGATTTTATCTCTACGGAGAAGTGAACCCCCTGCACCTCCAAAAAGCCGTCCCAGAAGCCCTCCAACGTCTGCAAAATGGAGAATGGAACTTAGCCCTCCACCCCCGCTGCGGCACTAATATGTCAGTTGCTCTCCTCCTCACCACCGGGTTAGCCTTGGGGACATCCTTCCTTCTCCCCCGGACCCCCTTTGAACAACTCCTCGGTATTGGACTGGCCGGGTTTATGGCCAATCAACTAGCCCCAGATATGGGAAACTTAACCCAACGCTTTATCACCACCGCTATCCCCTATAATGTCGCCATCCAGAAAATCAGCCGCACGACAGATTTTTGGGGACGACCCGCTTCTTTTATCCAAGTCTCTTGGCACGAAGGGTAGTTTTGTCTTAATAAAACTTAAAACCAAATGAGGGTCTATAATCGCCTCAAGATAGTACGCTTTGATCTAGATATCATACAAACAAGGAAAGGGTTTTATGGTTAACCGCAAAGACAAAGTGAGAATTCTGCGTAAAGAGTCCTACTGGTATCAGGATGTCGGAACAGTTGCGACTGTAGATAAAAGTGGCATCATCTATCCCGTTATCGTCCGCTTTGATAAAGTCAACTATTCCGGAGTCAGTACCAACAACTTTGGTGAGCATGAACTCGAAGTGGTCGAGGCCGCTCCCAGCAAGAAAAAATAAGACTCTGATTCAGTAAATCGGTAAACGTGCCGGAATTACCAGAAGTCGAAACAGTGTGCCGAGGATTAAATCAATTAACTCGGCATTCTCTTATCCAGGGTGGGGAAGTGTTGCTCGAACGCACACTGGCCTACCCTGGTTCTGTGTCTGCGTTTCTAGCAGGAGTAACAGGAAAATCTATTGCTGCATGGCACAGACGAGGCAAGTATTTATTAGCGCAGTTATCTCCTGGGGGATGGTTGGGGGTACACTTGCGGATGACAGGACAGTTAGCATGGGTTGAACCGGAACACCCCCTCTCGAAGCATACCCGCCTCCGATTGTTTTTAGAGACAGGAGAATTACGGTTTGTGGATATTCGCACCTTTGGCAAAGTGTGGTATGTGCCACCAGAGCAGGACGTTGAAGCTATTATTACTGGGTTACAAGGGTTAGGGGTTGAACCTTTGAGTGAGGAGTTTACGGTGGACTATTTGGGGGCAAAATTGGGGAAAACGCGACGGGTGTTAAAAACGGCTTTGTTAGATCAGGCAGTGGTGGCCGGGTTGGGAAATATTTACGCAGATGAGGCTCTGTTCGCCTCTCAGTTGCCTCCCGATCAAATTGCGATGAATTTATCCTCCGCAGAGATTAAGCGGCTACATGGGGCAATTATCGCGGTTTTAGAGCAAGCTATTGGGAAGGGGGGAACAACGTTTAGTGATTTTCTCGACTTATTGGGAGTGCCGGGGAATTATGGGGATGCGGCCACGGTTTATGGCCGGACAGGACAACCTTGCCGGGTGTGTGGGACGGCCATCCAACGGCGGAAAATTGCCGGGCGATCGGCCCATTTTTGTCCCCAGTGTCAGATCAGTAATCAGTAAAAAAAGATTTGTTATATTTGCTGATCTTTTAAATTACAATAGCAATATTATCTAGAAAATAATTTTCTTAAAAAACGGAGTAAGCATTTAGGTGATCCCCTTGTTCTTTTCCTACCTAGCCCCCTGAAAAAGGGAGGAAAAGAACGGAAGCCCATTTTTAAGGATCATACACCGGGATTGTCTCGTCAAACTGAATACTTGAAAACGGGTGTTACCAACTTTCTATAAATAAAAATAATCCGGAGTTAATTATGGTTAACTTAAACGATGAAGAAAGAAAAAAACAGTATTTTTATTATTCTCCGTTATTCGCCCTAGTTCTGGGTCTCACCCCTCGTTTTCAGGTACTGGCGCAACCTATTACACCTGCTAATGATAATACCGGAACTGTAATTCAGCAAAATGGGCAAGAGTTTGAGATTACTGGAGGGACTTTATCAGGAGACCAGGCGAATTTATTTCATAGTTTTGCACAGTTTAATCTAGACCCTAATCAAATTGCGAATTTTCTCTCAAATCCGCAAATTCAGAACATTCTCGGACGGGTAACAGGGAATAATCCCTCCCTCATTAATGGAATTATTCAAGTGACAGGGGGGCAGTCTAATTTATACCTAATGAACCCCGCAGGGATTATTTTTGGGAATCAAGCGCAACTGAATGTTTCTGGGGATTTTATAGCGACCACAGCAACCGGGATTGGGTTTAGTAATAACCATTGGTTTAATGCGTTTGGAACGAATCATTATGAAACTTTAATTGGGACTCCTTCTCAATTTGCGTTTGATCTCTCCCAACCCGCAGCAATTCTTAATCAGGGCGATTTAGCGGTTGAGTCTGGGCAGCATTTAACCCTGATGGGAGGAACGGTCGTCAATACTGGCACAATAGCCGCCCCTAATGGCACAATTACCTTAGCGGCAGTCCCAGGTAGTCGTTTAATTCGGATTAAACAAGAGGGGAATTTATTGAGCTTAGATGTTGAACCGCCTAGAGATAATAATGGGGACATTTTGCCCTTTACTCCCTTAGATATTCCAGAATTATTAACGGCTTCTAATGCGTCACCCCAAGAACAAGAAAATCTCAATTTTGTGGCAACAGGAGATTTAGTTTTTACGGGGGAAATTCGAGGGGAAACCGTTCACTTGGCCGCAGTCAACCCCATTCAACCGGACGATCCCACCTTAATTCAGACGGGAGACGGAACAGAACATAGTCCCACAGTTCTCCGTTTTGCGGAAGAATTCCTTGCTCCTCTGGATTATACCTTTATTGATGAACGAGTCGATAATCCGTATGAGTTGCTGTATGGGGGGGAAGCAGGGACAGTTTCTCGTCTTGTTTTGAAGGATGAAAATGGCCTAGCGACCATCACAGAAGCCTTAAATTTTAGTGATCAGGCCGTTGATACCTTAACCATTGTAGCCGAGGGGAATCAGGGGAATTTTATTTTAGGCAATCAATTAATTACTGCGGAGAATGTGACGCAATATCAGTCTTTATTAGAACAATGGGGGCCATCCCTGAGTCCCCAAGCGGATATCTTACTCTATAGTTGCTATACGGCATTAGGGGAAACGGGACAAAGTTTAATGAATACCGTGGCCAATTATACGGGGGCTGATGTTGCAGCTTCTACGGATATTACCGGGAGTGGGGGTTTTGGGGGGAATTGGCAGTTAGAGTATCAGACGGGGACTATTGAGGCAGGAATGCCGTTTTTAACGGAGACGGTGGCCAATTGGCAAGGGAAATTAGCCAATATTACGGTAGATACGGGGGATGTGGCCGGATTAATTGCAGCCATTAATACTGCCAACGGTTCGGGGGATACGATTGTGTTAGGGAGTGGGACTTATACCCTAAATGATGCTAATTTTGCCAATGATGCCACTGATGGTTTAAATGGGTTGCCGTCGATTATAGGAGCAGTGGAAATTTTGGGCAATGGGGCAACGGTTGAACGAGATACCACTAGCACTAATGATTTCCGGTTATTTCATGTTGCGGGGACAGGGAATTTAACTCTCGATGATATTACTGTGCAAGGGGGAAAGATTACAGGTGGGGGGACTCCGGCCAAGTTTGGGGGAGCAATTTTAAATAATGATGGACAGTTGACGGTTAGCAATAGTACCATTTCGGGCAATTATGCCGCCGGAGGAGGGGGTGGTATTGCCAATTATGCCGATGGCACAGCTACTGTGACTAATACCACCATTTCTGGGAATTCTGCGGGGAATAATTCCTTCTACGCTGGAGGAGGGATTTTGAATCGGGGAACATTTAATTTAACCAATAGTACGGTTTCTGGGAATGTGGTCAATAATGCCAATGGAGGCGGAATTCAGAATGCAGGAACAGGGGCTGGAAGTCCGGTTCTCAATATTACCAATAGCACGATTAGTGGGAATAGTGCTGCATCGGGGGGGGGAATCGCTAACTTTTCTACTCCCACTGCACCTGCAACGGTGAATATTAGTAGTAGCACGATCGCCAATAATTTCGCCACAACCAATTATGGAGGCATTTACAATTATGGGCAATCTGTCGATTATTCCAAAGTGCAGATTCAAAATAGTATTATCGCCCAAAACACCACAGGGGGGACTAATGCCGATGTGGGTTGGAATGATTTGACCAATGCACCTGTGATCGATCAGGGGAATAATTTAATTGGGGTTGATAGTAGTGGGGGGACTGTATTCACCAACGGTAGCTTAGTGGGATCGGCTGGTAATCCCCTCGATCCGGGGCTTCTGCCTTTAGATAACTATGGTGGCCCCACCCAAACCCATGCCCTACAAGGGGATAGTCCTGCCCTCAATGCGGGCGATAATACGCTAGCTACGGGATTAAGTACAGATCAGCGAGGGAGTCCTGGACAGCGTATTATTGATGGAACAGTGGATATTGGGGCCTTTGAATGGCAGGGGAGTGAAATGATCTCTGTTGGGCCACAAACCCAAACCATCAGTAGTCTGCCGACGGCTCTGGATGTCAGTGTTAAGGTGGTTGAAAAGGGATTTAATATTGTTCCCCTTGTGGGAGTTAATGTGAATTTTTCGGCCTCTGGCATTGAGGGAACGTTTAGTAATGGGACAACGGTGTTAACCAATGGGTCAGGAATTGCAGCGAATATCTTTAATGCGGTGAGTGCCTCCGGTAATTTTCAGATTCTCGCGGAGTCTAGTGGACTGACTCCCATCGAGTTCAATTTTACCTATACGCCTCCCGTTTCCTCTAACGAGGAGTTGCCATCCTCCCCAGCAGAGACGTTGGCCTTTCTCTATACCCCTCTTACTCCTTTATCGGTATCGTTGCTGAATGAAACGTCTCTCTCTCAGCTTTTGCTCAATCCTGAATTGGCCTTTCAACTGTTTGAAGCAAAATTGACTCAAACTTTTGAGCAGTATTTAGCGAGGGGAGATTTAGAAGTGGTGGAGACTGCCACAGGGATAGTTACCACAGAGACGGTGACGAGTGATTCCTCTTGGGGAGAGGAGACTATCGGCATTCCTCACGAGGGGGAAGAAATTGCCCCTTTGTTCACGGACGAATCACTGAGAGAAGGGGAAAGCGAGGGATTGTCCTTAGCAGAAGCAGAAAGGGACACTGGGTTGAATGAGCTTAATGGGGATGTTGCAGGAGAGGAGGGAACAGACAATCTTGAGGAGGAACAGTCGGGAGGGCACTTCAGCGAACTGCTGAATGAGGATGATGATAGTAATAGTCTCATCAATGCAGGAGGAGAGAGTGAGGATGATGAGGTTCTTCTGACGGACGCACAAGCGAGTTTGCGTCAAGTGTTAGAAGAAACCGGGGTGAAACCCGCGCTCTTGTATGTCATTTTTGTGCCAGCGTTGGGGCCAGTGGCGAATGCTGAACCCCAAGGGAACGATCGCCTGTATCTCATGTTAGTGCCTCCTGATGGGGATGCGATCGTTAAATCCACTCCTCTCACCCGTGATCTCGTCACCCAGGTTGCCGACCGCTTCCGCAATAGTACAGTTAATGTGCGTCGTCCAGGAGCATTTCTGCAACCCTCCCAACAACTCTACGATTGGCTTATTTCTCCCCTAGAAGAACAAATCCAAGATTTAGAGATTAATCATTTAACCTTCCTGTTAGATACCCAACTGCGTTCTCTCCCCGTTGCTGCTCTCTCAAACGGGAAACAGTTTTTAGTGGAACGCTACAGCGTGAGTTTAATGCCCAGTATGGCCTTAACCAATCTGAAATACGAAGATATCCGTAACTTTAGTTTACTGGCCATGGGGGCCGAACAATTTGAAGACCAAACCCCTTTACCTGGAGCAGGACAGGAAATCCAATTGTTGACCAGTCGTTTATGGAATGGGGAATCCTATCTCAATGCTGATTTTACAGTGGATAAAATCCTAGAAGCCCGCAGTGAAAGTGGTTTTCGGATGATGCACCTCGCCACCCATGGTCAATTTGAACCCGGTACTCCTGCCAATTCACGCATCTATCTGGGGAATGGGACATTAGGACTGGATGAAGTACACAATTTGGGATTACACAATCCTCCGGTGGAATTGTTGGTATTAAGTGCTTGTCAAACGGCATTAGGGGATGCAGAGGCCGAGTTAGGGTTTGCTGGGTTAGCGGTGTTAGCAGGGGTTAAGTCTGCTTTGGGGAGTTTATGGTTAGTCAATGATGCAGGGACCATGGGACTCATGACGACATTTTACAGTCAGTTGAAAGAAGCCCCGATTAAAGCGGAAGCTCTCCGGAGAGCGCAGTTAGAAATGTTGCAAGGAGAGACTTATATTGAAGGCAATTCTTTGGTGATGGGTGAGGAAACATTTCCTTTACCGGATGATGTGGCTGGGGTGGACAAGATTCAATTACGTCATCCCTATTTTTGGAGTGGGTTTACGCTTATTGGTACGCCTTGGTAAGGGATCAGGAGATGGGAGATGGGGGAGATGGAGGAGTTGGGAGAGATGGAGGAGTTGGGGGAGATGGGGAGTAACAACTGTTTACTGTTTACTGGTTACTATTCAAGGTAGCTGGAGCTAAAAAATTGAGCAATAATAGGGTAGCCCCCAGTTGTTGTTGTGTCTCATTCTTTGCTCAGTGCCTTTGTCTAAGAAACTACCGCTTTATCTTGCGATCGCGCTTCCCTTCACCCTACAAGTCTTGGCGATTGTCGGACTGGTGGGCTATTTGTCCTATCGTAGCGGGGAACAAGCTGTCGAAGATTTAGCCAATCAACTGATCGAGGAAACCGGAGAACGAGTCACCGATCATCTCGATACCTACTTAGCCAAACCCCCTCATCTCCTCCAACAGCAACAAGCTGCCATTGGCCGACAAGAATTAGACTGGCAAAATCCCGAACAACTGAAAAACTATTATGTTGACCTCCTCCGCATTTACCCCAGAGTCAGCGTCATTGGTCGGACGACAGAAGATAAACGCTTTTTGGCAGTGGAGCAGCCCCACAAAAGCGGATTTGTCTTCAGACAATATAACCGCAACACCCAAAAATTAAACGCCTACATCCTCAATGAGCAAGGAGAGCAACTGAGGTTTCAAGACGCTTCACCCAACTATGATCCCCATAATGATCCCCCTAGTAATCCTTGGTATCGCCGCGCCAAAAACGCCTCAGACGGGATTTGGCTACCCGTCATTTCCCTCGGCAAAGGACAAAACCAACCGTTACTGATGATGGTTTACTTTCACCCCTTTCAAGACGCAACTGGGAAAACCCAAGGTGTGGGTGCGGCTGGTGTTTTTCTCAATTCCTTGGGAGACTTTCTCGCTGATTTAAAGATTAGTGAAAGCGGACAAGTCTTTATTATTGATAACCAAGGTGCATTACGGGGAATATCCACCGGAGAATCCCCGTTTCAGGAGTATAACGCCTCCACTCGTCCCCAAACCTTAAACCCCGAAGATTGGGTAAAAGTCGCCCAAAAAAGCCAAAATCCTGTCACTCGGATGGCAGTGCAACAATTATTTTCCCAACCATCTTTTCGCCAAGCGGCCACCTCCTTTCAATTTCGTCAGCAGGGGAAACGCTACTTTGCCCAGAGTATCCCCTTTCCTCTCAGTGAAGACATTCAATGGCAGGTTGTGGTGGTGATTCCGGCCTCAGAATTTATGGGCAATATTGAAGCGAATGTTCAGCGCACTGTGGGCTTGTGTGTGTTAGCGTTAATTGGGGCTGGGGCGAGTAGTCTCTGGTTGGCCAAACGGATTGCGCGATCGCTTTCTCGCTTCACCGAAACCAGCCAACTCGTCGCTGCTGGCCAACTCCACCACCCCTTACACGCAAGTCCCATCCGAGAAATCGCCACCCTCTCTAATGCCTTTAAACAAATGGTGGACGCATTACGAGACGCAGAACAACTGCGCCACCATTACGAACAAAACCTAGAACAACAAGTCGCCGCCAAAACTGCCGCCCTCGAAGAAGCCCAAAATATTGCCAGTGTAGGGAGTTGGGAGTATGATGTCCGAGCAGAAACTGTCACTTGGTCAAAAGAACTCTACCGTATTTACGAAGCAGAAGACCAATACCCGGTTTCTCGACCCGATCAGACGATACAATACATTCATCCCGACGATGCAGACCAATTTGATCGAGAAGTGAGGCAAGCCGTCCAGTCTCAGCAAGCCTTTGATGCAGACTTTAAAATTATTACCCAAAAAGGCAATATTCGCTATGTTCACGCCAAAGGCCATCCCGTGTATGATGAGCAAGGCCAGTTGAGCAAACTATTTGGGACTGTCACGGATATCAGCGATCGCAAAACCCTAGAACTCGCCCTACAAGACTCCCAAACCCAACTCCAAGACATCTTAAACAACGTCAATGCCGCCATTGTCCAAATGCAAGTCTTTGCCGATGGCCGCTGGGAAATTGTCCATCTCTCCGAAGGATGCGAAGCCATTTCCGGTTATACCGCCCAAGAATTAATGGCCAACCAAGACCTCTGGATAGAACGCATTTATCCTGGCGACTGGGAAGCGGTTTCCCCGCAGATTTTCGCCAATATTTTCAACGAACGTCCCAACACCTCCGAATATAGATTTTATGACAAAAGCGGCCAAATCCGCTGGATATCCCAAACCAACCATTCTCGACGGGATAACAAACACAATTGCTGGTTGGTGACAGGAGTCTCCTTAGACATCACCCAACGGAAAGAAACCGAAATTGCCTTACAAGAGAGTGAAGCGCGACTCCAATTAATTACCGACTCTCTCCCCGGATGTATCTCCTATACCGACTCTTCCCAATGCTATCGCTTTGTTAATAAAACCTACGAGGACTGGTTTAACTGTCGCAAAGAAGATATTTTAGGGTGTACCGTAAAAGAAGTCATCGGCGAAGAAGCCTATGAACGGGCGCGACAGTACATTGAACAAGCCCTCTCGGGAGAAACTGTCACCTACGAAACCGAATTACCCTATATTGGGGGACAAACTCGCTATGTCTCCGGGGTATTAGTCCCCGATCTCGATACTCAGGGACAAGTTAACGGGTATTATGCCTTAATTACCGATATTAGCGATCGCCAACAAGCCAGACTTGCCCTCCAAGAAAGCCAACAACGCCTCCAAGAAATCATCACCACCATTGACCAAGTCTTCTTTGTCCGTTCCGTCGCAACCGGAGAATTTCTCTACATTAGCCCCACCTACGAAGAAGTCTGGGGCCGCAGTTGTGAAAGTCTCTATCAACACCCCGACGCTTGGTTAGAAGCCATCCACCCCGATGATCTACCCCTTGTACAGCAGTCCTTAACCGAACAATTTACCCCCCAAAATGTCCAACGAGAATATCGCATTATTCGACCCAATGGGGAGATTCGCTGGCTATTAGTGCAAGTGAAGATCATTCACGATGAAGCCGGAAACCCTCTAAAATTTGTAGGCACAGCCGTAGATATCACAGGCCGCAAACAAGCCGAAATTGCCTTACAAGAGAGTGAAACCCGTTTTCACGCCATTTCTAATAGTTCCCCTGCCAATATTTATATCTTGGTGCGACGAGTCGATGGGTCATTTGCATTTGAACATATGAGTCGCGCCATTGAAACCATCCATGAAATTCCTGTTTCAGCTATCTTAGACAATGCCACTATTTTATTAGACCGTATCCATCCCGAAGATCGAGCCGCCTACGAAGCCGCCGTACAACAAAGTTTAGACACCCTACAACCCTTCTGGCATGAATGGCGCATCATTAACCCCTCCGGCAAAATTAAATGGCTACAAGGGACTTCTCAGCCCCAACAACGGGAAAATGGCGACATTGCTTGGTATGGGGTCGTGTTGGATATTACAGACCGTAAAGAAGCCGAAGCCGTCCTCCAAGCGAAAACTGAAGAATTGAATCGCTTTTTCACCACCTCCCTCGACCTTCTCTGTATTGCCAACACTGACGGGTATTTTCTGAAATTAAACCCCCAATGGGAGAAAACCTTGGGCTATTCCTTATCGGAGTTAGAAGGGGCCAGATTTTTAGACTATGTGCATCCCGATGATGTCGCCAGCACCCAAGAAGTCCTCGAGTATATCAAAACAGGAGAAAACCACCCCTCTTTCATTAACCGCTATCGTTGCCGAGATGGGTCCTATCGTTGGATTGAATGGCGGTCTGTCCCCAGTGAAATGTTCATTTATGCGGCGGCCAGAGACATCACAGAGCGCGTCGAAAGCGAAGCTATCCTCCGTCAAGCTACAGAGGAGGCCGAAGCCGCAACCCAAGCCAAAAGCGAATTTCTCGCGGCCATGAGTCACGAAATTCGCACTCCCATGAATGGGGTGTTGGGGATGTTGAATCTATTACAGAATAGCGCGTTAAATCCGGAACAGCGATCGCACGCCCACATTGCCCAAGCGAGTGCCGAGTCCTTACTGATGCTCATTAACGACATCCTCGACTTCTCCAAAATCGAAGCAGGCCGACTGGACTTAGACTTGTTAGAGTTTAATCTTCCTCAACTCCTGCAAGAAATTGTCCAAGCCCTGGCGTTACAAGCCCAAAATAAAGGCGTAGAGTTAATTTTAGATGGCCATGATCTGCAACAATCTTGGGTGAAAGGCGACCCCGGACGCTTACGGCAAATCTTCACCAATTTAATTAATAATGCCATTAAATTTACCGATCAGGGGGAAATTGTTGTTGAATGCCATTTACATCCCTCTGGGGAAAAGTTACTCCTGACGGCGATGGTGTGTGATACGGGTATTGGTATTCCCCAGGATAAACTGGATTTATTATTTGAGTCGTTTACCCAAGTCCACAGTAGCAGCGATCGCCAGTATGGTGGCACGGGGTTAGGGTTGGCAATTAGCCAAAAACTCTGTGAGTTAATGGGGGGAGAGATCAGCGTTGAGAGTGAATTGGGGCAAGGCAGTTGTTTTCATTTTACTGTCCAATTAGAACCTAGTGAGCCATCGGGGGCAAGTGCTACGGGTGCAAGCATTGCACCCCTACGAGGGGTCAAAATTTTAGTGGTCGATGATAACGCCACCAGTCGGCAAGTTTTGGCCCGACAACTGCAATATTGGGAGGCTGAGGTGGTCACTGCCGGGGATGGGAAAACGGCCTTAGCTCGCTGTGAGGAGACTTTTGAGCAATTCGACAGGGAAACACAAAAACCGCCTTTTGATCTGGTGGTATTAGACCGAGAAATGCCGGAAATGGACGGGTTAGAATTGACTCAATATTTACGACTGGGTAATGGCTGGCAAGATATCCCTATCGTAATGTTAATGAATTTAAATCGCCAGGAAGATATCTCCTTTTTAGCAATGCTTGGGGTGAGTGGCTACTGTAATAAACCTGTGACTCCCAATGATTTAATAGAGACGTTAACCCAGGTGAGAGAAGGGGAAACCCTACAATGGTCTGTAACTGAGGACACGGAAACCTTACCCTCTAGAGAGGGAGATACCCCGATGAGGGCCTCCCGTTGGCCGGACAATACCCGTCTGTTGTTGGTGGAAGATAATCAAGTGAATCAGATGGTGTTGAAGGGGTTATTAAAAAAATTAGATTTAGAGGTAGAGTTGGCGTTTAATGGGATTGAAGCCTTACAGTCTCTTACCTCTGCCCCGCCTACTAATCCCTATACAATGGTGTTTATGGATTGTCAGATGCCGGAAATGGACGGGTATGAGGCGAGTCGGCGTATTCGTCAAGGGCAAGGCGGCGATCGCAACCAATCTATCCCCATTATCGCTATGACGGCCAACGCTATGCAAGGCGATCGGGAAAAATGCCTGGAAGCGGGAATGAATGACTATTTGGCCAAACCCGTCAATGCCCAAGCCTTAGAGCAAATGCTCAAAAAGTGGTTACTCCAGAACAACTTGCCTAGGGTTAATGAACAGGATACCTCAGAGCGTGAACCGGAAATCCCAGTTATTTTTAATGTCCAAGATTTATTAGAACGCTGTGGGAATGATCAAGCGTTAGCGGTGCAAATTTGTCACTTTTTTTTAGAGGATATTCCCAAGGAAAGAGAGATGATACAACAGGCGATTCAAAGGGAAGATTTGGCGGCAGTCCAATGTCAAGCCCACGGGGTGAAAGGGGCGGCAGATAATGTCAGTGGCCAAGCGTTACGGGAGGTGGCGTTTAAGATGGAAAAAGCCGCCAAAGCCGCAGATTGGGCTTTGATTCAGAGTTGTTTCCCGGCTTTAGAACAGGAGTTAATCTGTTTAACTGAAACGTTAGAACAGTTTATAGTTGATAGTTGATAGCTTAGGGTTTATAGTTGATAGTTAATCATTGATTACTGTTCCCTATTCCCAATTCCCATTCCCATTCCCAATTCCCAATTCCCAATTCCCAATTCCCAAATAACCCTTGACAAATCAAAATAAATATGCTATCAAAGCAAAATTAGTCAATTCGAGCTATGATGGCTAAGAAGTCTCATTGTTAAACGCCTTAACAATGAAATCAGCCAATGCGTGAGTCCCGATTGGAGAGTTCTGAACAGGGTGATAGTTTTGGCTAGCCCGCACAAGAGTTTTCCCTTGTGCTAAGGGTTTACAGGGGCATCTCTATCCTTTCATCAAAAAAAAATCATCAACCTGTCCCGAATGGACGGGTTTTGGATTGTATCCAAAGAGAGAATTTGCGGAAATGATTAAAGTTCCCTCAATCCCCGAAGATGCCTCCTATTCCTAGAATGTTATGAGCAGTTTTAAGCGGACTCCCTATGCTATAAATCAAGCCAGGCGACTGTTTTCAGGGTGTGATACTGAATTAAGTCATCCTGGGATAGGAGAATGGCCGAGGAGAAGAAGACAAGATTCCCCACGGGGAAAAGAAAGTCACGACAATGATATGATCAGCCCGATGTTTCCCCCTGTGTCTGTAGGTCTTTTACCGACAATTCCGTCTCCGATGCAGTCGGTTCATGTTATGGGGACTGCGGTGGAGTCGCTGCGGTCTCAGCAACCGATTTTAGAGGCAACATTAAGCGCGATCGCAGCCATTAATACCACAGGAGGAGTTCTCGGTTATCCCCTCCAACCGCAAATTATAGACACCCAACAAGGGGTAACAGGAGTCCTCGAACAAGTCGAAGCATTATTCAGCCAAACCAACCTCCGCATCATCCTTGGTGGAGGAGATGCCACCACCCGCAAGCATCTCTTACCCTTACTCGAACAATATAACGCCCTTCTCTGGTATCCCGGACCCAACGAAGGCCAAGAAACAGCCTCCCAAGTGTTCTACACCGGAACTTGCCCCAATCAACCCATCGACACCCTCCTCAACTGGTTACAAGAGGCCGGATACACCCGTTGCTACCTCCTCCATTCCCGCTTAGAAACCCCCTACTCTGCCCTTCTCCAAGGACAACTCCGCCAAAACGGGTGGTTAGTGGGAGAGAGTGAAATCGAAACCCATAATAGTCCCCTCACCCTGCTGAACGAGATTCGAGACCGACAACCGGACATTATTCTCAACACCTGTGGTCGGGACTCCTTCCCCCTTTATACCGAATTAACCCGTCAAGGGATCAGCCCCGACACCCTGCCGATTGTCGCCTTTCAGTTGCAAGAAGCGGATTTTGCCGTATTAGGAGAAAGCGCGATCGGGCATTACCTCATCAACCCCTACTGTTCCCAATTCTCCACCCCCGAAAACGAACAATTCCTCGCCCACCTCAACCCCGACACCCCCCTCACCCCCACCGTCGTGGCCGCCTACACCCAAGTCTATCTCTGGCAACAAGCCGTCGAACTCGCCCAAACCTTCGCCGTGGACCGAGTGAGACAGGCCGCCTATGGGATTAATTATGCCGCCCCCCAAGGTCGCGTACAAATTGCCCCCAACCAATACCTCAGCCAACCCTGTTACCTGACTCGTAAACAGGCCCAAGGCTATCATATCCTCAACCCCAATCAGACCCCTCTCCCCCCTCTCCCCTACCTCTCCCCCATCAGCGAACCCCAACCCGAACCCGTTGACCCCTCCCCCCCGGCCTCCCTCTCCTCCATCAACGAGGACTTTCACCCCCTCGAACGAGTCTTTCAAGACTACATTCAAGAACTCTTAGTCATCTTTCGGGCCTTGGATGACACCATTTTTGTCACCGATGCCCAAGGATGTTATTTACGCATCGCCCCCACCCATCCCACCTATCCCCTCTCCCCCGACTTAATCGGCAAAACCGTCCATGAGGTCTATCCCCCAGACCTCGCCCATCGGTTTGTGGCCGCCATTCAACAAACCCTAGACCAACAGGAAACCGTCCGCTTTGAATACTGTTTAGAAGGCCATACTGGGCATAACCCCTCCGACACCCCCTTATGGTTTAACGCCGTTCTCTCCCCCATCCTCCCCGATGCTGTAATCTGGATTGTCCAAGATATTACCACCCGTAAACAGATTGAACAGGAACAAGCCGACTATCGGCAACAACTCGAAGCCCAATTTGAAGCGAGAACCCAAGAAGTCATCGCCAGTAATGACCAACTGATCGCCGAAATTGTCGAACGGCAGCAAACTGAAAACGCCCTGATTAACGCCAAGGATCAATTACAAGCCATCTTAGAGGCCGTTCCGGGGATTGTCTCCTGGATTAGTTCCGACTTGCGTTATTTAGGCGTAAATCGCCATTTGGCTGAAACCTTTGGTCTGACTCCAGAGGATTTTATTGATCAAGATATTGGCTTCTTAAATGCTAGTTCCGAGTTTATTGATTTTGTGAGCCATTTTTTCCAGAGTCCCATTGAGGAAGACTTTCAGGAAATTACCACCGACTTGGAGGACGGCCAGCGCACCTTTTTAATCGTGGCCCAAAAATACGACAATGGCCAGGCCGCCTTTACCGTGGGCATAGACGTGACGGAACGGCAACAGGCAGTGGATGCCCTGGAACGGTCAAAAGACCAGTTACAGGCGGTATTAGATGCCGTTCCGGGCATTGTCTCTTGGATTAGTGCCGATTTACATTATTTAGGGGTCAATCGCCATCTAGCCCGAACCTTTGACCTCAACCCAGAAGACTTTGCCGGACGACCATTAGGGTTTTTGGATGCCAGTGAGGACTTTAATGAATTTGTCCACGAGTTTTTTAATAATCCCCAGCAAGTGGATGATTTCCGGGAAGTGGAGACTATTGTGGATGATGAGGTACGCAATTATTTAATTGCAGCGCAAAAATACGACAATGGCCAGGCCGCCTTTACTGTGGGCATAGACGTGACGGAACGACAACGGGCCCTAGAGGAGGTGGCCCGGTCAAAAGACCAGTTACAGGCGGTATTGGAGGCCGTTCCGGGGATTGTTTCTTGGATTAGTGCCGATTTACATTATTTAGGGGTCAATCGTCATCTGGCCCAGACCTTTAATTTACCTGTAGAAGCCTTTGCAGGAAAACATATCGGCTTTTTACAAGCTAGTGAAGATTTTAATGATTTTGTCCGGGCCTTTTTTGCTAGTCCCCAAAAAGATAGTTTCCGGGAAGTGGAAGCGTTGGTGAAGGGGGAGATGCGCAATTATTTAATTGCAGCACAAAAGTATGATAATGGTCAGGCTGCCTTTACTGTAGGCATAGACGTGACGGAACGACAACGGGCCCTAGAGGCATTACAAAAGGCCGAAACGAAATATCGCACGATTTTTGAGAATGCCATTGAGGGGATATTCCAAACTACTCCAGACGGGAAATATATTAGCGCGAACCCGGCGTTAGCCCGGATTTATGGCTATGACAGTCCTGAACAGTTAATGGCGGAGTTGGATGATATTCAGGCTGAATTGTATTTGGACCGGCAACGGCGAGAAAAATTTGTCCGCTTGATGGAGACGGAAGGGGGAGTGGTTGGCTTTGAGTCGCAAATTCGGCGACGGGATGGGACGATTTGTTGGATTTCGGAAAATGCCCGCGTGGTACAAGATTTGGAGAGTCAATGCTTGTATTATGAGGGGACTGTTGAAGATATTACGGAACGGAAAGAGGCTGAAGAAGCCCTCCGACAGTTGAATGAGGAACTCGAACACCGGGTTCAAGAACGAACCAATGAACTGCAACAGTTGAATATGCAGTTATTGATGGAAATTGGCGAACGGGAACGCATTGAGTCGGCCCTGCGGACTTCGGAAGCGGAGTTAAAAGCCTTGTTTGCAGCTATGACGGATGTGATTACGGTGTTTAATCAGGAGGGCTGCTATGAGAAGATTGTCAATACTAATTCTGAGTTAGTGTATAGTCCCAAAGTGACTCGGATTGGTAAGAATGTTTATGATGTGTTGCCCCCAGAGAAGGCGGATTTGTTTTTAGAGACTATCCATGCAGCCCTAGAGACGGGGAAAACGGTGAATACTGAGTATAGTTTAATCATTCCTCTAGAGGATGGTAGCGAGGAGGAGGTTTGGTTTGCGGCGAGTATTTCTCCTTTGCCTAATCGTAGCGTGATTTGGGTGGCGCGGAATATTACGGAACGAAAACGGGTGTTGGATGCTTTACAGGAAGCGGAGGAGAAGTATCGCAGTATTTTTGAGAATGCGGCAGAGGGGATTTTTCAGAGTACGCGGGATGGTAAGTATTTGAATGCGAATCCCGCGTTGGTGCGGATGTATGGCTATGATTCTTTTGCAGATATGGTGTCCCATGTGGAACACATTGATACGGATATTTATGCCCAACCGGAGTTACGGAAAATGTTCCGGGAACAGTTGGAACAGGATGGGGTGATTAATGGGTTTAAGGCCCAGGTCCGTCGGAAGGATGGGTCTTTAATTTGGACTTCGGAGAATGCGCGAGTGGTGCGGGATGAGGAGGGGGAGATTCTCTATTATGAGGGGACCGTGGCCGATATTACGAAGCAGAAACAGGCGGAAGATGCGTTATGGTTGGAACAGGAGAAGTCGGAACGGTTGTTGCGCAATATTTTACCGAATGCGATCGCAGAACGTCTGAAACAAGAAGAACAGTCCATTGCGGAACGGTTTGATAGTGTTTCGATTCTCTTTGCCGATATTGTCGATTTTACGTCTTTATCGGCTAAAATTCCGCCGACGGAGTTGGTTGATCTGTTGAATGATATTTTCTCGGCTTTTGATCAATTGGCGGAATGGTACGATTTGGAGAAAATTAAGACTATTGGGGATTCTTACATGGTAGCGGGGGGCATCCCCTCGACGACCGCGAATCATGCGGAGGCTATTGCAGATATGGCGTTAGATATGCAGTTGGCCATCACTCGTTTCTCCCGTGAGGGGGGTGAACCCTTCCGTCTCCGCATCGGTATTCACACCGGACAGGTGGTGGCCGGGGTGATTGGCATTCGCAAGTTTATTTATGATCTCTGGGGGGATACGGTGAATGTGGCCTCACGGATGGAGTCTCAGGGGGTGTCGGATATGATCCAAGTGACTCAGGATACTTATGAGTTGTTGAAGGATAAGTTTTTCTTTGAAAAACGAGGGGAAATTTTGGTGAAAGGACGGGGGAAAATGACCACGTATTGGTTACGGGGGAGACGGTGATTTTTAACTGTTTGTTGTTGGTTTTTTGGGAATAGGGAACAGGGAATAGGGAATAGGGAACAGGTGGTTCTTTGTTCTCCTCCATCTCCCCCATCTCCCCCATCTCCCCTTAATTACTTCTCAAACCGAACCACATACCACTGTAAATACTCACCGGGGCCTAAATCTAACTCGCAGTAATGTTCCATTAAATATTCCGCTTGTTCGTCGAGGGAGGAGAGAGACTGGATATCGACAGGGAGATCATCCGGTTGTTGTTGCTGTAACACCCCTTTTAGCTTATCAAGGAGTTCTGGGGCAGTGACCAGTTGTTCCGGTTGGTTGGTTTCGAGGACAACATAACCATCCTCCTGATACATGATGAAATCGGACATCTTTGTTAAAACAGATTGTGTTGCTCTCATTCTAACTGTCGCAAGTACCGGAATCGCACTTCTAACCCCATGACCAATCCCTTTTTATCCCTCAACTACGAACCCAGCTTAGAAAACCTCGGTGATGACTATTACGATATTGTAGCCGCGGCCTCCTTTCCCCAGCATATCCTCCGCTTTCGCAATAATCCCCTCTTATCTCAACTCGGCCTCAACCCTCAAGAAGTCCGGGATGATGATTTTATTGAGGCATTTGGCTTATTTGAGGCGGTGCGGCCTTTTTTGGCACTCCGGTATCATGGCTACCAGTTTGGCGCGTATAATCCCCAATTAGGGGACGGTAGAGGCTTTCTGTATGGACAGGTGCGGGGGGTTGACGGGGAGTTGTATGATCTGGGAACGAAGGGATCAGGCCGCACTCCCTATTCTCGCACGGCTGATGGTCGGTTAACGTTGAAAGGGGGAGTCCGGGAGGTGTTGGCCGCAGAAATGTTACATCGGTTGGGGGTGCGGACTTCTCGTTGTCTCAGTTTAATTGAAACTGGGGAGGGGTTATGGCGAGGGGATGAACCATCTCCCACGCGGTCCTCGGTGATGGTGCGGTTTAGTCGGTCTCATATTCGTTTTGGTACGTTTGAACGGTTACATTATTTAGGCCGGGCTGATTTAATAACGAAGTTACTGGATCATGTCATTGCGGTCTATTATCCCCATTTGCAGGGACAAGAAAATCCCTATGCTCAATTTTATGGGGAGTTGGTGCAACGGGTGGCGGAGTTGGCGGCCCAATGGATGGTTGCGGGGTTCTGTCATGGGGTTTTAAATACGGATAATATGTCGATTACGGGGGAAAGTTTCGATTATGGCCCCTATGCGTTTATTCCGACTTATAACCCGCGAGCAGTGGCGGCTTATTTTGATTATGCGGGACGCTATTCTTACGGGAATCAACCGGGGATTTGTCGGTTAAATTTACAGATGTTGCAAACTCCTTTACGGTTGGTGATGGCGAAGGAGGATTTAGAGGCGGGGTTGGAGTTATATGATACCCATTATACGGAAAGTTATCGTCGTTTGATGATGGAGAAATTGGGGTTTGAGTCCTCGGTTTTACCGTTAGAGATGGAACGGCAGTTAGTTCGCGTAACGGTACAATTATTAGAGGAAACGCAGGTGGATTATCATGGGTTTTTCGCGGAGATTGCCCGGTCGTTTAATCCCTATTGGCGGAAGGATTATGCGGAGGTTTTAGATCGGGCTTCTTTTACGCTAGAACCTTGGGAAGATTGGCGTAAGTTGTATTATCAGGCGTTAAATGAGTTACCTCCAGGGGAGATGGAGAAGATGGGGGAGAAATTGCGCGATCGCACCCCTCAAACCTTCCTCCTCCGTCCTGAAATTGAGTCCGTTTGGTCGGCTATTGATCAAGAGGATAATTGGCAACCTTTTTATAAGCTATTAGAGGAGATTTGGGAGTAAGTTACATTGGGTGGTGTGAAGGGGGAAAACCACAAAGACACAAAGGACACAAAGGGAGGAAAAAGGGGGGGAGAGGAGAGGGATTTTTTTTGAAAAAAACACTTGACTTTGACTTGACAAGGGTATATATTGATAATGGGGAATAGACGCGCACCTGTAGAGTCCCTTTCATGATAAAACTTCCCTGAATTCGCCTTGGGTTTAAACCCAAGGCTAAGAGCATAAACCCGTTAGAAACGGGTTAAGAGACTAATCAGACCATAAAAAATCTAGGGGTTAGAATAAGTCCTAAAAGGTTAACTTAGAACAGAGTAATCAGAGCTAAAAAGTGATCATCCTCTTAGTGTTCTTTGTGTCTTTGTGGTTCAATTATCCAACTATCAACTCCCCTCTGCGTCCTCTGTGTCTCTGTAGTTCAAAAAAATCCCAACACTTGACTTAGATCAAAGACAACTCCCCCCCAATGCTTGATACTAACCAATAAGTCGTACAAGAGAAATAACCGAATGACCTTATTTGAACAACTGGGTGGAGAAGCAGCAGTTGATCTCGCAGTAGATAAATTTTACCAACGAGTGTTAAACGACGATCGCATTAAACACTTTTTCGCTAACGTGGACATGGAGAAACAGAGAGAGCATCAAAAAGCCTTCCTCACCTATGCCTTTGGTGGCACAGAGCAGTATAATGGCCGCTATATGCGGGCGGCCCATAAAGAGTTAGTGGAGAAACACGGGTTAAACAGCGAGCATTTTGATGCAGTGGCCGAAGACTTACTAGAAACCCTCAAGGAGATGGGAGTCTCAGAGGAGTTACGGGACCAAGTTGCAAAAATTGCAGCATCCCCCCACCATAAAAAGGAAGTCTTAAACCAATAACCCGTCACTCTTTTCCCATTGGTGATAAGTTAGAGTGAGACATCCTATTGTCAACGGAGATGGGGAAGATGGGGGAGATGGGGAGTAACAACTGATTACTGTTTACTGATTACTGTTTACTGGTTACTGTTTACTGTTTACTGGTTACTGTTTACTGTTTATTGTTTACTGATGAGTACCTATCAATCACCCAAAACAGCATTAGTCACCGGAGGAAATCGGGGAATTGGGTTGGCCGTCTGTCAAGGGTTGTTAGAAGCAGGGTTTGAAGTTATTTTAGCAGCGCGATCGCTCCATCGGGCCAGGACGGCCTTATCTCATTTAGACCGAGAGGGAAAAACGGTGCGTCTAGTGGAGTTAGATGTCACCAACGAACAAAGCATCGATCGCGCAGTAGATGAATTATATCAGGAGTTAGATCGCTTAGATGTCTTGGTGAATAATGCGGGAGTCTATCCCGATGAGGAGGTGGACATTCTCACCGTTTCCCGTGACTTATTACGGTTGGCCATGGATACCAATGCGTTTGGGGCCATTCGGGTGACGCAAAAATTATTTCCCTTGCTAAAAAAGGCCAATCACGCCAAAGTCATTAATGTGTCCAGTGGGTATGGGACATGGGAGAATTTATCCCCTGCGGTCCCTAGTTATAGTTTATCTAAGTTAGCTCTCAATGGGGCGACTCAACTGTTAGCGGAAGCGTTGAAACCTGCGGGGATTGCGGTTTTTGCCATGTGTCCGGGGTGGGTCCGGACGGAAATGGGAGGAGATGCTGCACCCCGCGACCCGGAAGAAGGGGCCGATACCGTCATTTGGTTGGCCACGGAGGTGTCGGTGATGCAGACGGGGAAATTTTTCCGCGATCGCCAGTTAATCGAATATTAAACTACATTAGGGGCTGTTATGGGTCAATTGGGACGATTTATTTTTACTGTCATTGGGGTGATTTTTCGTCATCCCGTGACAGGAGTAACGGTTGTCCCGGTCCTTCCCGATGGTCAAATTGTGTTAATTCGTCGTCAGGATACAGGTAAATGGGGTTTACCGGGGGGACTGGTGGACTGGGGCCAAGATATCCCCACCACTGCGAAACGGGAGTTGCAGGAGGAGACGGGGTTGGAGTTGGTGATGATTGACCGTTTGGTGGGGGTCTATTCGTCCAGCGATCGCGATCCTCGTTTACACTCTATTAGCATTCTCTTGGCCGTGCAAGCCCAAGGGGTATTACAAGTCCAAGATACCCTAGAAATTGCCGAAGTGAAGGCATTTTCACGGGAGATGTTACCCTTGGGGAGAGAGGAGTTTAGTCACGACCACCAACAGCAGTTACAGGACTATTTACAAGGGAAAACCACCATTGCTTAATTGTTCTCTAGGTTTTCTGAGATAAGCATTCAGCATTCAGCATTCAGCATTCAGCGTTTCCCCTGCGGGAACTAAGGAGTCTAGAAGTTTATTATACGCCCTAAAGTGTAAGTTGGGTTTGTAGGAGATTAACGGAATATTTTCCGCGCTCTCCAGAATTGCTTCATCCGATAGACGAGACTCGGTTGCATGGTATCATCCAGAAAAGACGCAATTGTCCCTAAATCCCGATCCCACAACTGAGGGACTCCATAGTCTTCCCGTAAAACTTGTAACTGTTGCTGATGATACTCCCATAACTCCGAGAGGAGAGCATTCGGATAAGAATAAGCATAGCGTCCTTTGCGGCGTGCAGTCCAGAGTAAGTCTTGGGAGGAGGTTTCTAACTCCACTCCTTTTGCAAATAAACTCAACAGGGAAATACTCCCATAAAGGTGCGCTTTGGAAACCTTATATTTTGGGAGACAATACCCCGTATATTTAAAAATGGCTAAAACTTCAGTCCCCCGATGTCGATAAATTCGCCAGATATTGGGAGACCTAATTAAATTAATGAGTAAATTGAGAGGAATATAAAAGAAATAGTTTTGTCGTTTCATATCCCCTAAATATTGAAAATCAAGACGGGAAAAAACTTGATCAATATAAGGGATAGCAATAACTGGATCATAGTCATAAAAATCAATGGCTTTATATTTACATTTTTTTCCTTTATAAAGGGTTTGTTGGGGAAGATAGAGAGGAGACTGTTGAGAGAGATTTTTGTTGAATAAGTGAGTGAGTAAGGGGAAGTTTTCCGGATACTCTTGAAATTGTTTAACATTGATATAAAGGAGGGGTGTTTTTTGAAAATAATCTGATTTCGGGAATTGATTGTTAATTTGTTCAATAAAATAGCCCGATTCTGAATCAATAATGGTATAAGTCTCATTTCTGCTATTGCGTTTATAGAAAGCAATTGTTGTTTCATTGTTTTCTAACAAATAGAAATTGTACTGCTTAAACGTCAATTCAATTATATTGAGCTTCAAAAAGTTTTTAAAGGGTTTAATGAATGTTTTAGTATTTTTTTCTTGATAATCCCTAAATATTGTAATATATTCATGGTTTTTGGTTTTCAATAAGCCATCATATTGACTTTTATTTGAACCGCCAAAAATATTAGGTTGTAACTTAATTTTTGTTAAAATAAGATACTGTAAATCATTTAAATTATATTTTTTACACTTACGCTTTAAAATAGAAGACTGGCAAATTATTAATTCTCCATGTTGCTGATCTAAATAATACTTAGTCGCTTCTGGTTCTCGAAAAATAGGCGCAAATGCAACCACTGATACAGCAAATAAAAATTGAATCCCAATTAAGACTGAAATAGCGATAGTTGAGGTTCTATCCTCCAAGTAATCGGTAAAAGGGAAATTAATAAAAAATACATTTAAAAGACAACCTGCTAAAATAATAACAGGATATTGAATAACGGTTCTTCGAGAACAAAATGTTGGTAAAAAAGAACCTAAATAGATAAGCTGTAATATACCAAAAATTAGCAAAATAATGGTTATATTAGCACCGGAACTATCTAAATCTCGGTTGGGGGCAAATTTATAGAAAAAATTAACATTATTGACAATAACAATTAAAACAAAAACCACGATCAAGCTGATTGCAAAGAAAACCCCAATATTATGATTAACGTATAATACTTTAGTTTGTGATTTCGGGTTTGATTTCATACTTTAAATCAGGACTAAACTTCAATTAAAACCTACAATATTATTATTTACCTAAATTTAATTTAACATTGCAAACAGTTATACCATTACGGGGATACAGTTGAGCATAGCCAATGCTGAAAAACCTCACGATTCAAGACTTATCACTCTCGGTGAAACTAAAAATCGCTGAAAGTTGGCTAAAAGCCTTGCTGTGATTAGTTTCTGACCTTCTTTTTAGGTTAACTTACTCCTCCTTCCTGGTTGGTGAGCGGCTCGACTGACGCTCGCCGAAGTCTTGTCGTTCACGTAGTGTGCGCGGAGCGCAAACCACTGCTCTCTGCCCTCTGCTTTCGGATACTGATTACTGATTGGGGATTTCCCCCTCTCCTACCCCTTGTCATAGAAATTAGACCGAGGGCTTGATTATTCCGCAATTTTTCTTTAAATTTGGTGTAATTTTGTGCCAATATACACCTAGACCGTTCATCACCGTGAATCCTACTGTACCCCGTCATACCAGCGATCAACTGATGCAATCATCTGTACGTATTTTACGGATGCGTCTCTCTCAAGGCCAACTCTTTTGGCGTGAAATGGGACTCGAAAAAGATACCGCCATCATTTTCCTCCATGGGGCCTATGGGGAGGGGAGTGAGTGGCTACCTGTGGTAGAGCCTTTACAGGAAGATTATCACTGTTTTGTCCCGGATATGCTAGGCTTTGGAGACTCGGAACATCCCAATGTTCACCATTCCATCACCCTCCACACGGAATGTCTAGGGGAGTATATTCAAGCGTTACGACTGGAAAAGGTGTATTTGGTGGCCCATTCTCTCGGTGCGTGGGTGGCGGCCAATTATGCTATCAATCATCCTGAGCAGGTGCAAGGGTTGGTGTTGGTGTCTCCGGAAGGGTTGGATATTGGAGATAAGCAACGGTGGAAGACGGAAACGTTATTGGTGTCGAAGTTACCTTTCTATTACTGGGGATTAAAATTAATGGCCCCGATATTACGACTGTTGGGGAAGGGGGAGGAGTTAAACCAACTCTTACAATACCGCAAGCAGTTATTACAATGTCCCACTAGCTGTGAATTGCTCTTTAAGCGACGTAATAGCGAAATTGAGTCAGAATACCTCAACCTGTCTTTAGAGCAGTTAAAAACCCCGTTATTGGTGTTACAGGGGAAGCAGGATACCCCCGCGAAGGTGAAACAAAGTCAGTTGTATCGAAAGACTGTCTCTCAAGGGAAGTTAAGGCTGTTAGAGCAGGGAAAAGGGGATATGCTGACTGCATGGCCTCAAGATATTGCCCAAGAAATTCGTCAGTTAATTCATTGGGTGTCTCTCTCCTCCCCCAGTCTGCGTTAATTTATCCTGGTTTGATCTATGCAACCCCATACTCCCCGTCTCCTCATTCTGGTGTCTCATCCCATTCCCTATGTTATTCCCCTGTTTCGTTTGATGGTGCAGCAGGGATGGGATTTTTGTGTGGGTTATTGTAGTATGGTGGGGGTGCAGTCCTATCTTGACCCGGATTTCGCTACGGAGGTGCGTTGGGATGTGCCGTTGTTGGAGGGGTATCCCTGGGTGGAGTTGTCCAATGTTAGCCAACCTGCACAGTTAGGGAAGTTTTGGGGGTTGCTTAACCCGGAGTTGTTGTCTTGGGTGGGGGAGTTTGATGGGGTGATTGCTTATACGGGTTATACTTATGCTAGTTTTTGGCTGGCGTTACTGGCGGCTAAGGTGCGGGGAAAGGGGTTTATTTTTAGTACCGATACCAGTAGTTTAGCATCCCGCGATCGCGCCTCTTGGAAATCTTGGCTCAAACCCGCACTCCTCCCGCAAATTTATCGTCTCGCCGATGCGATTTTAGTCTCAACGAGTTTCGGGAAAGAGGTGGTAAAACAGTTAGGCATTCCCGAAAAACAGATTTTTCTGACTCCCTTTGTGGCGGATAATCAATGGTGGTTACACCAGGCCGCACAAGTCAACCCTCTCCAAGTGCGACAAGACTGGGGTATCCCCGCAGAGGCAGTGGTGATTGTCTTTTGCGCGAAATTGCAACCTTGGAAACGGCCTCAAGATATCTTACACGCCTTTGCTGACGCGAATTTACCCAATTGTTATCTATTGTACGTGGGAGAAGGGGGAATGCGCTCCCAACTTACCGCAACCGCGCAACAGTTACAAATTCAAGCACGAGTCAAATTCCTCGGTTTCCTCAACCAAACCCAACTCCCCGCCGTTTATGGGGCCGCAGATATCCTTTGTTTATGCTCCGAATATGAACCTTTTGGAGTCGTCGTCAATGAAGCCATGCTCTGCCAATGTGCTGCCATTGTCAGTGATCAAGTGGGCGCGAGAGAATTAGTTGACCCTGACGTAACCGGATATATCTACCCCTGTAGCGACGTGGGCGCACTCTCCGCCATCTTACAGAATATTGTACCCCAAAAAGACAAACTGGTCAAGATGCAAAAAGCCGCCCAAAAACGCCTAGAAACTTGGTCTCCCCTTGATAATATTAAGGCACAAGAACGGGCAATTCAGGTGTTTTGGTAATGGGGTCTTAATTATCCAAAGCAATCGTCCGATCATTATCACTACTATCATCCTCTGGAAAATCTTCAATCGTGGGGACACTTTCATCATCCGAATGTTCCGGAATTGTAGCATCCTCACTTTCAGCATTGGGAGGATAATCCCCAGCAATTAACGTCTCATCTTCACTGCCAATATTTAATAACGAATCTGGGGCCGCCAACGTCGCATCTTCACTCCCCGTAGGAGGACTCACATTCGCGTCCGCAATCGTAGCCGCTTCTGGACTGGAGGCCGGATGCCCTAACTCAAAACCTTGCCAAGGATCAGGAAGATCAGGTTTTCCTTCCGCAATTTCAATTTGTAATTTAGGTTCAGCATTGTATAAATTACTATTGCCCACTTCCCCTAACTGTAACTTAGACACCAAAGATTGACTATACTTGTAAAACTCATCTAAAGATAAAAACGCCCCACTTTCTCGCACCCGTTGTTCCGTTTTGGGGTCTAATTGCGCTTGATAGAAACAGGCATTATTCAAATTCGCCCAATTTAATTTTGCTCCGTGTAAATTGGCTTGGCGGAAGTCTGCGCCTTCTAAATTGGCCTTGGTTAAGTTACACCCACTTAAATTCGCGCCGGATAAATTCGCCCAGGCCAAATTACTATAGGATAAATTGGCATTGACTAAATTGGCTTGGGTTAAATCGGCAATGGTTAAATTACTTCGTTCTAAATTGGCCTTGGGCAAAATAATCCGTTTTAAATAGGCCCCCGGTAACTGTATCTCGGTTAAATTACCCCGCACCCGTTGTAAAAAACAAGTAGGGGATAACACCATAGTTCGAGACATCAACAGTAAAAACCGATCTGCTTCAAAATAATGGGGATGGTGGGGATGGCCACAGGGATAGAAGGGGAGGGAGGAATTACGGGCAATGGCGGATAATAAGACAAAGACATTTAACCCTACCACGGCATCCACTTGTAAGGTATTAAGGGGATTATTGAGCCGTTGTAGATGTTGATAGGCTAACTGGGCCACCCCTTCATCAATCCAACACCCTTGACAGTAGGCATGATAAAACTGATTTAACCGTTGAAAGAGGGTGACAAAGGAAAAATTATTGGTATTGCGTTGTTCTTCCCGTTCCAGGGACTCAATGAGGAGGGTTTCAATTTCTGGAGACAGGACTCCATAGCCTAAGAGTAAGTAGAGATGTTCGGCGACGGCCTGGGGAGAGGAGATGGTGAAGCTATCCCAACCGTAGCGATCGCGCTCTTTCTTCGTCAACTGTTTCAACTGTTGGGCCATCTGATTGGCGGCCAAATAAGCCCCCAAGCTAGGATGAGAAAAAGCCACCTTTTGCCCAGACACCGTAAAAAATAAAGCGGGTAAGGGATAATCTGGAATTGTCGAAGGGGAAGGAGCAAGCAGGGATAAAGGACTCCCCTCAGAGGAGTTGCGAGAAAACGCTAAATTCACCGTCATGGGTTGCGTTTCCAGGGAGTCTTCCCCTTGGGAGGAGGAAAAATGCAGTATTCCGCGTCCCGTTTGCACCAATTCCAAGGCCGTTTTCTGCATAGACTGACGACGCTCTTGGGCCGAGTCTCCCGTCAATAAATTGGCAATGGCCTCCGTGGACCGACTAGCATGGGCCATCCCCTCTTTCACCACCTCCGGCAGTTGATAGCGGCCCTGGGGTTCACCCAGTAACCAGCGTGTCATCCGTTCATACATCTCATAACGGGCCTGGGGGTGGGGTAATTGAAACAAGGGGGCATCGAGTAACCCATCCCGATGTAAAATCCCCAGTAAATACAAGGTTAAAGGATGATGGACTAATTCCGCATTGGCTTGATTGCGAGTGCTGCGATGAAATAATCCCTCCTCTTTGAGCAGGGTAAAATAACGGTAAGAAATCGACTTGGACTGTAACCGGGACCAATTCTTAAACCATCGTTGCAAAGACCCCCGGTCCATGGGTTGCATCCGAATGCGCTTAAATTGCGCTTGTAGCGGGAATGTGCTGCCAATCCGATATTGTTTACTTAACCCCTCAAAGGTGCTGAAACGACTGGTTAAGACGATTTTATGGCGCGGTGAGCCAGATTTCAGTTGTAGGCTGTGGAATTGAATCACTTGATCGAGAAAGGCCCGGATATACCAAAATTTATGCGGCGATCGCGGTAATTCATCCAACCCATCTAAAATCAATAAACAAGGGGGAGCCTCCCCAGACAACCAACCATCCTCATCCCGAAACCGGCCCAAGGGAAACGTCCGCGCTAACGTATCCTCTAAATTCTGGCCCAACTCCGTATCCCGCAGGGAAATCAACACCGGTTGCCAGTCCGGATAAGACTCCCAAGCAATTTGTCGGGCCCACCGTTGACAAAAACTGGTTTTTCCCCAACCCCATTCTCCCTCAATCACCGCAATACTTTCGAGATCCCCCAGTTGTTCATCGGCCCAACGTTGCAGATCAACCAATGTGTCAGTATCTGGACTAGGGGGAGTATTCCCCTGCTCATCCACCACACTGGCTTTCGGAGGAACATAAATATCCGTCAGGGTGAATAATTCCCCAAATAAGGGGTCACTGGCGGTTTTTAAAAGTTGCGATCGATAATGCTCCCTGGGAATATCTAACACAGGCTCTAATTCATGGAGGGGATAATTAGCCCGTTCCTCCTCCGTCCGCGTCGAACGCAGGCCCAAACGGACAAACTTCTGTAACTGGGCCAACGGCGGAGCATTATCCACCACCACCGCCAACAAAAAGCCCGCCAACCCATGACACAACCGTTGCACCATTAATTTCGCCTCAGCGGCCTCTGCCCCATTGGCCACCAACCACGCCAAACACACCTGATTCATCTGTTGCACTAAAAAAGATTCCCCCAACGCCGAGAGAGCTTGTTCAGCTTGGGAATCACTTAATTTCCCCGGACGGAGCGTTTTGAGTAAATTGTGTAACTTGGCATCTTCCAGGGGGTCTTGGTCTTGTCCCGTTCCCCCCGGAAGAACCGCCCGATTCAGCCAAGGCCGCCCCAATTGAATTTCTTGGGTGAGAATATGGTGGAGGGTATTCAGATAGGCAATTTGAAACGTCAGCCAAGTTCCCTCGGAGCGTTTCAGGGGTTTCTTACGACTCAGCAAGCGCAACAGAGCCACTGTCAGCCGCGTCATAGGAGTTAACAATCGCCAACTTTCCGCCAAGGGCAATTCCAAGATATCCACGACGGGACTAATATCAAAGGGCGTTAAACTCTTGACCTCCATATCCTGAACGATGCGGAAGGCGACTCCCGCAACGTTAGCACTGGGGTCTAGAAGACGCTCCAAGGCGATTTGGCGATCGGCTAGCCATTGCCGTAGGCTGAGGCTCATGGGTGATTTGCTCGCTGACGCATAGTGATCGACGATTGACAATGGATCATTGACAATGACCAATTATCAATTATCAATTATCAATCATCAATGATCAACTATGCCTTTGCTTCTTCTAAGATTAACTTAGCTCGTTTCATATTGTCCGGAATCTCAATGGGATAATCTCCCGTGAAACAAGCCGAGCAGAAGCTCTCAGGGTCTGAACCCGTGGCTTTGAGCATTCCTTCCCAACTGAGATAGGCCAAGGAGTCCACTCCAATATGGGCCTCAATCTCTGAGACGGATTGCCGGGCCGCAATCAGTTGATCTTGGGTGTCGGTGTCTAACCCGTAGAAACAGGGGTGAGTGACGGGTGGGGAGGAGATTTTCATGTGAACTTCGGTGGCCCCCGCATCTCGTAAGGCTTTGACGATTTTCCGACTGGTTGTTCCCCGGACGATAGAGTCATCCACAATCACTACCCGTTTCCCCGTTAGAACATCTTTTAGGGGGTTGAGTTTCATGCGAATGCCCGATTCTCGCATTTGTTGGGTGGGTTGAATGAAGGTGCGTCCCACATAGCGGTTTTTAATCAGTCCTTCGGCATAGGGAATGCCCGAGATTTGTGAGTACCCAATGGCCGCCGGAACACCGGAGTCGGGGACAGCAATGACAATATCCGCGTCGGTGAGGGATTCGGCGGCCAGTATCTTCCCTAAGCGCATCCGATAGCTATAAACGGTTTCGTCTTGGACGACGCTATCAGGCCGGGAGAAGTAGATCATTTCAAAGACGCAGAGTTTCCGCTTGGATTCATTATTCCAGTGAAAAGAGGCCATCCCTTCTTCGGTGATCCAGACTAATTCCCCAGGTTCAACATCCCGCAGGTATTCTGCCCCAATGATATCTAACCCACAGGTTTCTGAGGCTAAGACGTAGCGTTGGGGAGTCCCCGGTAACAGGCCAATGACGAGGGGACGAATGCCTTTGGGGTCCCGGACTCCCATGATCCCATCCGGTGTGCCAATGGCTAAACTATAAGCCCCGTCGCAGAGTCGAAAGGCACTTAATGCCCCTTCGAGCCAGTCTTTGCCTTGATTTACTTCATCGGCGATGGCCAAGGCGATCATTTCTGAGTCTGTTGTGGTCTCAAATTCGCACCCCCGACCAGTTAGTTCTTCTCTTAATTCTTTAGTATTGACAAGATTGCCATTATGTGCTAAAGCGAGTTTTCCGAGGCGAGAGTCGACTAAGGCCGGTTGAGCATTGACTTTGAGACTTGATCCGGTGGTTGAGTACCGGGTATGTCCAATGGCTGCGTAACCGGGGAGGGTACTCAATAGCTGCTCATTGAACACCTGAGAGACTAAGCCCATATTTTTATAGCAATGCACCTGATCGCTGTCAAAAGTGGCAATTCCGGCGGATTCTTGTCCTCGGTGTTGGAGGGCATACAAGCCAAAATAGGCTAATTTGGCGACATCTTCCCCTGGGGCATAAAGTCCAAAAACACCGCAAGCCTCCTCCATTTTATCGGGACGTTCTGCGGAGCGTTCCACAGTGGGCAAATGGGAGGGTTCAGAATAGAGAGATTCGTTGGGATACATGAATCTTATTTTTGCTCCTGTTGGTAGCAGTTTTTATGTGCAAGGACGGTTTATTTCTATTGAAAAGGATTTAAGCGAGACCCGACAACGGATAGAAGGGGGATGGTTGCTGCAATCCTGATTCTTTTGCCATAAAGTTACCTTAACAAAATCTTAACAAATTTAAGGATGGGGGGTGAAAACCGACTACCATATCGGTTTTGGGGATGCCTTGCTCGACTAAGATTTCTCCGCTCTCGTCCTCTGTGCCATTCCACTCTAGCCAGACTTTCCCCTCCCTTAATTCCCAGTGCAGCACAGGTCCAAAGACTCGGTTGCCTTGATGCCAGCCAATATAGATTAATTGACAGCGATCGCGCAATTCATCAAACATCAAACGCGCTTCCACCTCATCTTGCACCGAATTCCGTCGTTCTGCCTATCCCGTCAGGAGAGTTTTGATCACGCTTCGATAGTGGTTTAGGGGTTAACCTCTAGTAGGCTATTTACTTGACTTTTTTTGACATTAGGCTACAAAGCCCTACTTATACCCCTCCTAGAGTTTTCTGGCTTGTGCTGGATGAACAGGTTTCAAAGGGGTTTGATTTTGGGCAGGGTTATGAGAAATGTGTAATTGCACATGATTGTAAGGGCTTCTTCAGCCACTCAGTTAAACTGTAAGGTTTGCCTCGACAAACTTCAAAGGGCTTTTTACGTCTGTAACACTACCTCCAAAAGCGTTGGTGTTTTGTTTAATTACAGACCACAGAGCCAAGTGCTGGCGTTTACACTTGGGTGTGATGACCCTCTCAAGGTAGCCTACCTTTTTACAGGATTTATGGCTGAGTCTGCACGCTCGTCCCTTTC
>NZ_JAQMSD010000292.1 GCF_028330525.1 Spirulina sp. CS-785/01
CCGCCCCCTTACAGCTAATCCGGTCTAGAGAAACGACCAGTAGTGTTAATCCGCAATACCCCTGGAGAGCTATTCGCAGCTACGGGAAGGTTATCTCTCCCCACTCCCCCACCTCACGAAGTAGGTGGGGGTCATTGAATGGTGCAACTTATTCCGTTGCACTAAAAACCGTTGCTTCCGGTTCTTCAGTTGCTTCCGGTTCTTCAGTTGCTTCCGCCACCGTTTCTTCTCCCTCATCGTCGGCCTCAGTCGTTGCTTCGACTTCCGCCACGGGGTCTTCCGGTTCACTGACCGCTTCAGTTTCGGTGGTTTCTTCGGTAGCTTCTTCAGTCACAGCTTCGGTGACTTCTTCGGTAGCTTCTTCAGTCACAGCTTCGGTGACTTCTTCGGTAGCTTCTTCAGTCACAGCTTCGGTTTCAGTGGTGTCTTCCTCCACAGGACTTTCCACGACTTCTTCTGTCGCTTCCTCCGACGCAGTTACCACTTCTTCCTCAGTGGCACTCACCTCTTCTGCATCCGGATCAATCCCTTGCTCCTGTTGTAGCAGTTTTTGACGATATTTCTCCGCCATTTCTTCTGCTTTCTCGAAGACTAACTCCCGATTCTTGAGCATATCACCCGGTTCGGGTTCGAGTTGCTTGGTGGACAGAGAAATCCGACCCCGTTCCGCATCAAGGTCAATAATCATCACCTTGAGTTCATCATTCACGGCAAAGACACTGTGGGGGGTGTCGATATGGTCGTGGGAAATTTCGGAAATGTGCAGCAGACCACTGACTCCGCCGATGTCGATAAATGCCCCGTAAGGCTTGATTCCCCGGACTGTACCGACGACCACTTCGCCTACTTGCAGACCATTCATTTTCCGTTCCACTAAGGCGCGGCGGTGACTCAAGACGAGGCGGTTACGGTCTTCATCCACTTCTAAGAATTTCAGGGGCAAGTCTTGACCCACTAAATCTTCTTTGGCCTGACGAGTGCTGATATGAGACCCCGGAATAAAGCCCCGCAGTCCTTCAATCCGCACTAATGCCCCCCCACGGTTGGTGGCAAAGACATTAGAACGCACTGTGGCATCTTCTGCTTGGAGTTGGCGAACCCGTTCCCAAGCCCGTAAATACTCAATCCGACGAATAGATAAGGTTAACTGCCCATCTTCGTTTTCGTCAGTCAGAATGAAGAATTCCCTTGTCTCTTCAGCCTTTAGTACCTCTTCGGGATCATCAACGCGGTTGATGGACATTTCTTGAATGGGGATATAGGCGGCGGTTTTTGCCCCAATATCAATTAATGCCCCTCTCGGTTCCATACTGAATACCGTCCCAGGGACAATATCCCCTGGACTAAAATGGTAATCGTACTGATCCAAGAGAGCAGCGAATTCTTCATGGGTAAACCCAATATCTTTTTTTTGATTATTGCTAGCAATTGTGTTCTGACTGACCATGTGTGTATTGTTTCCTCTGGGTTAGCTCCGTATTGTGTTGACTGAATTGATTGGGCGGTTTACAGTTCCTAGCTAAGTCGAAATAAGAACTCGAAATAAGAACTATTTTCGGTAAGTTTGACCTCTCCACTGGTTAAAATTAAAACTTCGTGGATTCCCAACGATACAATGCTACGCATCAGGCTAAAGCAATGATGCTTCGCGCTAGTCGTCTAGAGTTCCAAAGAGCCAATCTTTGGGGCAAGGCCAAAGCTACCCTACTGACCTTGGCTAGGTTTATACCTAACTGTATCTCTACTTTTCTTAACACCTTGGCTGCACCATAAGCATCAGCATTAATGGTTCTTCCCTGAGAATCTTGGTAAAATCCTCTTGTTTCCCGTTTTCCGGAGGGAGACCACCTTTCGGGTTTCTCACCAAATGTCGGTAGCCAATCATGACCTAAAAAAAGCTGATACAGGCTCTTCGTTATGATAACCAATGGTACGAGACTATTGTTCAAGGATTTTGTTTAGAATCTAGTCTGTAGTTTATGAAAATGCCTTATGAAGGCTCAATATGGGGACTCAAGAGAGGGATAGGGTTTACTTTTGTCTGGCCTGAATGCAGGAGAGACACCAGTTAGTCTTTTCAGAAGATAGACGCTCAGAAGATAGACCCTAGCAAACAACCGCCGACAGTTGAGGCAGGTTTCCTCTTGAGTGTGTACCTAATAGGGACAACCCTTTTTGATTCTCCTCTGCCTAAACCCCAGTTTTTAGACATCTCTCTAGACCTCTATCTCTAGACCTCTATGACGAGACCTCTAGGATGCGGTTATTGCTCCCATTTGAGTTTATCATTTTTTTGAATGCACAGAATTCTAATTCTAGCAGATTTTTGGGATGAATCTCACAATTCTTAGGAAGGAGTCATCAGTCGTGAGGACGGGGGCGGGGTGTTGGATGACCAATCTCCCTCTAAACCCGGTTCAAGCTGAGTTTGTAGATGGTTTAAGGTTTCGATGAAGTCTGCAACGCCTTGGAATTGGCGATACACGGAGGCAAAGCGGACATAGGCCACTTCGTTTTCCTGTTTGAGGGCGTGTAAGACTAATTCACCAATTTCTTGACTGCTGGCTTCTCGACTGGCTCGCTGTTGCAGTTTGGCCTCAATTTCATCGACTAGGGTTTCGAGTCGTTGATGAGGAATGCCTGTTTTTTCACAAGCTCGCACGATGCCGCGCAGGAGTTTGGAGCGATCAAAGGATTCCCGTCTCCCTTCCCGTTTGACAACAGTCATGGGGACAAACTCAATGCGTTCATAGGTGGTAAAACGGTGTTTGCAGTACAAACACTCTCGTCTGCGCCGGATGCTTTTCCCCGCTTCAGTGGAACGGGATTCCAGGACGCGACTTTCTGTATGTTGACAAGATGGACATTGCATGATTCTTGGAGCATAAAAGGTTAAGGGCTAAGTTGCAAGCAACTTTAGCCGTAACACCCCTTTTTGACCCAAAAGAAAGTGATACGGCTAGTAATTGCCTGAAAGAACCCGAATTCCTCCCCATAAGAATTAATACTTAGAGAAGGATTCATGCCTATTGTTGTTCTCTAGCGTTCTCTTGCTCAAGATGACTCTTACTCAAGCTGACTATTTCTCAATCCGGGGGGGTTCCCGAAACGCAATAGCAAAGAAGAGAACACCAATGGCGCAAGCTAAAACCAAAATGTAAGCAACACTTTCCATAATAAAAAATTAAATCAAGATACCTCTACTCCCTTAGTGTAGCAAGAAATGAACACATATCAACATAACAAACAAGGAGGGAATGCTCCCTCCTTGTTTGGCTGCCTGGCTAGGCTAGGTTAAATTTCCGGTTAAATTTCCGGTTAAATTTCCGGTTAAATTTTCAGGGTTAACCTCTAGTAGGCTATCAATGTCTAGCTTTCAACGAGCGGAATGCTAGGCAGTCTAGGCTTTCACCCGTGTGGATTCGTCACCCACTTTCTGGAACACACCCCATTCCACTTGTTCTTCGATGTCGGGGTCGATCCCGGCGAAGACATCTCGGTAGAGGGTACGAGACCCGTGCCAGATATGTCCGAAGAAGAATAGGAGGGCAAAGACGGCGTGGCCAAAGGTGAACCAACCGCGAGGGGAGGTACGGAAGACCCCATCCGAGTCTAAGGTTTCCCGGTCAAAGGCAAATGGCTCACCTAATTGCGCTTTCCGGGCGTATTTCTTGACTTTTAAGGGGTCATCAAAGGTTTGTCCGTCTAAAGCCCCGCCAAAGAAGGAAACGGTGACTCCGGCTTGCTCAACACTGTATTGAGATTCTGCCCGACGGAAGGGAATGTCAGCGCGGACTACTCCATCGGAGTCGGTTAAGACGACGGGGAAGGTTTCAAAGAAGTTGGGCATCCGACGGACGCTGAGTTCGCGGCCTTGGGCATCTTTGAAGACCGGGTGGCCTAACCATTCTTCGGCGATACCGTCTCCGGTATTCATCGGCCCAACGCGGAATAAACCGCCTTTGGCTGGGCTGTTGCCGATGTAGTTGTAGAAGGCCAGTTTTTCGGGGATTTTAGACCAAGCCTCAGAACGGCTATCCCCCGCGGCCATGTTGGCTTGTACCCGACGGTCAATTTCTTCTTGGAAGTAACCTTGATCCCACTGATAGCGGGTGGGGCCAAAGAGTTCAATGGGGGTAGTCGCGCTACCGTACCACATGGTTCCGGCTACGACGAAGGCGGCAAAGAAGACGGCGGCGATACTGCTAGAGAGAACCGTCTCGATGTTCCCCATCCGTAAGGCTTTGTAGAGGCGTTCGGGGGGACGGACGGTTAAGTGGAATAATCCGGCGATAATGCCGACAATTCCGGCTGCAATGTGGTGTGCCACGACCCCGCCGGGGTTAAAGGGGTTGAATCCGGCGGCTCCCCATTCGGGGGCGACGGGTTCGACGTGGCCGGTGAGGCCGTAGGCATCGGAAATCCACATTCCGGGGCCAAAGAGTCCGGTGAGGTGGAATGCCCCAAAGCCGAAGCAGAGTAAGCCGGACAGGAATAAGTGGATGCCGAACATTTTCGGCAGGTCGAGGGCAGGTTCGCCCGTGCGGGGGTCTCTGAATAATTCTAAGTCCCAGTAAACCCAGTGCCAGCAGGCAGCGAGGAATAAGAGACCTGCGAGAACGATATGCGCGATCGCAACCCCTTCAAAAGACCAAATACCGGGGTCGGTGTACGGTTCTCCGGTGACGTTCCAACCGCCCCAAGAGGTAGTTACCCCTAAGCGGGCCATAAAGGGCATAACAAACATCCCTTGTCGCCACATGGGGTTAAGAACGACATCACTAGGATCAAAAACGGCCAATTCGTAAAGGGCCATGGAGCCAGCCCAACCGGCCACTAATGCGGTGTGCATGAGGTGGACGGCGATGAGGCGGCCTGGGTCGTTAATTACGACAGTATGAACTCTGTACCAAGGTAGTCCCATCGACTACTCTCCTCCTATCGAAAATCTTGTTAGCGTGAGTATTTTTAGGAAGTATTTCCATCGTCTAGACCCCAGAAACAGAGGGTAGGTTGTCCTGTGTCCTTTGTCAGGTGTCCTTTGTTGGGGTTGACCTTCCCCAACTGGCTGAACGATACAGCCATGATTCCCTTGCCGAAGGCTCAGGAATGTCTTTGCTTAATACTTCAAAGCTGGAAGTTGCTTCCCTTGGGAGGGTCGCATGACTCTCGGCTTCATGGAACAAACTGAAGCGAATACGGTTCGCTTCCTTTTTTTAAAAGTTGTTTAAAGAAGTGTAAACGATTATGAGAGTGTTCTGCAAGTGGGATTATTTTAGGCCGAGGCACGATTAAACACCGTTTCGGCTTCCATGAGTTTAGCGATCGCTTGTTCTGCCGAAATTAATCGCTTTAAGACAACTTGGCCAATGCCGGAGTCGGAGTCGGCCAAATTGAGGGGACGCACTTCAATCATCAGCACGGCTTCTTCTACTTGATACAGCCATAACCGTTCCCCATGGTCTATAATCCCCAAATCCAGACGCAGGATGTCTGGCCGTCGTCGCCAAACGCTTTCATTCCACAGGCCGCCAAATTCCCAAACCCGGCCTACTCCCCAACCCTCTGAGAGAAAAAAGTATTTCACGGTTACTCTAAATGTGTGGTCTTTGCGTACAATGTCGAAAATGGCAGTGGTTTTCCGCCCTTAAAAGAATATAAGGATTTACAAAAATCTATCATTCGGGGGGATAACAGCGAAGAAGTAGCCTACAATCGACAGAGAACAGTCCACAACTTTCTCACAATCAGACGGTGTTGTGCAATCGGATTGTAGGTTTGTGAGAGTCAGTCGAATGGCGTAGAGGTCTATTTCTAATGGGGCAACTGGATCAACAACCGGATCAGAATCCTGAAACGGCACAAGAGAATTTACAAGCAATTACCGAGGAACTCGAACAGCTTAAAAGTAGCTTGGTTCTGCAACTGCATCAAGAAATTGATCAACTGCAAAATCGCAAAACGCGACTTTTGGCAGAAACGGAGCAATTGGAGTTACAACGCCAAGAAAAAGCGGAGCAGCAGCACGCCTTGGCTCAACAATTAGCTCCGGTGATTGCGGAACAGATTTTGGAGCATTTGCGCGATCGCTTGACTCAGGGATCAAATGCCTTTGAGGGGAGCGTCTCCAATGGGTCTTTAGATAATTACAATGACAACGCCTATCGGCTGATCGCGTCGTTAGATACGACATTGCGAACTACCTTTAAAACCCTACAACAAGACCTCAACAGCTATCAAAGTTCCCTGTCTCAACAGTTGGGACAAATGTATAACTTGGAACAACAGGGAGAAGTCCTGCTCGATACCCTAGTTGACCGTTTAAAGGCAGAATTGCAACAAGATACGGTGAGTTCTCCCTCCTCTCCCACGGTGAAACCTCCCACGGTGAGACGGCCAGAACTCCCCCCTCCCCCGAAACCCCCCTCCCAGCGAGAGGGTCGTCCGACCAAACCCCCAGAATCCCAAAAATCCCCACAACCTCCGAAACGAGTTAGCAAATCTCAAATCCAGTTGGGGTTTTTGCTCATTTTGTTATCTTCTTTGGCACTCTCGTTCCAGAATGTTGTTATTAAACTGATTTTATCCTCCTTCGCCCTTTTCCCTTGGCTATTTGGGGAACAATTTACCCTAGGAGGTTATATTTCTCCGGGGTTTGGCAACTCAATTTTGATTCTCTGTTTACGAATGGTGGTGGTTGTTCCCCTGATGTCGGTTCTCGCTCAATTTCTTTATCCGAACAGTTGGCCGGATATTCGCCGTTTTTTCCAGTCTGGGGATAAAGATGCCTATTGGAAAGTTGTCGGCTGTGGTTTCTTCTTGTTTGTCTCCTCGGTCTTCATTTACATGGCCTTAGGACAATTAACCCCTGGGGTGGCCTTAACTCTATTCTTCGTTTTCCCCATTGTCACTGTGTTAATGTCTTGGCTCTTTTTTGGTGAACGACCGTCTTGGGTACGTGCTGTTGCCACCGTTGTTGTTTTGGGAGGAGTTAGCCTCATTCAGTTAGCCTCCGGTGGGGATACGGTGAGTTTATCTGGTGCCGGGGTGACATTTGCAATTTTAGCCGGGGTGACATTTGCGTTTCATGTTCTGTTGATTCAAGCCTGTACCAAAAAATTACACCCTGTTCCTTTTAGTGTTCTCAATTTTGGGGTAATTTTGCTGTTTTCAGTCTTGTTTCTCTTACTGTTAATGGTAGCCCCGTTACCCACTAATATGCAGATTGAGGTTGATCCCACCATGCAAGTCAATATTCTGATTAGTGGTTTAGTTTTAGGTGGACTGACTCTCTTGAGTTATCTGTTAAATAGTATTGGGATCACTTATATTGGGGCAGCACGAGCTTCTATTATTGGCGCGACTGGGCCAGCGTTAACCTCAATTGCTGCTTTGATTGTCATTGGAGAAGGATTAACCCAAGGAGAAACTTGGGGAATGGTACTGGTGACAGTGGGGGTTTTGATTTTGAATTTAGAACGGTTTTTTGCTCCTAAAGCGAAACCGCGTCAATCCCAACAAAATCAGAAGTAAGTGTAGTCCTTTCAAGACTAAGGAGGAAGTTTAGATGGGAAATTCTGAGTTTGCCGAGATTTTATCTTGGACTCCTGAAGCGAAGCAAAAGTTGAAGAATATTCCATATTTCGTGCGATCGCAAGCCCGTCAACGCATTGAAGAATTAGCACGAGAGGCGGAAACTTCGGTGGTGACGGTGGATATTGTGGAGCAAGCTCGCTTGGAGTTTGGACAGTGAATTGGGTAATGGGAGATGGGGGAGATGGGGAAGATGGGGGATATAGGGAAAAAGAAGAACAAATAACCAAGAACTAACAACCAACAACTGTTCCCTTTTACTCCCCTTGACACAACCTATTGAGAAATACTAGAGATATGCGTTATGAAGGAGGGCATTTGGCCCGCTATTTTTTATCAACAAATAGAGCTAGGAAAGAGCTTCCCAAAAAAGATATTTTGGGACATTAACTCGATGTTCCGAGGCGTTTTTGTAGGGACTCTACTCGTTTTTTGGCAATCGAATTATTGGGATCATAGTTGAGGGTTTCTTGATAGGCTTCTAAGGCAGCAGCAGGTTGTTTTTTCTTCTCGTAGGCATTACCTAAGTTATTTAAAGCAATGACATAATCAGGATAATTTTTTAAGGCTTCCTTGTAGTTCCGAATGGCTAAATCTGGTTGTTCTTGGGAATAATAACTATAACCCAGTGCATTGTAAATTAAAGCAATATTTTCTGGCTCAACTTCCTCCTTTTCCGCTTTTTTAATCGCCTTTTGAAAAAGCTGAATTGCTTGGACAAAAAGGTTTTTATCTAAATACAGACTGCCGAGTTCGTAGTATTCTTGAGCAGTGCCTTGCTCTTTTTGGAGCTTCTTCTGTAAACGAGAAAAGCGGCTTTCACGTCGGCGGACTCGGATAATTTGCTGGAAGACAAAAAAGGCAATCCCAGCTAGTAAAACCAGTAAGATGGAAACATAAAGAGTGGGTAAATATTCTTTCATAATGCTTTGGTGACTGAACCCGTACAAATTTTGACGCAATTCTCAAGATATCATTATCTTTGACGGGTCTCATCACCAATCGAGTCCCCAATACTCCCGTCGTTGGGGTAGCCATCCAGAGGTTTCCCATTGCGCGATCGCGCGATTCACCCGCAGATACAACTCACTCTGTTGTCTCCCCTTGGGAAGGGCAATAGAAAGGGGAGACATCCCTAAATTGACAGGAATAAGGCGATATTGGGGGTAGTCTTGCACCCAGCCCACCAAAACCGCGCGATCGCCCGCAAAAACCGCCACTTCTCCCGTTTCCAGTTTCTCCAATGCCTCCTGATAGGACTCCACCCCCAGCAGTTGAATATTAGGCATAGCGTGGCGGACCGTAGGAATCGTTCTCGATTGCTTTAAAACCGCCACTTTTAGCCCTTGTAAGTCGTTTAAACTATCGAGATCAGGATTTAGGGTGACAAACGTGGTGCTGTTGAGGTAATAATAACGGCTAAAATGAACTAGGCGAGCGCGGGCAGGAGTGGCGGTAAGATGCGCGATCGCTAAATCCACCTCCCCCTCCATCACCTCCTCTAAACGGGCCTCATTGCTCACCGGTTTTAACACCACGGCCTCCGCACTCCCCAACAACTCCTCCGCCAATTTCCGCGCCATATCAATTTCGAGTCCCCGTAACTCCCCCCTCTCATCCCGAAACCCCAAAGGCCGCAAATTATCCTTAACCGCAATCACAATTTTCCCCCGTTGTTGAATGGTAGCCAATTCTGCGGCCCCCACAGGAGAGAGAGAAAGGGGAGAGATAAACAGCGTAAGGGCTAAACTCAGGTTAGCAAACTGAGATTTCATAGGAGCTTTTAGAGTTGAGAGTTGAGAATGGTTGAACCACTCCAGACACAGAAGACACAGAGAGATCAGAGGAGAGAGATTAAGTTTGGGGCAATCTATCTAAGATGAAATCCGCCGCACAACAGAGACTTCTTAAACCATTTCCCTGTTCCCACCAGCCTCTCACTTTACGAGGAGTCGCCCACAACTGCAAATGCTCTACCGGAGGATCAGCATAGAAACCCTCTTTCCCCTCCCCTAATAAAGCGGAACTCCAATGGGTAAAATGATCATGACTGAGCCGATATAAGGGGAAATTACCTAACTGGGGTACACCCCAACCATCTAAGGCGAAAAAAGCGTTAATTTCTAGACCTGCATTTTGGGCTTGTATTGCAGCTCGCATTCCCCCCACCACCCCCGCACTAAACGCAATGACGGCCACAGATTGAGAGGAGTGACTTCTTTTTTCTTGTAAAAAGCGATAAATCTCACCTCCGGCATAGGGGGGATGGGTGTGCGTCGGGAAAACCAGGACATTAGGTGCATTGAGAAACCCCATCTCTTGTAAAAAAGACTGGGTGAGAGCTTCCTCATGAAACCCCGGACAAAGAAGCAAACTCATCTAACTATACATTCGTTCAATCTCCTGTAATCCCTGCACTTGAATGCCTTCTCCCACCGCTTGCATTTGCCAATCATCTCCCTCTCGGTATAACTCCGCCATGATCATCCCCGTCATGCCATCGTAAGACCCCCCAGACAGGTTATACTGGGCAATCTCTTGATTGGTTTCTAAATTCACCAAGCGCACAAAGGCGTTATTGACGTGGCTGAAGTCTTGATTCCGTTGTTGAGACTTATAAATATTGACCACAAAGATTAATTTATGGAAATCAGCAGGCATTTGGGGTAGATCAACCACAATTTGCTCGTCGTCTCCTTCTCCTGCTCCCGTTAAATTATCCCCCAGATGGGTAATTGCCCCTGATGAGTGGCGCAGGTTGCCGAAGTAAATTAAGTTACTCCGGTTTTTGAGTTTCCCTTGTGCATCGAGACAGAGGACTGAGGAATCGAGATCATAATCCTGTTGACCGGAAAAGAGGCCGAGAATGCCGCCTTTGCTTTCTGCGACATCCCAACCTAACCCTAACAGCACTCGCTTTAGGCCGGGGGCTTCTTTGACGAGAGAAATGCGTTGTCCTTTTTTCAGATTGATTGACATGGTTTGGGTAATGGGTAATCGGTAATCGGTAATCGGTAATTGTTCCAACTATTTTATCTTAATGTCGCAAGAAGACCCTCAACTCGGTTGATGGGGCGAATTGCGACAATCAACTTGACAGACTGACAGAGGGGAAAAGACATTGATCTCCCTGTATCGTTCTCTGAAATCGGCTATTTTCTCGAATCCTGACGGAAAAAGGCGATAAACTTTACAATTAGTTTTACGTTTCGCAAACAATCTTAAACAAGGAATTATGTCAACGATGCAGGTGGCGAGCAAGCCTCTGTCTGTTCCCAAACACTTTTTGAACCCTCCAGGGGGCTGGAATCCCAATGTCTGGATTGGTCTGGCTTCTGTGTCTATTTTTGCCCTGTCTTGTTGCGGGTATTGGCTTTGGGGATGGTGGAGTTGGTGTTGTTTTTGGCTGAATGTGCTGGCGGTGCATCTGTCAGGATCGGTGATCCATGATGCCTGTCATAAGGCTGCCCATTCTAACCGCATTATCAATGCTATGTTAGGGCATATTAGTGCGTTGATGTTGGGGTTTGCCTTTCCGGTGTTTACCCGTGTTCACCTGCAACACCACGCCCATGTGAATGATCCCAAAAATGACCCGGATCATTTTGTGTCAACGGGAGGCCCGTTGTTGTTGATTGCTCCTCGCTTCTTTTATCATGAGGTGTTTTTCTTTAAACGCCGTTTGTGGAAGAAGTACGAGTTATTGGAGTGGTTTTTGAGTCGGTTATTTTTGGTGACGGTGGTGCTGGTGTCGCTGCATTTTGGCTTTTTTGCCTTTGTGGTGAATTACTGGTTTTCTCCGGCGTTGGTGGTGGGGATTACGTTGGGATTATTCTTTGATTATCTGCCCCATCGGCCTTTTGAGGAGCGCGATCGCTGGAAAAATGCCAGAGTCTATGCCAGTCCCCTCCTCAATCTCCTCATTATGGGGCAAAATTATCACCTCGTTCACCATCTCTGGCCCTCTATCCCCTGGTATTGGTATCAACCCGCCTACCAAGCCACTAAACCGTTATTAGAGTCAAAAGGAAGTCCCCTCTGTTCAGGACTTTTAGAAAGTCCCAAGGATTTTTGGGGCTTTGTCTATGATATTTTTATCGGTATCCGGTGGCATCGTTCCCACCCCAAACCGTCAACCCCGTTAACCGCCGAGAGGCCAGAGCAAAAGGTTGGCTCTCAAAGTGTTTTGTAACCGGGATTAATTACACTGTATTGATGACCTGTGATGAGTTTTTCCATTCCTTGTGCGGCTCACGGACTGTTGCATCCGTCCCCCTTGCCTCTTAAACGCTAGTCAGAGAATTCTCCCATCTCTATAATTTGCCATGTCTTCTGATGCTTCCCCCAATCCTCTCCGTCTCCTCATTGTTGAGGATGATCCCATGATGCAGTTGGGGTTAGAACAAAATTTAGCCCAATATCCCCAATTTACAATCGTAGGACAAGCAGAAGATGGCTACATTGCAGTGGAGGCCGCCCATCAACTCCAACCGGATTTAGTCATTATGGATATTGGCCTGCCTCGCTTAGATGGCATCGAGGCCACAAAGCAAATTAAATCCTCCCATCCCGACATTCGGGTGGTGATGTTAACGTCTCACACGGTACAAACGGAGGTCATTGCGGCGTTATCCAGTGGGGCAGATGCCTATTGTATCAAGGGGGCGGAGACTGATCGCCTGATTACGGCCCTAGAAGCAGCCGGAGAAGGGGCCAGTTATCTTGATCCCCAAGTGGCTCGCTTGGTGTTGGATAATCTGCAATCTCCCCGCCCCCCCAGTCCCTCGGATGCGACCTCTCCTCCCATTACCAATTTATCCGAGCGTGAGTCGGAAGTCCTCAATTTGATTGTGCAGGGGAAAAGTAATACAGAAATTGCCAAGATTCTCTTTCTCAGTCCCAATACGGTGAAAACTCATGTCCGAGGGTTGATGAATAAGTTGTCTGTGGATGACCGGGTTCAAGCGGCAGTCGTGGCGTTGCGATCGGGTTTAGTACAGTAAACAGTAAACAGTAAACAGTAAAGTGAGGATTCGTTTTGCTTATTATAAACAGAAGCTCAGAACCCAAGCATAGCAAGGCTTTTAGCAATTTTAACCCCTCTTGACGCTCTTAATAGCGTCTTTTTTTTGCTTGATTTTGTAAAGAAATATTAAGCAAAAAAATTCTTAAAACTATATGTAATGTTGCGTAACTAAAAATTTAACTTAAAACACTGTATATAGTGTTTTTATTTAATCCCGACTTTTTATATCGGGTATATTTGACGCTGTTTTGTTGCCCGTGCTACTATCAAGCGCAATTGGACAAAAGGACAGGAAAAGCAGCGATGACACAGGCACTAGAAACTCAACTCAACACTCAGATCAAGAACAGCACCTCCGCCACCTTCACGAAATTAGTTTCTAAAGAAGGTGGTTTTGAGTACGACCTCGATCCCATTAATATTTGCGAAAATACCTTTGCTCCCCTAGAAGTAGCTTACGATTACGATAAAATCCGCGCCACAGTCACACGGGAAACCATTGAGGCCGGCCCCAACTCCATTTGGCGGTATCGTCCTTTCCTCCCAGTCGCAACGGATAATGTCATTGATGTGGGAACGGGGATGACTCCCTTAGTCAAGTCCACTCGCTTGGCTCGTCGTCTGGGGTTGAAAAATCTCTACATTAAAAACGATGCGGTCAATATGCCGACGCTGAGTTTCAAAGATCGAGTTGTGTCTGTGGCCTTAACTCGCGCTAGAGAATTTGGTTTTTCTACTGTATCCTGTGCCAGTACCGGGAATTTGGCGAACTCTACAGCCGCCATTGCTTCCCATGCAGGTTTAGAATGTTGTGTCTTTATCCCGGCTGATCTCGAAGCGGGTAAAGTGTTGGGGACGCTCATTTATAACCCCATTGTCATGGCCGTGAAAGGCAATTATGACCAAGTGAACCGTCTCTGCTCTGAAGTCGCCAACACCCACGGTTGGGGATTTGTGAATATTAACCTCCGTCCTTACTATTCTGAAGGCTCAAAAACCTTAGCTTATGAAGTGGCAGAACAATTAGGGTGGCAATTACCTGATCACATTGTTGCTCCTATCGCCTCTGGTTCGCTCTACACCAAGATTCACAAAGGTTTTAAAGAATTTGCGAAAGTTGGCTTAGTGGAAGATAAAGATGTTCGTTGCAGTGGAGCGCAGGCCGAAGGCTGTTCTCCCGTGGCTCAAGCCTTTAAAGAAGGTCGGGACTTTGTAGCCCCTGTGAAGCCCAATACCATTGCGAAATCCATTGCCATCGGGAATCCGGCTGATGGGGTGTATGCTTTAGAACAAGCCCGGAAAACCAACGGCCACATTGAATCTGTCACCGATGCGGAAATCATCGAAGGGATTAAACTCCTCGCCGAAACTGAAGGCATTTTCACCGAAACCGCCGGGGGAACAACTATTGCAGTTCTCAAGAAATTAGCGGAAGAAGGGAAAATTGACCCCGATGAAACCACTGTTGCTTACATCACCGGAAATGGTCTGAAAACCCAAGAAGCGGTACAAGGCTACATCGGTGAACCCCTCGCCATTGACCCGAAATTGGACAGCTTTGAGCGTGCGTGGGACCGGGCCCAGACCCTCGAACGTCTTGACTGGCAACAAGTTTTAGTTTAATTTTTGTTTGGTTCTTGGTCACTTGTTTAGGTGTTCCCTAAACAGGTGGCTTCTGTTTGCATCATCGTTTCAGTTGTATAACCTTATGGCAATCAAAGTTTTAGTTCCGACTCCCCTACAAAAATTCACCAATAATCAAGCCACCATTGAAGCGACTGGGGGCAATGTTCAGGAGTTAATTGATTCTCTGGAGAGTGCTTGTCCGGGGATTAAAGATCGGATTTGTGATGAAAGTGGGAAACCCCGTCGTTTTCTCAATCTCTATGTGAATAGTGAAGATATTCGCTTTTTAGAGGGGGTGGACACTCAGCTTAATGATGGGGATGAAGTGAGTATTGTTCCTGCCGTTGCTGGAGGCTAGATAAGCCATCACAGGTTTTTTATATTCTGTATTATGTAGGGATGTTGCCAGCAATGTCCCTACATTATTGTGTTTATTAATAGTTGACTTTTCAAACTGTCTGGGTGCAAGCCGCCGCGCCCTTACTGAATTACAATTAAGATTCCAGATTTTATCTTATTTTTTTTTACGTTTACGTTTCTTAGTCTCTGACTGAATCGGTTTTTTCTTGTATCTATATTCTTTACTTTGAATGACTTTAATAACAGGATCATGTTGATTGGGTGGAATAATATCTTTTAAATGAATTGCCCCATCTTGATACATCAAATGTAATCGCCATCCTGATATTTTGTCAATATAAGCACGATAGACGGCTTCTTCATATCCCTTAATCCGATGTAATTGGGTTTTTGGGAAGTTACGTTGACGGTGACATTCGTTGTCTTCTAATTCTGCTAAGGCTTCCAGAAAATCATTACGAAATTCTAATGGTAAAGTTTTCCATGCTTCCCGAATCACTCCATATTCATCATATAGAGGTTTATCGGCCATTTTTGTTAGGGGTAATGGTTAATAACTCCTGTTGATAATACGATTCTGCTAATCCTTTGATGACTTTATCTCTGTTGTTCTGATGGACAACTCGCAATAGGGTAATTATTGTTTGATTAAATAAGGGATCGTCATCAAAAAATAATAAGATTCGTAAATCTCTATTGACTTTGAAGCTGTAAATTGACGCATGATAATGAGTTAACTCAATTTTTATTTTCTGCAATTTATGCTTAATTGAGTTAAAATTGCTATCTTGAATTAAAGCAATCAGAGAGTTGATTTTTTTATTTATTTGTCTTTGATTTTCAGCACTTAAATGCTTTAAATCTTTCTGAAATAATTGGGTTTCTTCAACAGTCAGTGTTTTTTCTGTATCTTCTTGAAATGGGTGTTGGAGTTCTAAGTTAGTTAACACGGCGATTTACTCCTTTTACCTCTTAACCATTATACCAAGGGAACTATTTAGCCGCTACACTATGAAAGATGGAAAATTCCTGACGGTGTGACGACTGATTGATCTGAAATTTGCTTGATTGGTATTTAACACGCTTATTGTAAGCTCTTTAGAGCTTACTACGAACGAATTAATAGTATTTGAATGGTTATATTTTGATGTAGTTTGCTTTTTTTGTGTCTATTATTTACCGATGTTTCAGTGACCAATCATAGGGAATGGTTGGATCAAATGGATCACGTCTTTGGATTTCTTGAGGATCATGGGGGATGGTGGCACAATTGGCTACAATGGCTTTACTTGTTCCCATTCCTTTAAAGCCATTCCAAATGAAGGGGGGAATGATGACTAAATTATAGTTGTCTTCTCCTAAAAAGATTTCTTGGATTTCTCCTTGGGTTGGTGAATTTTCTCGGTCATCGTATAAGACGACTTTAATCATTCCGGAAATAACGGAATAATTGAGGGTCATTTCGGTGTGTAAATGCCAGCCTTTTATGACTCCGGGATAGACGGTTGAAAAGTAAATTTCTCCGAATTTATCAAAATGTTGGGCATCGTTGCGCAACATATGCAAAATTGTCCCCCGTTCATCGGGAATGCGTCGAAGTGGATGGATTTGGACACCTTCTATCATGATTTTTATTGAGGATTAATAGACAAATATTGTTGATACCAAGTGACGGTTTCTTGGAGTCCTTGGGCTAGGTTATATTTCGGAGTCCAGTTTAACAGAGTTTTGGCTCTTTTTGCGGATAAATATTGATGGGGGATTTCGTGTTTGGCTTCGTTTAAAATGCGGGGCGGGAGATCAGTGGTCTCCATGACTTGTAAGATTTGATTGACGACATCTAAGACGGTATCTTGGCTTTCGTTGCTGAAGTTAAAGGCTTTGCCGATAACGTCTGGGTTGTCCATTTGTTCGGCGAGTTCTAGGTAAGCATACACGGCATCTTTGACATAAAAATAGTCGCGGATGTATTGACCATCACTGCGAATAATGGGGTTTTCTTGTTGTAAAATGGAGCGTATTGTTCCGGGAATGAGACGATTAAAGTTTAAGTCGCCACCGCCGTATAAGTTGCCGCAACGGGTGATACAAACGGGGAGATTATAGGTGTTGTAATAACTGGCGGTGATGAGGTCGGCACAGCTTTTAGAAACGTCGTAGGGGTGTTGGCCTTGGAGGGGACTGTCTTCGGTGTAGGGGAGGGTGGGTTGTGTGCCGTAGGCTTTGTCACTGGAGGCGATAATGATGCGTTTGACGGTGGGGACGCGACGACAGGCTTCTAGGAGGGTCCAAGTGCCTTTGATGTTGGTTTCAAAGGTGGATAAGGGGTTGCGGTTGGCGATGCCGACGATGGTTTGTGCGGCGAGGTGAAATACGGTGTCGATTTCGTATTCGTTGAGGGTTCTTTCTAGGAGGGGGAAGTCTTCGACTGTTCCGGAGACTGTGGTCATTTGTTGGGTGATTTGGTCTTGGAATAGGCGGGATTGGGGGACGAAATCCCGAATTAGGCCGATGACGGTGGACTGGCGATCGCACAATTCCTCACTCAACCAACTCCCTAATAAACCTGTACATCCGGTGACAAAAACCGGCCGATCTTGCCAAAATTTACTCATTCCACAGTCTCCAAGGTGTGTTGTCCTGACTCCACAATTGTTTTAAGTATTCGTAGTCCCGCAGGGTGTCCATACATTGCCAGAAGTCTCGATGGTGATAGACGTTGAGTTGTCCATCTCGACTCAATTGTTCGAGGGGTTCTCTTTCTAAGACACAACTGGGATCATCGGGGAGATATTTGAAGAAGTCTCGGTTAAAGATGAAATATCCCCCACTGATAAAGGATTGTTTGACGCTGGGTTTTTCGCGGAAGGAAATCACGCGATCGCCTTCTATTCCTAACTCTCCATAGCGAGAGGGAGGCGATACGGCGGTGACTGTGCCAATATTCCCATGGGCGTGGTGAAAGGCCAATAATCGCTGCAAATCAATGTTACTGACTCCATCTCCGTAGGTTAAAAGGAAGGTATCCCCGTCGATGTAGGGTTCGATCTGTTTTACCCTTCCCCCTGTCATGGTGTCTTGGCCGGTATTAATCAGGGTAACTTTCCAGTCGGTTTCGGGATGCGCGTCCAAAAACTCCACGTTGCCACTGCCTAACTCGACGGTAAAGTTACTATTGAGCCATTCGTAATTGAGGAAGTATTGTTTAATCATCTCCCCTTTGTAGCCTAAACAGAGGACAAATTCCTTAAACCCGTGATAGGCGTAGATTTTCATGATGTGCCAAAGAATCGGCTTCCCGCCAATGGGAATCATGGGTTTGGGTTTAAATTCCGTCTCCTCTCGCAGTCGAGTTCCTTTCCCCCCACACAGAATCACTACTTTCATAAGCCGATCCCCGTTAAAATAACTTCAAGCATTGTTCCGTTGATATCACTCTTGAGTTGTAGCAGCTTACTGCATTTTGCCTCATGTCTCAGGATGCAAAGTCCACTTCACGCAGCATACCCGTCCCCCAGGGCCTAGTCAACAGTTATTATGGTCTTTTGGGGCTACATCCGTCGGCCTCGGTGATTGAGATCAGACAAGCGTATCGGGAGTTAAGTAAAAAGTATCATCCCGATACGACGGAATTGCCGGAAACGATTGCAACGGCTAAGTTTCAGCAACTGAATGAAGCCTATGCCACGTTGAGTAATCCGGAACGGCGATCGCTGTATGATCTCAAAATTGGCTATTCTCGTTTCTCGGTGATCCAGCAACCGTTAGATTTAGATCGTCCGGTAAATGAGTATAACCCCCACCGTTCAGCTTATCTGGATGCTAGCGATCGCCCTTTATCCGCCGGAGAATTGTTTGTTCTGTTCATTCTCGGATTAACGTTTCTCGGTTGTATTCTTTTGGCCATTGTCATCGGGTTAACTCGCGGAGAAGCGGCCTTACGCATTCCCCAAGTCAGTACCCTGATTCCCCTATGGCACAATTTTTTAGTTTTTTTGAGTCTTTAAACTTGCAAATATGGTACTTCCTAATCCTGATACTCCGCTTTATAATCATCCCCTCCCGGAAATTGAAAATTGGCTGGTGAATTTGGGGTGTCAACAAGACCGCGATCGCGTGAACTGTTGGCGGATCAAGCAACTCCAGTGGGAGGCAGAAATTTGTTTAGAAATTGAAGAAATTGCGGTGCGCTATATTAACGCTTTAGAAGGGAATCGAGATGTGGTACGTTCTTTTAAGTATTCTCTGAGTCGTGAGGATATCGAAGCGGCAGTTTTTTCTGGCCCATAACTCCATGAGGAGGTTGATCTCATGTCTCAAGTTACTTTAAATTTTGCCCCTGTTTTCCAACTGAACCGAGAGCAATTTTATCAACTTTGCCAAGCGAATCCCGATTTGCAACTAGAACGAACTGCACAAGGGGAGTTAATTATTATGCCACCGACGGGGGGAGAAACGGGGCGACAGAATGCTAAATTAAATTTACAAATTAGCCTTTGGAATGAAGAACAGCAGTTGGGGGAGGTGTTTGATTCCTCAACAGGTTTTAGCTTACCGAATGGCAGCGATCGCTCCCCTGATGTCGCTTGGATCAAAAAGTCTCGTTGGCAAGCCATTCCTCCCGCAGAGCGAGAAAAATTGATTCCCCTTTGTCCTGATTTTATCATTGAATTAGTCTCCCCCAGTGATAATTTTCAAAACACCCAAAACAAGATGCTAGAATATCGGGACAATGGCTGTTTATTAGGCTGGCTCATTGACCGTAAGCGGCAAATTGTAGAGGTCTATCGACCCAACCAACCTGTCGAAATTTTAGAATACCCTCAAAGTTTGCCAGGTGATCCCCTCTTGCCGGGATTCACCTTAAATTTAAGCCAATTTTGGTCTAATTAAAGCCCATTAACTGTAAAGATTTAAGACAACTTATTGAATTTTCCAAAATAATATGATTTATCCAGGTGAAGTATTTGCACAAACTCAAGAATTTGACACGAATATTCGGCAACTCTTGCCCTATTATGATGAAATGTTAGATGCCATTGTTCTCTGTTTACCGATTAAAGCTAAACGCATTTTAGAATTAGGGTTTGGCACAGGAGAACTAACCCGCAAAGTCTTACACCATTGTCCCGATGCTCATGTTACTGCTGTGGACTATTCCCCCCGAATGGTGGACTTTTTGCAAACGAAATTAGACTCTCAAGGAGAGAAAGAGCGCGTAAAAGTCGTTCATCTCGATTTTGGTGCCTGGGCCAATGACGAGGCACATATTAATTTTACAGGTCATTTTGACGCAGTAATTTCCTCTCTGGCCATTCACCATCTCAGTGATAGGATGAAAGAGAAACTCTTGCATAAAATTGCTCGTTCCCTCAATCCGTCAGGATGCTTTTGGAATGCCGATCCCGTGTTACCTGAGTTCCCAGAATTAGCCGATATTTATAAACAATCTCGCCAAAAATGGGCGCAACAGCAAAATATTGATTTAGATGCAGTGAGGAGTAAAGTCGGCAAAAGTGAAACTCAAGGTTATTCGAGTCAAGATCAATTGATTACTTTAGATAATCAGTTACAGATGTTAGAAAAAGCCGGCTTTTCTAAAACTGCGGTAATCTGGAAATATTACAATTTAGCCGTTTTTGGAGGGTTGCATTAGTCTCAGGATTTTAGATGTTAATCAGCTTTTTCAATTCGTTAATGTGGTTAGAAAACTTGAGCTTTCCTTGTTTTTGTTCTTGTTGGGCGGCTTGAAAATTCTGATAAATATTATCACGACGTTCTTCACGGAGATAATGCTGCAACAACGATTGTATCTCTTTTTTTTTCATCTGTAGAAAGATATTTGATTGCCTCAACTACATCATTAAATTTTGCCATTGACTAAGCCTCATGGTACTGACTTAACTTTTAATGATATCCTATTTCACCATACTGTCGTTAACTGGATGAATATGCAATTCAAGGAAGCATTAAGAGCAGCAGGTTTACTTAACCCCGGACGGACAACGTGGTACGGGGTTGCAACCGATGGTGTTCCCGTCTTTACGATATGGTTTCATGAAGTGCGACACATCAACGGGAGGTATTTTGCATGGTGGGATCACGAAGGGTTAAAAGATACAGATGGAGAACCGAAACTACGACAGAAAGGCCGCGCTTGGAATTATCTTGAATTGGCCGCAGAAAATCTGGGTAAACCCTGTCGTGCGGTTATCGTTCATCCGAAAATGACTGAGCAAGGAAATACCGGGGTTGCCTCTGCGGAGTATCCACATTCCACTATGAGCCGTATTGTGTTTAGGACGGTAGATATAGACGCATTGCAATTCATTGCTGAACTCTTACCAGAGGAGTCGATTACGATAAGCTAACGATGTCTAGAATAATACATTTATAAGTGATCGCGATCGCGCTTTAATTGTTCAACCACCGATTCCCCAAACCAATCGTGAAACGCTTCTGGCCAACTATACAGGAGTCCTTCAAACTCATACATCATTAAGTATGCTAAAAAATTAGTTTGATCAATATCTTGCTCTAATGCTTGTTCAAGATATTCGCTTTTTTGATAGGGATCGCCACCCTCTGGAATTGAACTTATACCAGGAAAGGTTTTGGGAAGACGATAAAAGTCAAACATTGTTGTCACAAATGCAGACCGATCTTCTTTGCATTTCCGTTGAATTTGCTTTTTAATCACTTCATAACTCACAACTCCCCCTTTACCCGTGCGACTGGTTTTAATTACAATAGGATTTAGATAAATTTCAGCATTTTGTAATTCTTCTGCTAAGACATCTCGAACAAAAGTTTCCTCCGTTTGACCTTCCACAAAAACATGAACTCGAATCATTGAGCAGGTTTCCCTCCCAAAATATTCTTGATCCAGAGTTCTCCCAAGGTATAATCTTCTAACCATTCAGTTAGTTTTGCTGCATTCAATCGCTGAAAAACCGATTGATGATCTTGACGATCTACAACAATAACGTCTTGAGCAGAAAACTGATTAATTAACTCTACCGATTGAGTCGAAAGAATGACTTGTTTATGCTTTGCAACTGACTTGATTAAACCCGCAAGTAAAGTAATGGCATAAGGATGTAATCCTAACTCCGGTTCATCTACTAAAATAGTTTCAGGTTGTAATTCACTGGGTTGTAAAAAAACAGTTGCTAAACAGATAAAGCGTAATGTTCCATCGGAAAAATAATGAGCTTTAAAAGGTTCATCTTTTCCCTTTTCTCGCCACTGTAACTCAATTTTATCAGAATTAGCCATAGAAGGCCGTAGAATAAAGTCTCCGAAAAATGGTGCAACTAAACGAATAGTCTTGACAATTCTTTGATAATATGTATTGTATTGTTTCTGTAAAAAATACAGAAATGCAGCCAAATTACTAGCATCTGGTCTTAAATACAAAGTATCATTAATATTATGTAATTGTTTGATATAAGCCGTTTCGCTCGTATCGTGGAAATGATAAACACGCCATTGCTGCATAGCAGGTAAAATAGAGTGGTCAAGACTGGTTTGAGTGTCTTGTTGAATCTGGGTTTCTAAATGTCCATTGGCGATTTCTCTTTCTCCCAAATCACGCGACCAAAAAGATTCTTTGGCAAACATCAGGCGATTATTTTTGGTAGGTTCAAAGGTTGCTAAATAACCTTGATCTCCAAAATAGAGTTTAATTTCTAAATGGGGAGTGGTTTTCCGTCCAAAATGTAAGAGTACATCGGGTCCCCCTTCTCGACTGACAAAACGCTGTAAGTTTCCTTCTATCATTTGCTGCACCAGTTGAAAAAACTGAATAAAATTAGATTTTCCTGCACCATTACAGCCAATTAAAATATTCAGTGACTCTAAGACCAGATCGCCATCAGCAATAGATTTAAAACCTTTCACAACAATGCGTGATAATTGTTTTTGCTTTAGTCCCGTGGTCATCATTTTTGGGAGTTGATTTATAGCTTGCTAAAACTTAGGCTTTATTTTAATCTATATTATGGTATATTTGATTGAAGTTTCGTTTGATAGGGAGTCGAATCAATCTATTTTTATGAGCTTGTTGTTTTTTCTGTAAATCCCGAAATATAGCGTTCAAATCATAATTAAAAGATTGAGCATAGTCTTCCCGATGCTTGTGAATCTCCTCAAGAATTTCATTTCTGTGCATGATTAATTTTCCCCGCTTAATAGGTCATATTATCTTCTATAATAGAATTACTGACTTCCACTATTATTCCTCAATCATTTTTTTTTAATTCGTTAATGTGGTTAGAAAACGTGAGCTTTCCTTGTTTTTGTTCTTGTTGAGCGGCTTGAAAATTCTGATAAATATGATCACGACGTTTTTCACGGATATACTGCTGTAACAACATTGACGGTAATCGCGTTTCATGTTCCAATATGAGAATTCCTCTTTGGGTTCTGGCAATATTGACAAGGTTCCATTCCTTGTTCTTCAAATATTGCTGGAGTATTGCTGTTTTCAATATTTCTTGAAGTATCTAACTTTAACACATAATCTGCCACCAATGCTTTCCAATAACTACAACCACGGTAAAAGTGATATTTTGAATTCACTTCACTAAGATTACCAATGTAATCTCCGTTTAAGTGTCTAATTTGAGAAAATTTATCGATTTCTCTTTGCAAATTATTAATTTCAGCTTGTTTTTCCTCAATCTCTCGATCTAATCCTTTTTTCTTTTCTAACCATTCATAATACTGGCATTGCCATTGATCTAATTCTCCTTCTAGTTCTTGTAATTGATTGCTCAAAATGCTAATTTCGTTTTGTTGATTTCGTATAATATTTTTATACTGTTTTGCTTCTTCTTGTAAATTTGCTATTCTTTCTTCGTATCCTTTCGCTGTATTTTTTAACTTTTCAAGTTCTTTAATATATTGTTCTAGTGCTTGCTTTTCTTGAATAATCTTTTTAAATTGTCTAGACAAAAGCAAAATTTGTGTTTTTAAATCTTTAAATTCTTTGAAATTTTTATTATGAATAAAACTATTTAATTGATATTCATCTAATTTAGAGACTTCTTGTTGTGCAATGATACTCAATAAAGCCTCTACTTTATATATTAGAGTTAATCTAGAGGGGGTGATTTTACTAGACTGGCGTAATTTTGACAAATCATAAGTTAATCTTTCAACAAAATCCGCAGATGGTTTAGCATTCCTAGCAGATTGAACTAATGTATCAAAAATTCCTTCTATTTTCTGAAAATCTTGTTGAGATTGAATTGATGGTACAAAGCTCAACGCCTTTTGTACTGTATTTTGAAATTGATAAAAAACTTTATATTTTCTAGCCTTACGAGGTTCTAATTCTTTTTCTACTTCATTTTTTATAGAGCGTAGAGCTTCTATTGTCTTTACAAGATTTTCCCTACTAACTTGATTTTTATTGCCTAATTTTTCTAAAGTACCTAAATACAGCCAAAGCTGGGAATCCAGCTTGTTTAATATATCTACTTGATTATCATTATCTAATTGAGAAATAAATTCAGTTTTTTGTACCCGCTTTTGTAATGTATTAACTTTACTAGAAAGATTTCCTTTAAAACAACACAAAATTAATTCTATCGACTGTTCGTAAGGAAAGGCATAATTAGCAAAGACTCCAAATAATGCCCAAAAGAACAGTGAACTTATTAAGAAAAATAATACTGAAAAGTAGGATACTACTTTATCTGTAGAGTCAAGAGGCTCTAAATCTTCATCCCGTAAATTGTAGTAATGATTATTGACGAAAAAACTGATTTTTAACGTTTACATTATCTCCAGGGCCTTCGTGATGTTGATTAGTACCGGACGGAGCATATTGAAAGATTTTCGGGTTTCCCATCTTTTCTTCTAACTGCTTATATTGCTCAACTAAGTTATTCAACTCTTTTCTCAATTCCTCATCACTAGCAGTATAACTTAGGATTGTTGCTTCTAATTGTTCGGGATTTTGTTGAGCTTGTTCTAGTTGAAAAATTCCACCAATGTTCACTTGTAGATATTGCACTATCTGAGAACCAATATCTTGTAACGCACCATCAGTTATACCGTTGACTACTTTAAGAGTAATTTGCACCGCTTCTTTAGCTAAGGTTGCTGCTTCTAACATATTTGACAAAACGATTTAATGTGTAACAGCTATTTCAAAGTATAGCTTTATCAGTTTAGATTTAGAGCCAACAGAATGTTAAAAAAAAATTAAATTTTCAGAAAGTCTTTATACTGTCTAAAAAGATGGTTCAACCTTTAGGGGAATCTCTAACTCATGATACTCCCTCTCCCCCTTGCTGAGAACGTTATAGTAGTAGATGCGGTCTATTTGACAAGGAGGGACATACCTTGACAGTTGCAATTGATAAACTGATTAACGAAGACATTATGAAACCGGCTCGTTACTTAGGGAACGAGTTAGGATCAGTGCATAAAGACTGGGAGAGTGCCGACGTGCGTTGGGTGCTGACCTATCCCGAAATCTACGAAGTGGGGGCATCAAACTTAGGGCATATTATCCTCTACAATGTGATTAACGCTCAACCTCGGCAACTGTGCGATCGCGCTTATCTCCCCGACCGAGACTTAGCCCAGAAACTCCGCGACACCGAAACCCCCCTCTTTGCCCTCGAAGCCCGTCGTCCCCTCACCGATTATGATATTCTGGGCTTCAGTCTCAGCTACGAATTAGGGGGAACGAATATCCTCGAAATGCTCGACTTAGCGGGAATTCCCCTCACTTGGCAAGACCGGAAAAACACCGATTTTCCCCTCATTTTTGCCGGAGGACAAACCGCGACATCCAACCCCGAACCCTTCGCTGATTTCTTCGATTTTATCGCCTTGGGAGACGGCGAAGAACTCCTCCCCGAAATTGGCCTCATTATTGAAGAAGGGAAAAAAGCAGGACTCTCTAGAGAAGACCTCTTACTGGACTTAGCGCAAGTACCGGGGGTTTATGTCCCCATGTTCTATGATATGGCTGAGGATGGGTCAGTGCATCCCAACCGGCCCGACGTTCCCAAGCGGATTTTACGTCGTGTGGCCGCACCCATGCCAGACTATTCTATCGGCCTCGTTCCCTTAGTGGAAACCGTCCACGATCGCCTTACCGTCGAAATTCGTCGCGGTTGTACGCGGGGGTGTCGCTTCTGTCAACCGGGGATGTTGACGCGGCCTGCGCGGGATGTTGAACCGGAAAAGGTGGTGGATACCATTGAAAAAGGGATGCGGGAGACAGGCTATAATGAATTCTCCCTGTTGTCTCTCTCTTGTTCCGACTATCTCTCCCTTCCTGCGGTGGGAATGGAGGTGAAAAACCGTCTCAAAGATGAGAATATTTCCCTCTCTTTACCCAGTCAACGGGTTGACCGCTTTGATGAGAATATTGCGAATGTGGTCGGGGGTTTGCGACAAACTGGGTTAACCTTCGCACCAGAAGCGGGGACGCAACGGATGCGGGATGTCATTAATAAAGGACTCACCAACGAGGAGTTATTACGGGGGATTAAAACCGCCGTTGAACAAGGTTGGGATAAGGTGAAACTGTACTTTATGATCGGTTTACCCGGTGAGACGGATGCCGATGTGTTGGGGATAGCGGAAACCCTGCGCTGGTTGCGTCGGGAATGCGCCATGAAGGGACGTAAGAAGCTCAGTTTTAATGTTACCATCTCCAACTTTACGCCCAAGCCCCACACGCCGTTCCAGTGGCATTCTGTCTCGACTTCTGAGTTTGTTCGCAAGCAGGAGTTATTACGTCAGGAGTTAAAACAGGTGCGGGGAGTGAAAGCGAATTTCACCGATGTCCGGTTTTCTGCGATGGAGGACTTTTTGGGACGCGGCGATCGCACTTTGGCCCCGGTTATCCGTCGCGCTTGGGAATTAGGTGCAGGGATGGATGCTTGGATGGAAGGAATTGACCGTGCCTTTGATGCGTGGGAACAGGCCATTTCAGATTCTGGGTTAAGTTGGCGATATCGCGCTATTCAAGCGGGAGAATGGAATATTATGGACTCCCAAAACACCCCCATTGAGTCGAAACGGAAGCGGAAACAGTACAGTTGGGATGAACGGTTAAATCGGCATCTCCCGTGGGATCATATTAATACAGGAATTGATAAGGACTGGCTCAAGGGTGACTTACAACGCGCTTTAGACGCGGCCACCGTCCCCGACTGTGCCTTTGAAGGGTGTTCCCAATGCGGTATCTGTGGCGTTGATTTTGGGCATAATGTGGTTTATGAACCCCCACCGATTCCCGAATTTGCCGGACAGTTTGAACCCCCACAGCAGCGCGTACAACGGTTACGGGTGCGCTTTGGTAAGTTGGGAGAAAACCGTTTATTGAGTCATTTGGACTTAGTGCGTTTATGGGAACGGGTGGTGCGTCGTGCCTCGTTGCCTATCTCTTTTAATGGAGGATATCACCCGATGCCGCGTATTTCGATTACGTCCGCGCTTTCGTTAGGGATGACCAGTTCCGGGGAAATTGTTGATTTTGAATTGCGGGAACGCATGGATGCGAAGGAGTTTCAAGCGCGGTTAGTGGAACAGTTACCGATAGAGATTCCTATTTATCGTGTGGAGGAGGTCGATCTGCAAACCAAATCGGCGAATCGTCTCTTAGAAAAGGCCGAATATACGTTAGAGGTTGCTGCTGAGTCTCCTGACTGGGAAAACTGGATTAATGCCGTTAATTCCCGTTCAGAAATTATCTTTGAGAAGACTACAAAATCAGGGAAAGTGAGGCAGATTAATTTGTGCGATCGCTTGCATTCTTTAACCTTAGACTCTCTCACCTCCGAAGGTGCTAAACTCCGCTATATCGGCAGTTACACCAACGATGGCAACATCTTACAACCGGAACACCTCATCTATATGTTAGAGCAGGTTTCTGGGCAAATTATCGAGTTATTACACGCTCACCGAGAAGGGTTAATTTTGGCTGAGTAAGATAGACAGGGTGGGCATTTTGCTCACCCTAGTTTGATGACCACAAAAGAAGAATGAAACTACCTGACACTATTGTGATTCAGTGGAGTGACGAAGATCAGTGTTACTTGGTTCATTTACCAGAGTTTCCCAGTCAGAAATTTCACACTCATGGAGACACCTATCAAGAAGCACGCTTATAATGCTCAAGAAGTTCTAGAATTACTGGTTGAAGAAGAAAAAACGGGTTATAGTCTGGCAACCCAAACCTAACTTATCAATCGTAGAGCAATAATGAAAGTTAAAAATTCATTAATTTCACAACGAGAAAAAATTTTAGAAATTGCAGCAAAACATGGTACATTTAATGTGAGGCTTTTTGGTTCAGTTGCAAGAGAAGAAGAAAAAGAAGATAGTGATATTGATTTTTTAGTCGATTATGACATTAATCAAATATCTCCTTGGTTTCCAGTGCGTTGAATTCGAGAATTAGAAGCTATTTTAGGGAGGAAAGTAGATGTAGTTACAGAAGGAGGATTAAAAGAAAGAATTAAAGCAGAAGTTTTAAAAGAGTCTATTCCTTTATGAGAAGCGATAAAAAATATTTTTTTCTACCTTAGTTAACGTCCCAAATTAAATGCAGAAACAAAATTATTAAAATGGAGGAAATATGTTAATTTTCTTTATTCATGGTGTCGCCACTCGTGATGTAAACTACGCACAAGGGATTCAACAATCTATTCACGACCATTTTTATACAACAAATCAAGCAATCCCTAATTTTCGTTCTAGTTTTTGGGGTGATATTCTCAAGGACGTTGATCAGTTATGGAATTATAATGCTAGTTTCTTTATGAATTTATATGAATTTAAAAGATAATAGTGGAACAGTTCTATTGTTTATTAATGATTTAAAAATTCATCACGTTTATATTTTAGATAAAGAAATCGTAAAATTTGGAGGTTATGTAGGTTGGATTCATACAGAAGGATTGTTGAGTGAATTAGAATTTATAAAAAATAATCTGTAAGCATTTAGATGTTTGTGTTTAATTACCAACCGCAAAAAAATTTTATTTTCTGTTTCCTGTAGAAATTCCTTTTAAAGAAGACTCATAACAACATTTTGCTTGACTCAATTTTGATTAAGTAGCAAATGAATAATTTTTCCTCATCAGAATGGAGGAGTAAAAAATAATATAGGACAATCTTAGACCAGATTCATGATTGACGGGTGAATGTACTCCACAGATCACTAATCCAACTTAACTGCATAAACTCATTCCATTGAATGACCTGACTTTCTCACCTGAGAAAGACGGACACCTCGGAGATCATCCTTACTCTGTTAAATAGAAGCGATGAATAGAATAGATTAAACTTATGTTTACTCTATACAAACTCCCTATATTAGTTGCTGTGAGTCTTGCATCTTGCTTAGGAATGAGTCTTTCTTTCCTAGACAGTAACTCTGTAAACGCACAAACCCAAGAGACACTGCAACCCCCCAAGCAACCGCAACCCACGGCAACTTTATCAAAACAAAATAATCAGATGGATGAGCAATTTGAACAGATGGATGAGCAATTTGAACAGATGGATGAAGAAATGGATGAGGAATTTGGACAAATGAATGAAGACTTTGGAGACATGGATCAATTAATGGACGATAACTTTGGACTAGACAATATGGAGAACGTGAACCCCGGAGTTGATGACAGTATGGATCAATTAGACCAAAATATGCAACAACTTGATGAGAATATGCAAGAACTGGATGAAAATATGCGGCAAATGAATGAACAGTTAGAGCAAAATATGCAACGACTCGACCAAAAAATTCAGCGCATGAACGAAGAACTCGGTGAGAATATACAAGATATGGAGGAGAATCAGGAAACAGTCGAGTCAGAAACCCCTAATCATTCTAACTCCTCTCACTCCGTCTAGTCTGCTGACTTTTGTGGGGGTTAGGGCATATTGTACAGTGAATGAACACAGGACTCTCGCAAAAGGCAAAATTAACCCATGGACGTACAATTTAGAGAATTTAACCCCTTTGATCTGTGGATTTGGCTAGAATTTGAAAATTCTCCCTCTCCCATGGAACAGCAATATATTGAAGAACTCTTTAACTCTTGGTTTTTCCTAGGAAAACTGGGGGGGTTTAATGCGGAAAATCTACAAGTGATGGAGACGGGAATTGATATTAGCTACATGGACTATAACGACAACTACGAAACCAGTACCATGATGGCCCCGATGCACAATATGGGAGAATTTGAATATTTGGAGTTTTGGGGACGTTGTTGGTTTGACTTGGGAACAAGTGATTTAATTGCCGTTGATATCTTAATCAATGCCCTAACCCAACTGAGTCATGATTATGTCCCCATTCGTCGCGTTATCTTCGGGGGAGAAAACGAAGGTTGGCCGGTCGGAAAGCAAAGTCAGGCCGTCTTTAATTAACGGTGACAGGGAGGAGGTAGGACTCTCTCTCCCTTTCCATTCCTCCTCCCCCCCCATTCCTCTAAACTCATCTAGGACAATAGGGGACAAGATTTTAACAAAGTGTTACATCAACCCCCATCACTGCTAAAGTCGTTGAATTCCCGACACCCCTTGTCTTGACAAACTCAATAAAGACTCTATTTCGCCTTTCAGAGTTCCGAAAATATCGTAAAATTAGGGAGTATAGATCAAAATTAACAAAATTGAGTGCAATCTTGCCGAACTTAAACTAAGCAGGATTACTTATTTATTTTAATATGGCTAGACGAAAAAAACGTTTCCCCTGTGGACATCGGGGATACGGACAAATTTGTCATAGGTGCGCCCAAAAAGAAGAAGAACGTGCCAAAAAAAAGGAAGAGAAGCAGATGTGGGAAGCGACATTTGCGGCAGATTCCGTTGACTTAACAGATTTGCCTAAAAACGTTGTACTAAAAGCCCGTAGAATTATTGCCAGTCTTGAAAGACAACAAGATTATCGTCAATTTAGGGGAAAACGACTTAGGCACGATCGCTTTATTATCAGTATCCCTGTTACTCGCCATTATCGGTTACTCTGTCGAGATCGTGGCAGTAATTTAGTCCCCGAAGCGGTGATCTCCCACGAAGATTACAATGTTTGTAAGCCGGGCAGCTAATTTCCCCCCTAAGACGACCTAAACCCAGTACACTGGACAAGGGGACTGCAAATTGACAAGCGCAAAAAGGGACGATGCAAATTTATCTCGACTATAGTGCGACGACTCCACAACGACCGGAAGTAACCGCCCAACTCAGCACCATGGCAACACAGCAATGGGGCAACCCTTCCAGCTTACACGCTTGGGGGGAACGGGCTGCTCTCGTCCTAGAAGAAGCAAGAATGCAGGTTGCCAGTCTCATTAACGCGGCCAACCCCAACACCCTACTGTTTACCTCTGGGGGGACAGAAGCGGATAATTTAGCAATTTTTGGCATTACCCGCCACTATACTACGCCACAACATTTGATTATCTCCTCGGTGGAACATTCGGCGGTGTCCGAACCGGCCAACCTCCTCGAACAATGGGGATGGGAAGTCACCCGCTTACCCGTAAATGCCCAAGGCCGAGTCAATCCCTTAGAATTAAAGGCGGCGATTCAACCCAATACGGTTTTAATCTCGATTATCTACGGACAGAGTGAAGTGGGGACTTTACAACCCATTGAGGAATTAGCCCGCATTGCCCGGAGTCATGGGGTGTTATTCCATACCGACGCAGTACAAGTGGCCGGACGACTCCCCCTCGATGTGCAGCGTTTGGGGGTAGATTTACTGTCCCTGTCTAGTCATAAATTGTATGGCCCCCAAGGGGTGGGGGCATTGTATGTCCGGGAGGGGGTGGAGTTAGTCCCCTTGTTGAGTGGAGGGGGCCAAGAAGGGGGGAAACGGTCGGGGACCCAAGCAGTGCCTAGTATCGCCGGATTTGGCGTTGCGGCTGCCTTAGCGGGGCAGGAACTGGCCACAGAATTGCCTCGGTTGCGAGAATTGCGCGATCGCCTCTTTGATCATCTCGCCGACACCCCCCACCTCACCCCCACCGGAGACCGACTCCACCGACTCCCCCACCATGTTAGTTTTTGTTTAACCAACCCCCAAGGCATCACCGGGAAAACCCTAGTCCGTCAAATGAACCTAGCCGGAATCGGCATCAGTGCCGGGTCTGCCTGTCACAGTGGCCAACTCAAGCCCAGTCCCATCTTAAAGGCCATGGGCTACCCCGATGAGCAAGCCCTAGCCGGAATCCGCTTTTCCCTCGGCAAACCCACCACCCCCGAAGATATTGACTGGACCGCCATAGTATTCAAACAAGTCTTACAACGCATCATGCCTCAATTAGTTTCGGTCAAGTCTTAATATTTAGGGCTTGCTAATTAGTTTCGGTCAAGTCTTAATATTTAGGGCTTGCTAAATAACTCTAAAATCCTTGCCTAATCAGGGTTGTGAGAATTTTGCCAAGCAAAAAAGGTCAAATTTGGCACTCAATTGGGGAAAAATCTCGCAAAAAAAAGCCCATTTGCCCTTAAATTTCACTGATCCTGATCCTCTGTTCCCTTGCCCTGTTCGCGTTAGCGTCCCGTCAGGGATAGCGAAGCCGTTCGCGGAGCGTCTCCGTGCTTGAGAAAGGGCTGTTCCCTGTTCCCTTACCTCACCAGCAAATGAACCCTTTTTCAGCACGCCCTATTTAACAATTATCGAACTCAACCCCTGCAAAGCAGAATTAATTCTACAACTCACTTTTATCCCCTGTTTAAAAACAAGAGGCTTTCAACATGAGTCCTGTAAAATGTGTCATGTGTGATAAGCGAGAGCTTGAAACACTTCACCCAATAGCCTGTAAGCGCGTAGAGACTCAAGCAAATAAGTTTAATGTTAGCTTTTCCTAATTTAGTGGTTGTGAGTGCAGGGGCAATGGTTGTCCTAGGGTATGGAGTACCCGCGATGTCCCAAACATCGATCGCAGAGTCAGAACTAGATAAAACAACAGTGAAAGAACAGTCTGCTTTCTCCACTGTCACCCCATCCGACTTTGACCCAGACCGAGATATCCCGTTGAATCCCCAAAATTCGCTAATGTCCGAACTCAGTGACGTTGAAGCAACCGTTTCTTTTGGCATTCCCCCAGAAATCGCCCATGAAACATTCTCCGATGAGTCCTTCTCGTCCTTGTCTCCATTAAGTTCCACCGTGTTTTCCTTGGAATTACCCCAGAGAACCTTTCAACTCCCCCCTTCAGCCCAAGAAATTCGCTTCTCTTGGGAATCCGACCCCACCCCAGAAGACAGCCTCCTCGCTCAACAAGAGGAGACTCTAGGAGTCTCAGACCCCTCCCCCCTTCAGAAACCCGAACGTTCCGCCACCCCTCCAGACCCCCCAGCAAACCGCCCAGGAACAGTCCAGAAACCCGAACAAGAGGCCAGAACCCCCAACCCCCCCAGAGAAGTCGCCCAAGACAACACCCCCACCCTAGAAC
>NZ_JAQMSD010000293.1 GCF_028330525.1 Spirulina sp. CS-785/01
ATCGCGGATTTAGAACAACAACAAGCGGACGTAGAATTACAACAGGAGGAGTATAAACGCACCGCATTTTTAGTGGAGCAAGGGGCCCAACCCCAACAGCAGTTAGACTTACAAACCCGCAACCGAGATGCGGCCTTAGCGGCCCAGAAGTCGGCCCAAGAAGCGTTAAATGCGGCAGAGGCCAATATTGCCGAGGCCCGAGAGCGAGTCCAGGCCGCAGAGGCGAATTTGGAGCGAGAACAAGCCAGTATTCAGGAAGCGGAGGCCAATGTACAGGAGGTGAGCGAAGATTTACGCTTTACTCGTGTGGTGTCTCCCATTACTGGGGTAATTGGGGATATGACGGCCAATGTGGGGGATTATGTGAATAGTGGAGAAGCTCTCACGACGATTATTCAAAATGACGCATTAGAGTTGCGCTTAGAAATTCCTGTGGAACGCTCGGAGCAGTTGCGGATGGGGCTTCCGGTGGAGATTATTGGCGAAGACAATGGTGCTGTAGCGCGGGGGAGAATTAGTTTTATTTCCCCCAATGTGCAGGCCAATGCTCAGTCAGTTTTAGTCAAGGCCACCTTTCGGAATAATGGCCGGGTGCGGGATGGCCAGTTTGTGCGAGCGAGGGTGATTTGGGACCGCGATCGCGGCATTCTGGTCCCTGCGGTGGCGATTTCTCGCGTGGCCGGCCAGGAGTTTGTGTTTGTGGCCCAAGAGGATACCTCCGGGGAGCAACCCCAAGCGGTGGCCCGCCAAACCCCTGTGAAATTGGGGGATATGCAGGAGAATAGTTATCAAGTGTTGGAGGGAATTGAGGAAGGCGATCGTGTTATTACCACCAATATCCTCAAATTACGGGATGGGGTCCCCATTCAACCCCAAGAAACCCAACACAATGCCCAACAACAAGACAGTTTCACTACTCCCTAGTGCAACAATCTGTTTTAATCCCCCATTACCCATCACCAAATTTTAAACGAGTCCCCACCCGACAGTCTAAACAGCGATCGCTAAATTCTTGCCAGAAAAATGCGATCGCTTGCACCCCTGTACAATGATTCGCCCCAATTTGCTCTACCTTGTAATGCTCCAAAGTATCCGCAGTGGCCCGCAGACGCTTTACATTCGCTCGTAATAAGTGCATCCCCCCTATCACCGCATAAAACCTCTGTCTCCCGGTAATTTGAGCAATATGGTCTAAGGTATTAATCACCCCTGCATGAGCGCATCCTAGCACCACCACCAACCCCACAGGAGTCTCAACATACAGGGCTTGGTCATCGAGAATCGGATCAATGGTATCGTGGTTGCGATCGAGCCAAAACTTCCCCCCCGTATCCTCCAAAGGATGGTTGCGGGGAATGGTCCCCGTTAAATACACCCCAGGCACAACTTCCGTAGGCTTTTCCGTCCACACCATGCGGCCCACCTGTTGTTTTAAATGCTCCTCCTGTAACGGTGAACCAATTTCCCCTCTAGGGCTATATTTAGGAGATAAGGCCCCAGGATGGACAAAGAGAGCAGGACAGGAAATATGGCTTAAAAGATCGGGAAGTCCCCCAGTATGATCATAATGGCCATGACTAAGCGCGACAGCATCCAAATGATCCAGAGAAATCCCCAACTGCTTTGCATTATGTTGCAACACAAACCCTTGTCCCGTATCAAATAAAACCCGGTGTGAGTCCGTTTCAATCAAAAAAGAGATTCCGTGTTCTCCTAGTAGTCCGCGGCCTCCGGCAGTATTTTCTACCAAGACGGTAATTGTACAGGTACGCATAAGAATTAGGGAATAGGGGGTTAAGTTAATTTTACCAAAGTCTTGAGGAAAAAAGCCAAATCTGTAAGCATTCAGCTATTAGCCTTGGGTTTCAATCCAAGGGATATTGTTGTAAATTAAGATAAAATTGTTTAAAAAGAGGACATCTTTGTTGCACTTGCTCTGGATCAATCATCTTTAGCAACTCAGGAGTATGGTATCTTTTAGAAAAAGGGGATTGATCGATATTACTACCACTCTCATCGACTCGTTTAGTTGATTCAATTAACAAATCTGATAACTTTTCTTGACAACAATCTCGTTCTGGATCATAGGTACTGAATGATTCAGGATCACGAAAAGACTCAAAAGTAAATTGAGGAAAACACCGTTCTAAAAATTGAATTAAACCTGCAACTTCCGCTTCACCTCCTCCCGCAAACACCCAAACTACCAAGGCCAACCTCCAATATCCGGATCACCAACACGATACAAATCTCCTAATTCCCATCCTTCCTCTAGTTTATCTTGGAGGAGTTCCGGGGACAACTGGTGCGTTGAAAAATGGATTTTATCTTGAGAAGAAAAGCAAATTACATTGTCTAAACAATCTGTCAAATGATCCAACAAATCTGGACTATGGGTTGTAACGAAAACTTGAGTTTTTAATGAGGCTTTTTTAATCCAAGTTGCTAAAACTCGCATCCAAGCAACGTGCAAACCTAATTCGGGTTCATCAATGACAATTAGGGACGGTAATTTGGGAGAATGTAGAACCACTGCCCAACACAACATTCTGACTGTACCATCAGACATTTCCCGTAAATAAAAGGGTTCATTAATTCCTTCAAAGTACCATTCAATGGTTAAACTATATTGACCTATGCGATTGGTTCTAATTTTACGAGTATTAGGAAGAATGGCTTTTATAGCTTCATTGATACTTTCTTCAAAATCAATACTTTGCTGAATTAAGTTATCTAAGACTAAGGATAAATTTTCCCCCGATGAAGATAAATAAATATCCGAACGACCCATTTTAGGTTCTGCGTTTCTAATTTGATTTAAATCCATATTATTGGCGTTATAAAATTGCCAATTTCCTATAACATCTAATATCTCTCGTCTGACTTCATAAACTGTGGTATTTTTCGGGGTAAAATAAGTATCTTCTAAAAGGTCTGGAATGCTGTTAATCCCTAAAATATTGTTAGGGATATTGTCTAGTTTTTCAAAGTGCGTTTTCTGTTGAATTTCATCATAAATACTAATTAGCCCTTTTCCTACTTCATTCTCATGGAATTTATAATAAAAGAAAGGTCTTTCTTGTCCTTTGTCACAGGATAAATGTTCTTCTGTGAGGGTAGAAGTAATTGATAATTTATCTATCAGAATTTTTAAAAATAATTTAACAGGTTGATTGTCTGGTAATTGAGTTAACTGTAAAAATTCATACTCGAAAGAAATATGGGCTGGACTAACTACAGTATTATCTAATATTTTACTCCCCCCTAATTGAGAAATAGCATCTTGTAAACCACTCACTTCTCTTACTGGGTCTGTAAGTGTTGTACAAGCATTCTTTAAAAATTTCAAGCAATTGATTAAGTTGCTTTTTCCTGAACCATTAGAACCAATAAAAATATTGAGATTTTTAAATTTAATGTGGTCTGTTAAATTTTTATAGTTTTTTGTTCCAATAGATGTTATGATTGCCATATTTTCATTTTCAATGATGCTAACATTTTAAAAAACGGGTTGGCTTAATATGAGGACAACGTTCAAACGTACCTTTTTTACCAACCCGCTTGAGATCAAACTAACTACGGCATCACTGTGACACCTAGAATCTGGGAGAAGCATCTAGGAGACTTAAAGATCGCCTCGTATCTCCTCCACTACACCATCCCGGACTAAAATTTCCACTTGTAATTTGCGGACTAAATTATCTCCCACTTGCACATTAAAAAAGCCATCAATTTGTCCTTGATAAACCTCTTGTTCCATTTCTAGCGTACCAATCTGGTCTAACTGTTTCAGGGCTTGGTTTTTGCGCTGTTGCAGTTCGCCTTTTTTCTGATTGACCTGATTTTGCACACTTTCCACCTGTTGCAAGGCTTGGGGGTTAGTCATTGCCCCTTGTTGTTTTTGGATTTCCGCGATCGCGCGTTGGCTTTGCATATCCAACTCCTGCAACTGCTTATCAATTTGTCCCGTTTGGGTCTGCAATTGTTGCTGGACTTCCTCTTTCCACCGAGGAGTCACCACAACCTTCATCGTCACGGGACGCTTTAACATAAGTTGCTGTTTATCGGCATCAGACATCAATGATTTTCCCTCCCTAACTGAAAATTGGCATGGAATTCGTTTTTAAGCGTACAGGTTTCTTGGGGATTTGTCCTTGGTTCTGGCATTGACACTCCCTAAAACATCCCCTCAATCACCTCCTGATAGCGTTCTGTAATCACAGGACGGCGCATTTTGAGGGTTTGGGTTAACAATCCATTATCCATGGAAAAAGGCTCTAAAATTAGCCGAAACACCCCAATCTGATTACTGCGACAATATCCCGGACGGTTTTTCACTCGCTCTTGTAGTTCCGACCGGAATAACTGCATAATTTTGGGGTCGTCAATATCTTTACGATCTGTATCTCCCTCCTCCGGAAGCTGTAAGTCAAGATTCTCCGACTTCACCCACTGCTTTAAGGCATCCAGCTCAGGAACAATCAACGCCCCTAACACTCGTTTATCTTGCCCCACTAACATCATCTGGTTAACATAGGGACTCTGAATACAAACATCCTCAATGGGTTGCGGTTCGATATTTTCCCCATTACTCAGGACAATGGTATCTTTCGCCCGTCCCGTCAACACTAAATTATTGCCGTGGGTTAACATCCCCAAATCCCCACTATTAAACCATCCTTCCTCATCAATCACTTTTTCCGTCGCTTCCGGGTTTTTGTAATATCCCTGCATCACTTGGGGCCCGCGAATTAACACTAACCCCTGTTCCCCATTGGGAAGGGTTTGCCAAGTATTGGGGTCCACAATGCGGATTTCCGTGTGGGGGAGAGGTTGCCCAGAAGCCCCCCGCAGATTGCGTTCTCGGTTACGGACAGTGGCAATGGGGGCAGTTTCGGTGAGGCCATATCCCACAATGAGGGGAATGCGAGTAATTTCGTAAAAGGTGTCAATGTGACGGGCTAAAGAACCGCCCCCACTCACAAAATATTTCACATGGCCCCCCACCGCATCTCGCACCTTTTGATAAACAATTTTATTGCCCAGTTGATGGAGAGGAAACAAGAGAGTCGCTTTCAACTTTGCCCCAAAACGTTGACTCCCGGAGGGATTAGGATGATCCAAGCTGAGATTGCGAGCAATACGACGAGCGATAATATATTGGTTGGAAATATTAAAAAAGAAATTAATTAACCGTTGTTTACTGGGGGGTTGTTCCCGAAATTGTTTTTGCACTCCATCGTAAATAGACTCCCAGAGACGGGGAACACCGACCATAAAATGGGGCTTAATCGTCTTGAGATCGTTTTTAAAAGAGCGCAGATTCGTATAATACTGGGATGCCCCGTGGGCCAGTAAGAAATACTCCACACTCCGTTCATAAGCGTGCCAACTGGGGAGAATACTTAAAACGCGATCGCCCGGCTCTGGAGCAATCACCGACCGAACTGCCATCACCTGATGGAGCAAATTCCCATGAGTCAACATCACCCCCTTGGGTTTCCCCGTCGTCCCCGACGTATAAAGCAACGTCGCCAACGTCTCCCGGTTTTGAGACACCGGAGACAAAGAACCACTTTCCCCCAAGGCCATTAACTGCTGAAAACTGAGAATGCGTAGCGGTTCATCACTCTTAACCGTTTCATCCGAAAGCAGCACCACAAAAGACACCGCCAGATCATCCAACTCCGGACGCAACTGATCAAGCGTTTTCAAATCCTGAACAATTAAACTGGTACTATCGCTATTTTCATAAATATAAAGCAGTTCATGGCGATCCGCTTGACCAGACCGCACCACATTCGTCGCCCCCGCCATCATACTCCCCTGGTCCGCAATGAACCACCGAGGACTATTATCAGCAAACAAAGCCACCTTCGCTTCCGGTTTCATCCCCAACCCTTGCAGACCCGCCGCAAAACGTTGTATCTGTTGATAGAGTTCCCCATAGGTGAACCGCGTCTCCGGTTCGCTATGGGAGTCACAAAGCGCGATAATATCACCGAACTGTTCAGCCATCCGTTCCCAGATATCCGGAAGGGCTTCCACCAGAGAATAATCAGGGATTTTGTGCATAGTAGATGAATGAGGTTGAGACGTTGAGTGCGTAGCAGCAGAAGATGTTGTAGTCATATTACCGAAAAAATACGTAGGATTTACCCATAAGATAACCACAACTTGAGCTACCCCCAATAGACATAGGTCGATTTGAGAACTGGACATTGCTCAAGAGAGATGGAGGAGATGGGGGAGAACCAAAAACAAACAACTCTCAACTCTCAACTATCTCCCCCTCTAGGCAGAAATTCCCGCCCCCCCCGTCTAGATTAAATGGCAACGAACGATATACTGATTAGAGGATTAAGTAAAGAAACGTCACAGAACTCAAGGTATCTTGGGTAAGGAAACATTCCTCGCGTGTAAGCAAAATCAATGACTTCAGGAATAGATTTACAAGTAAGTTTTATAAAAACACTTACCGACATGGGACTGCCCCAAGGCGCGGCCAAAGCCCTTTGGATTCCCCTACCCATGACCTTAATGGTCATTGGTGCAGTGGTGGGAGTCCTCGTTACCGTGTGGCTAGAGCGTAAAGTCTCGGCAGCCGCCCAACAACGGATCGGCCCTGAGTACGCCGGCCCCTTGGGAGTCCTGCAACCCGTAGCCGACGGGGTGAAATTAGTCTTTAAAGAAGATATGGTCCCGGCCAAAGCCGATCTTTGGCTCTTTACCCTCGGCCCCATCTTAGTAGTTGTCCCCGTCATTTTGTCCTTTCTCATTATTCCCTTTGGACAAAACATGGTCGTCACCGACCTCAATGTGGGAATTTTTATTTGGATATCCTTAGCCAGTATTGCCCCCATTGGGCTACTAATGGCGGGTTATGCCTCAAATAACAAATACTCCCTCTTAGGGGGACTCAGAGCCGCCGCCCAATCCATCAGTTACGAAATTCCTCTGGCCTTTGCCGTCTTGGCCATTGCCATGATGTCCAACAGCCTCAGCACCATTGACATCGTAGAACAACAAGCCGGATACGGCATTCTCGGCTGGAACGTTTGGCGGCAACCTGTCGGCTTCCTCATCTTCTGGATAGCTGCCCTAGCGGAATGTGAACGTCTCCCCTTTGACCTACCGGAAGCGGAAGAAGAATTAGTCGCCGGATATCAAACCGAATACGCCGGAATGCGCTTCGCCCTCTTTTATCTAGGGTCTTACATTAACCTTGTTCTCTCCTCACTCATTTTTGCCGTTCTGTACCTAGGCGGTTGGGAGTTTCCCATTCCCCTCAGTCAGTTTTCCGACTGGTTAGGCGTGAGTCAAGATACCTCTTGGTTACAGGTTCTCACCGCCTCATTAGGCATCATCATGACTATTCTCAAAGCCTATTTTCTGGTCTTCATTGCGGTTCTCTTACGGTGGACCGTTCCCCGTGTCCGCATTGACCAACTCTTGAACTTAGGCTGGAAATTTTTACTCCCTGTTGCCTTAGTGAACCTCCTCCTCACCGCCGCCTTAAAACTGGCGTTTCCCTTTGCTTTTGGGGGGTAAAGCACCCACCGTTCTGTTTTTGACGAACACCAAACCAACCTAGCCATGTTTAAATTTCTCCAACAAGTCGGCGACTACGCCAAAGGGGCGGCCAACGCTGCCAAATATATCGGTCAAGGGCTTTCTGTCACCTTCGACCATATGCAGCGTCGCCCTGTTACGGTTCAATACCCTTACGAAAAGCTCATCCCCTCGGAACGTTATCGGGGGAGAATTCACTTTGAGTTTGATAAATGTATCTCTTGCGAAGTCTGCGTCCGCGTGTGTCCCATTCAACTGCCTGTAGTAGATTGGGAATTCGACAAGGCCAGCAAAAAGAAAAAACTCCACCATTACAGCATCGACTTTGGGGTGTGTATTTTCTGCGGCAACTGCGTAGAATATTGCCCCACCAACTGTCTGTCTATGACCGAAGAATACGAGTTGGCCGCCTATGACCGCCACGAACTCAACTATGATAACGTGGCACTGGGTCGCCTCCCGTATAAAGTCACCCAAGACCCGATGGTGACACCCCAACGGGAATTCGCTTATCTCCCCAAAGGCGTGACCGACTCCCACGACCTCCCCAAAGGGTCACAACGGGCGGGGTCTCGTCCCGAAGATTTAGTGGACCAGATGAAAAAAGAGGCCGAACAGGCCAAGCAAGAAGAAGAAGCTACAACTCAAAGTTAATTTTGGGTCAAGGACTACAAAAGTGGCACTAACTTTTGTAGTCTGTAGTTTTGGGAGAATACGTTTGAAGGAGAATAAAAGCGCGTGAATTTAGCTGAAGGGGTTCAATACGTCTCGTTTATCATCCTTGCGGTGATGATGTTAGGGGCAGCATTAGGCGTTGTCCTTCTCAAGGAGATTGTCTATTCTGCTTTTTTATTGGGTGGAGTCTTTATTAGTATTTCGGGACTCTATTTACTGTTGAATGCGGACTTTGTGGCCGCAGCCCAAGTGTTGATCTATGTCGGGGCGGTGAATGTGTTGATCTTGTTCGCCATTATGCTGGTGAATAAGCAGGAAGTTTTCAAACCCGTCCGCAACCTCTGGTTACGTCGAGGCATTGCGGCGGCGGTTTCTGTGGGGTTATTTGCCCTCCTCAGTACCATGGTTCTGGCTACCCCTTGGGAACTTGACACGACTGTAACTGATGAATATAGCGTGGTTCAGATTGGGAAACACTTTTTTAGTGATTATTTATTGGCCTTTGAGTTAGCTTCTGTGTTGTTATTGATGGCTATGGTAGGGGCAATTATTTTAGCCCGTCGTGATTTTGTTCCCGATGTGACGGAAGGGGAACAAGATGCAACACCTGCTTTAACGTTACCGGAACGACAACGGGAAGCTGCTGCTTTGGGTGGCAATACATCGGAAAATAGTTAAGGATTGAGAGTCACAACCTATGGAATTACAACTGGAATTCTTTTTGTTACTTGCTGCGGCATTATTTTGCATTGGCATTTATGGGCTTGTCACCAGTCGAAATGCGGTTCGCGTTTTGATGTCGGTGGAGTTATTGTTAAATGCGGTTAATTTGAATTTGATGGGGTTTTCTAATTTTTTAGACCCCCAAGAAATTAAAGGCCAAGTGTTTACTATTTTTGTGATCACGGTGGCTGCGGCGGAAGCGGCGGTGGGTTTGGCGATTATTTTGGCTATTTACCGTAACCGCGACACCATTGATATGGAACAGTTTAATTTGTTGAAGTGGTAGTTATGAATGGATAGTGGATAATGGATAGTGGATAATTAATGTTTGTTCTTTGTTCTCCCCTATCTTCTCTATCTCCCCCATCAATCAAGGATTTCAGGGTTACTGATCAGGACTTGAAAAGGGGGGAAATTTGTTAAAGTCCCCTTTGGTGGGGATTTTTTTGTATCCAGAGGGCGAGTAATAGCACTCCTGTTCCACCGACGAGGCCGAAGATTAGCCATCGGGGGAAGTTGTAGCCTTTGCGTTGGGCAATGAAGGCTGCAAATGCGCCAATCATACAATGTAAAGTAGCGAAAATTGCCACTAAAACAGGTTGATCAAAAAATTCCATAACTGATTACTGATTACTGATTACTGATTACTGAAAAGGCTTGATCTAATAGTTGTTTTGCAGTGGTGGTGTCTCCTAATTCCATGGCAGTTCGGGTGAGTTCCAGTAAGAATTTACTATGGGCTTCGGTCTCTGCTGGGGGATGATTTTCAATGAGTTGTACACTACGCTTGAGATAAGCATGGGCATTGTCTGAAGTGTGCTGCTCGACAGCAATGGCCATTTCAGCAAACAGTCTTGCTTGTTCGATTGGGGTGTAAAGTTGCTCGATGAGACGTTCTAAACGGTCTGGTGGAATCTCGCTAAAACGAATTAAATTAATTAATAGATTGGTTTTTGGGAAGTCGTCTAAGGTTTCGATTAATGCAAGCGCGGTTTCTTCCTCCCCTTGTTCCAACAGTGGCCGACTGACAGACTGTATCATGGCAAGGGAATAAGATGGGGCATCTTGTTGGATTTGTTCGACCAGTTGTAAGGCGGTTTCTATGTCTCCGTTTTTTGTCAACGCTTCAGCAACGGGAATAAGGAGTCGAATGGGGGTATTGGGATGTTGGGCAAAGGTAAGAGCTTTTTGGTACTCCTGACGGCTCAAAAATGCACCGATCGCTTGATTTAAGACTCCTTGCTGGTTCATTTGGCTAAGACGGGGGAGGAGTTCGATGACTCCTGTTAAGTTTCCTTGTTTTGCCCTAGCAACGGCTAAATATTCAACGGTTTGACTGAGGCCAAGATACTCGACTCGTTGAGTATTCTCAACTTCTGGGATGTGGGTTTGGATGAGTTGCCAAGCTCTGTCCTCTTGTCCTGTTTGTGCAAGAATTAAGGCAATGTTATCAAGGGCAAAGGGAAAATTGGACGCATCGAGTTGTTGTAGGGTTGCGATCGCGCCCTCTAATTTCCCCCACTGTTCCGTTTTAGCATAATATTCGGCCAACTTCTCCCAACTAATCACAGCTTGTTCTGGGTAGTCCGTAGCCAACGCCAAAACCGCCTCCTCTCGCCCCTGTAAGAGCCACTGAGCGACAATTTCCCGATAAACCTCAATACTCTCCAAATCATCCTCAGTCCCCGTTAACAAGCCCATAGCCTCATCAGGGTTGCCCAATTTGGCTTGCACCCCGGCTATTCTTACCTGAGCCGTTTCTTGCTCTCGATCGGATACCCCAGAAAGTCGCCCCTCCGCCCGTTGTATCGCTTCCTCAGCAACTTCTTGATCCCCTGCTTCTAACAATTCATCTGCCAACGCAATGAACGCCCAAATTTGCCCATTCTGACTGGGAATCAGGTCAATAAACGCCCAAATTTGCGACATTTCCCCCTGTTGAATCATCGCCTCAAATAGCGGGGATATTACAGGAGGCGCACTGGGACTTTCCCAAATCTCTTGGGGTAACTTTAACAGTGTATTTTGGACAAACTTATAGTCTTGACTCTCTATCAACACAGGTAGCACATAGGGATACCAGTAAGGCTCAAGATATTGCTGAACAATAGTCACAGCCACTTCAGGAGCATCCAACGCTACTACAACTCCGATTATTTTCAGCAAAGTCTGATCCCGCACTGGCCAACCCTGCATCCCCACATATTCTAGGGAGTCTGCCAACGCTAACGCGGCCTCAAACTCCCCTTGGGTTGCCAGATGAGTGGCAATTTTCGATAATGCTAAATCTCGATATTGTTGACTGGGAATGGTGGCCGCAATCTGTCGCGCTTGCTCAATTTCGCCTAATGTTGCCCAGAAACCAACAATTTGGCTTAACTGTTCTTGTTGTATTTTCGACAATTCGGTTCGTTGTACGAGAGGACTAGGGGGTGGTAGTGTCTCTCCTAGGGTTGCCAATGAGAAGAAAAAAGGGAACATTGCTAGAGAGGGGTAAACTTTCTCTAGGATAGCGGTTTACTGGTTACTGATTACTGTTTACTGTTTACTGGTTACTGGTTACTGGTTACTGGTTAAGCTGTTACGCATTTAAATTGGGATACCGTAGCGACCAAGATGGTCGCACTACAGGATTTCTGGAATTCTTGATGTTTGGGTTTAGATGATGATACGAAGAATCTTATACATCTAACCAATGACCAACAATTAGCTATCAGGAAGTTTGAGGGTAATGCGATGTTCGCCAGAATAAATTAAGGTTTGTCGGTCAATCGCAATGGCCACCGGATGAATCGTTAAGGCACGAACATAACTCACCCCTGGTACGGATTCCAAGGCAGCATATACGTCAGAACGTTGAGGCGATCGCCCAAACGCCCAACCCGTCTTTTGTCGTCCACCCGTCAGAGGATGTAAAAACGCATCTAAGGCTTGTTCGACGCGGTTTTTAATCGTTCCCGCTTGGGTAATTTCTAGGGGGACAATTTCGGCACTGATGCCAATAGGCTGCCATTTAGGCCCGGATACCCGCAAATCTAGGGTGGCCACGCATCGCGCTTGGATAAACTGTTCGACGCGATTGAGTAACGCTAAAGTGGGGACAGGCCGGGGGTCTTGGCTCTGGGGAACGATGATCAGTTGCACCCATCCGGCGCGGATGTCTTGGTCGAAGACATCAATTTCATTGCCGGGGACTTGGGAATCAAGAATACTGCGGCCCTGTTCTGGTTCTACCCAGAGTTCTTGCAACAAGGGGTTAAAGCGAGGGAACATCATGTCCGGCGAGAGGGCTTGGACGCGGGCTACTTCTACCGCAGCCACCTGAGCAAGATCGGCAAAGTCTTGGATAGTGACGGCGCGATCGCGGTGACGCAGACGTTTAGGCGATCGCACTTTTAAGCGTTCTAAAGATTCTTGGTCATTCCCTCCTGTAGCGGCTTCCCAGTTAATGGCACTATCGAGATAAGGAATTGTGGTTTTTAGTTCGACAATGGTTTGAGCGTTTTGGTTGCCTTGCTGGCCGCCTCCGGTACGATAACTCAGGCGAATATTATTGCGGCCTCGCGGGGGAATCATCCCGGCTTGACCATCTCCAAATTGAATGCGGCCTTGTTGGCGATCGAGGATATAGTGGCGATCGCCCCCTGCCGAACTATAAAAATCAGGGACTTCTTGCCAGCGCACCCAGACCGCTTCCAACTCTCCGGTTTCGTCTTCAACGGGGGCAATCGCATCGGCCCCTAAATGCTGCCGGAGGTACTGCTGTTCCGATTCAGAGGGTAGCCGTCCTTCTTCAACCTCCAGTTGTTGTCCGGCTAAAATAGGCATTTGACTGATCTTAAACACCTGTCCGGGCTGCATCGTACTCGATCCCAAATTCTCGTGAGTGAGGGTGACAGACTGCCGGGCCCAAGTGGTATTGGTGCGGACATTCCCTAACCGAGGAGTAACGCTCCGGCAAGCCCGCGAACGAATTCCGGCGAAAAAATAGCGAATCAGTCCATGAAACCGAAATTGTTGGTTATCAAGGGCCCATTGGAACAAATAAAACAAAACAAGGGGGATATGCTCCCAAGCGTGGGGTTGTTGTCGTACTCGCAGCCAATAACTGCTGATGCCGCAGTGAGGCGAAGCGATCCAATCGGTGGGGCCAAGAAACTGGATTAGTCCTTTCTCAGTCAGGGCGGCAGTTTCGTCGCGGAGGGAGAGCGATCGCCACCCTTGGGGACTGAGATATTCCCAAACCAAACGATCCCTATCCCTAGAACGGGAATCGCTGCCTGGCGCGACTTCTTCGGGTTCGGGAGGATGAACTTGCCAATACAGGCTGTTGGGACGATTGGGAAATCGTTGGTTAAACCCCAGGTAAAACGCTGAATCCCGATACAGTTGGGGAGTCAAGGGGTGAAAGGCGCGAAGGGCTTTTGTCCCCAAAGGACAATCGACGGTTAAGGGTTCGGTGAGAACGATTTGCTGCCGTTCGGGGTCGATGACTTCGATTTGGTAAAGTAAGGGGGTTGCAGTGGTAAACCGGATGAGTTCCCCCATAACTAGACCCTCGATACTCCTCAACTGTACCACTCGCTCGCCCGCACTGGCAGGGCGGTTCAACAGGGCTTCCCAAGGCTGGTTTTCCACGAAGGCAAAGTCGTTGTAAGCAAGGGCATGAGCCGGTTGTTCGAGGAAAAATTTGTAGGTGAGAGTGATCCCTTGGAGGAGGGGCGGATCGATGATATCTGGGGTGGGGTTGGCGATCGCTAACTTACCCAAAACCCGACTGCCTTGGCTGTAGGTGTTGCGGGTGGGACGGTTGAGGGTGACGCGATTGGTACTGGGGTCAATGGCTGCAATCTGCACATCTTCTAATTGGTTGGGGTCAAATCCTTGTTGTAGCCGCAGGGTATCCCCAACCGATAACTCCTCAACACTATCGACGCTAATTTCGGTTTGGGCGGCAGCGATGCTGGTCGCAACTACGGTTAAATCGTTATAGGTGACATAATGGCGCATCCGTCCCTGACGGCCATACCGCCCTTGCACAATGCGCGCCCTCAGCCAGTAGGCAGGTTCGCCCGTTTCTGGGTTGGGTGGGGGTAAGGTGGCGGGGAAACGAAATGTCCCTTGGGTACTGCCAGAGATGAATTTCGGGGCGGTATTGTCTCGCAGCCAGTGAAACTGTTCTGGGTTGTCGGTGGTTGTAATTTCAGTCCAATCTGTACCATGGCCCACCTCCCATTGCAATTCTAAATCTGGGGTAGCTTGAGGCGCGTGGCTGAGATGGACATTGATTTCGATGGCTACTCCTGGTTGAATCAAGGGTGCATCTAGGGCAATTTGAAAAGTGTCGTTATATTGCGGTTCTGTGCCAAAAGGAGAGAAATCTTTGCTTAAATCTAGGGCAATATTGTTAAAGAAGCAAGTCTGGGGCGTTTGCGGTTGGTCAACGCTGGCACTCCCTTGAATGTCTGTAACTTCGGGGAGGTTCAGGCGATGATGAGGAGAAAGCGTCACCCGCAGCCATTTGGCTTTTTGACTATTGACTTCTACGGCCTTGAGTTTCGGTAATTGGCTCAGGGTGACAAGAATCTGCTCCCCTTCTGTAGTGAGGGTGACGTGAGTGAGACGTTGCCACTGCTTGCCGTCCCAAGTTTCCCAAGCCAAACAGCGATCGCTTAATTGAGAGGCACTTGCGGTCGAATCCGTGGTAATGGTGAAGGTGGCGGTGGTGAGGTTCGGTAAATCAAAGATTTGGGCCTCGTGCAGATAGAGGTAATGTTCTATGGGCCGTACAGCTTGCAAAATGCTAAAGGGTGGTTCGGTGGTATCGGGGGGAATATTACTGCTGCGATCGCTATAATAATCCCGATCCTCTAGCACAAACATGGCCTGGACCTGGGTTGCTGTAACTAACAATTCCCCTTCTGTTTCAAAGATCACCTCCGTCTCTTCTCCTTCTGGCGGTGGAGCAGCAATTTGGGTATGAGTGGGGACGAGGACATCTACAGGACTGCCTGCGGTGCGCTGAAAGGTTATGGGGACTCGTGCGGGTTTGGGGGGGGTCAAAGATGTGCCGACCAAGTTCATAAACGCGAGGCGATTGCGCTCTGGTACTTGGTTGAGGCGTTCTTTTACCAAGTGAGCCATACGCCCAAAAATCCGAATCGCCGCTAGTCCCACATCAGTTTGATTGGGGACTATCCAAGAGGTGTAGGACTCAGCTAAGGCTTGGGTTTGCTGCACAATCTCAGCATAGCTACGCCGATCTAGTTGAGGTGGCTCGGAATTTTCATTTTTTAAGTTTTTTGGTTGTTGGTTGTTGGTCATTTATTGTTGATTATTTGTTGTTGGTTATTTTTTTGAGTTGAACCTTGGTTTAAACCCCAAAGCTGATAGCGAAAAACCGTTTTAACGGGTTAATATTTATGAGTTAACTATCAACTATCAAATCTCTTTTCTACTGTAAATAAAAAGGATAAACCAAGTTAAACGCATTATTAGTTGTGCGGACACGGTAGTTAATAGAAATATGCAGTAAATTGGGTTGTCCTGGTGCTTCGAGAACTTCGATATTTAATACATCAATACGAGGTTCCCAAGTGAATAATGCTCCCCCGACATCGCTAACAATTTGACCAACTGTTCCTGCTGTGTTGGGATCAAAAACGCGATCGTGAATGCGACAACCAAAATCCGGACGCATCAATCGTTCTCCTCGCGCTGTACTTAAAATAGCCCAAATAGACTGACGGACTGCTTGCTCGTATTTAGCAGTGGCAATTTTTTGTTCAGAGTCTAGTTGCACTGGAAGCGTCCAACCTACACCTAAAAAATCAATATCCATTACATTACCTCTAATGCACCATTATTCACTTTGACTCCCGCCGTACAATTGAGGTCTATCCCCGACTTGGCACTCAATTCTCCCTTAGTTTTCGCTTGAATATTACAGTTTGCTCCGGCATTAATTTTGCAGTCTTGTTGAGTCTTAATTTCCAAGTTGTTACATTCGATGCACATATCATCGTCTTTACTTTGAATGTTGACTTTGCCTTTAGCTTCGATAGTCAAATCTTTTTCGACTTGAATAGTCATGGCATCTTTTTCACAGTCAATTGTGATTTTATTTTTTTCGCTTTTATCTTGAATGATAATTTTTTCTTGATCTTCCGTATCATCCAGAATAATCTGATGACCGCTTCGAGATTTAATCAAACGCTTGTTATTTTCTCCATCATCATTTTTTTCTGGGGGTTGATCTTTTTTATTCCACAATCCTCCCAAAATATAAGGATAAGCGATATCACCATGTTCAAAAGCGACTAATACTTCATCATCCACCTCTGGCAAGAAATAAAAACCGCGATCGCTCCCCGCCATTGGAGTCATTACCCGCGCCCAATGACTCTCATCATCGTCAGTGAGCCAGGGGAATTTAACTTTAATTCGCCCTAAACCATCTTCATCTTTAATATTAGTCACAATAGCAGTTGTCACCCCATAAAAACGGGTCTGTTGGTCGTCGGACATTAACAAATCAAATCCCATCATAAAGCAGTTCTCCTTGCAGTAAATAAAGTATTATAACCAAACTTTTTAGAATAGTGATGTTCAGTTGCAGTGATATAATAAGACCCACCAAATCGCTTACCCACCGCTTCAATTTCAACAACTTTCGCAACTCGTAAAGTGGGAATCCCAGGACAAGTTCCTTCGGCGGCAATATAAGCAAGAGCCATATCTTTAAACTGCCCTAAAGCAATCTCATCCGCTTCAGCTTTGGTTGCAACAGGTTGGGAAACAACAGTTTTTGTTGAATCACCAAAGGTTTTGACCGCTTTCGGACCCGTCGTTTTTCCTCCCATTTTACTTCCTTCTTTTCCGGCGGCTGCTTTGCCTAAAATTTCTTTTTTCTTGTCAGGCAACCAGCCGCGAACTTCAACTTTTTGAACTTGATTCATACTACTCAGTCGCGGCATAAATTCTCGTAAATTTTCATTAAATGTAAGCGTTAATACTTTTTGATCCTCATTTTGATGAGGCTGAAAATAAATGGTTTTTTGATCGATGACAATTTCATAACCAATGCGTTCAGCACGACTGGTGAGAAAGTCCCAATCAGTTTGATTGTGTTGCAAAAGATAATCATGTTTGACTTTACTATCTTTGACTTTAGGCGTTAAACTTTTCGCTCGGACAATTTGACTAAAAATATCGCTGTCTTTCATTTTAGTAAATGATTTCGTATTAGAACCCCGCATTAAACGATGGCGCAAATCGTGACCGCGAACAATTAAACGAGGGGTTTCTCCTTGATAAAATTCCGGTTCTAAACCAGTAATTTCCCCAAATATTACGGTTTTTAAGTGATTCCCATACCCCATTTTAATTTCCACTTCATTCCCCACTTCAAAATGGTCGTCATCCACCCAGGTAAACTTCCCTTGAGATAAATCCCAAGTGATAAAGTCTAAAGTAAACATACTCGGCACTTCGATATCTTCAAAGACCTGAACTGCAACTAAATCGCTATCCGCTTTGCTAGGTAACTTCTGACCTTGAATCAGTATTTTGATGTTTGGGATGAGGGTTTGTACCCTGGAATAGTCTGACATAATCTCCTCAATTCAAAATGGGTAAAGGGGGAATGGTTAGCACTAACCCTGGGGGGATGTGCCGAGGATTATAAAGGCGATTTTCTTCGGCAATAGTGCGCCAGAGGGCGGGGTCGCCGTATTCTTCATAAGCAATGCTGCTAAGGGTTTCGCCCCGTCTTACAATCCGTATCGGGTCATCAATTAGATTTTCGGCCTTCTTACGGTCTTCTCCTGTGGCCCATTCTCGAAAGGTACAATCGAGGGTAGCGCGGACAGGTGTACCATCTTCGAGAAAATGGGTTAACGTTTTGCTGACACTTTCTAAAAAGCCGTCTGGCAATAAAATATTGTTACTGCCCCCAATTTTGCCCCATACCAGTTGACACCGCGGGGGACGCTTGACTGGTGTGCCAATGCGAGGTTGAGTCAGGGTAAAGACTTTTTGGGTGTATTCTTGGACGTTATCAGGGGGGGAACTCTGGAGGGTGGTATCAAAAAATAAGGTGATCTTCAGGGTCGCTAAATCCTTAGAAGCAATAGGTTCTCCTTTCTCTCCATAAGTCCAGCCTGTTTTGTCAATTTGGACTTGGTTGGGATTGAAGAGAACTTCGATTTCTTCGGCAAAATCACCTTCTTGATCTTGTTCGGCTTTAATTTTTAATTTTTCTAACGCCATTTGTGCTTACCTCGTCGCTCGCTTTCTACCACTAATCGCCGCAAGACCTTCCTTTCGACCTTTGCAACTAAGGCATCGAGATTAATCTCTGGGGGGGCATTTTGGGTTACAGTTTGCTTGGTGGCAGATTGTGCCTGTTGCCCGGAAGGGCTGGCGTTGGGGGGATTTTGCTGTGTGGATGGGGGAGAACGAGGGACTGTTGCTTCTGTTGACTGTTTTGGGATGGGATGGGCGGTGGTGGGGGTGGATGAGTGTATTTTTTGAGTTGAGGCTATACTGTCGGCTTGGGGTTTCATGGCATGGGATAACACTAGGGTTTCGAGGGTTGGGGGGGTTAATTGTGAGTCAATCTGGATGGTCGGTAATGCAGAAATGGCGGGGTTCATTTCTGGTTCGACCTGAGTCAGAGGGGTGGTAACATCGTTGGCGGGGTGTGCGCTTTCTTGGGTTGTCGGGAAGGTTAGGGGAACGGTTGGGGGTTTGGGTTGAGAGTTAGTGGCTTTTTCAGTTGGGTTTTCAGTTAGAGTCTCAGGACGTTGGGCAAAAACGACTGGGGTTGAGGTGCTAGTTTGTAAGCTGGTGAGGTGGGGTTGTGCTAGGGCTTGTTTTTGGTCTTGGGGAGGGAAGGCTGAGACGGTATTGGCTGCTTTTTTCGGAATCACTACAGGAGCAGGCGTTGAAGGGCCTGTGGATGGTGCTACCGTTGCAGTGGTTTCGCGGTTAGAATGGGCTGCTGGGGATGCTGGGTTGGGTGTTTCTGCAAGGATTGGAGTATCAGGAGTTATCCAGTCTAAAGGCTGGTTTTCTGTTACTGAAGCTAAAGTCGATGCAGGCCAAGAGGGTGCTATTTCAGGTGAGGTTACGGGGTTTTCTACAAGGGGATGATTCCCTTCTGGGGGGGCTGCGCGATCGCCAATAATTTCTAGATTCTGTCTAAGATTAATGAACGCTGGGCGTTGAATCGGCGACGAGAGGGGGGTTGATGATAATTGGGGTGATGTTACCGATGTGTGGGCTGTGGGAATTGATGTCTGCGATGTGAGAGGCAGATCGCAGACAAGAGTCTCAAAAGAATCAGAGGATTGTGTTGATGTGGGAAATTCTGACGCAACCCAGGGCGATTCTGCTTTTACTGGCGTAAATACTGGGGTTAGGGAGGCAGTAGTATCGTATTTCGCTTGAATAATGCTTTCAGGTGTGGGTTGGACTGCCAATTGTAGCAAGGGGAGGTGCTGAGATTGGCTTTCTGGTTGAGTTGGCACTAGAGGGGGTGCATCCTCCCCATTGCCTGAAACGGTTGTTTTTTCTCCTCTCTCCCCTACTTGGGAGGAGGACTGATGGGGAGATGTCTCAACGAAAGGCATTTCTGAGGGAGCATTTACTGTCTGTTGAGACGATTTTTCCTGGGGAGTTGGCACTAGAGGGGGTGCATCCTCCCCATAAACCACCGTCGTAGGGATTTCGGGATTAGCTGGAGTTGCCGTAGCTGAATGATCCTCAAACGGTTGAACTTGAGCATCAAAGAGATTCTTTTTTGGCTGTGCAATCTCCTCAATGTCACCTTGAGTTGCCTCAAGTTTGGCTTCAATCAGACTCTCTGTATTTCCTTGGGGGGAGGGGTTAGTGAATGGGGTTTCCGGTTGAGAAGGGGGAGAAGGAGATATTGTTACCGGAGATAGAGCGTCAGATTCCCTTGGAGTGGTCTGAGGTTGCAGTGTTCGCGCAGCGTCCCCAGAGGGGAATCCCTTGGGGGTGGGAGTTTCGCCCTCTTCGAGTGGGGTTTGGGCGTAAACAATGGGGACTTGCTCGGTTTCCAGATTTGCGATCGCAGACCAGCGACTCATTTGTTGGTCTAACAGGGGCAGACGATTCACTAAACGCTCGTATCGCTCAATCAAACGATCTGCCATCCGGTGATTCATGATGCCAGGTTGGTTGAGTGGGCGAGTGACTCGTTGCAGTAAGCGGGAGTTAATCTTCATTGTTTTTGCACCTTTTGTTCGTAAATCCCGCGATGCACCAATTCCATGCGCTCAAAGGCCACTTCTGTTCCTGTACTGGCATTGAGTGGCGGGCCTTCCCAAGCGACAGGATAGGCTCTAGAAACCCGCCACGCCATTACATCAGATTGCTGGCTGTCTTTGAGAATGATGGTGGCATTTTGCAGGCGAATCTTACCACGAGTGACATCTTGATACCATTTCCACAAATCATCTCGGTCGCTTAAACCCCGAATCAGCACTAAGTTGGGATAGTCCATGTGTTTAGGAAAACGGTGGACGCGGTGATTCATCCCCCCTTCAACATAGTCTTCTAGCTCCAATCTGCCACTCAATCCCATAACTTCAGAAAACCCCCCCACAGTCAGACCATTGATCTCTACTGTAAAGTTAAATGGCATATAAGGATCACGATTTTTTTCGGAATTTTGACCGCTTTGTTGCTGAAACTGTGCCATGGTTAGATCATTTCCTCCATTCATACATCTGGAGACAACGCTGAATGCTTACAGGGGAACAGGAGTTATTTTTTGTCTGCATTTTTATTAATTTTTTCATTAATTTGGGCGACTTGAGTTACCCATTTTTGACGCTCCCAATGCTCCATGTTCATAACATTGTTGTAAGACCAATGGAGATGATAGGAAAGATAAGCTACCTCCTCAAGCAGACGTTGGTGGGGGTAGCAGACTACTCCCCCATAGTAGCCGTTTCCACTTCAAATTCACCGTTACAGTGAGGACAAGCGACCCGAAAACGGGTATGTCCATTTTGATTAATCCGTTGATAAAAGTCTTGTAGATAGGCTAAGTCTCCTGAAAACAATTCCTCAATAATTTTGGTATTGAGTTGATTAATAGTCCCTAACCTCGTGATGACTCTCGCTAGGAGAATAATCACGAGGTAGCCTGAATTTCTTTGTACTCTCGGATCGCGCAAAGGGGTAATTTCATCGACGGCTCTAGAAAGCCGCATCACTCCTTCACGATGAAGTACACCTTCGGCATCTAAATAACCGTGGGGTAGTGTAAAAGGAAATTCAGTTTGATGCATTTTTAACTCCACTAACCGATACTTACACCCTCATGAACCAATTCGAGGGATTCAATGGCCACTTCACTCGATGTGGCGTTGAATTCCGGGCCACTCCAGTTCGTTGGCCAGCAGTTTTCTAAGTTCCAGCGCATTTTTTCGTCGCCTTTGTCGTCGGCTAAAATGATGGAAACATTACGACGTTCTGTTTCGCCATCGAGGAGTTTACATTGCCATTCCCAGAGTTCTTTGTTGTCGGTAATGCCCCGTTGCAGGCTAATATTCCCGTGACTATTTAACCCTGGTAATTGTCGTTGGGCGAGGTTTTTATCCGTGCCTTCTCGATAAGTTCCGGCTTCCCGTGTACTGCTCAAACCACTGCATTCCCGAAAACCAGCATGAACAATACCGTCCCATTCAACCCAAAAATTATAACCGCTATAAGGATCGTGGGTGTCTTTGATATTTGGCATGAGAATTATCTCCTAATAATGCAGTAAATTAACACACTAAGCAAAGGTAACGCCGCTACTTCCATGAACGAGGGAAATAACGATAAATTCTGCCGGGGTTGTGGGAGCGATGCCGACTTCAGCGATGACTTGACCTAAGTCTCGCACGGCAGGAGGATTGGTTTCGGCATCACATTTAACGTAAAAGGCGGCTTCTGGGTCTTCCCCTTGGAGCGCACCTTGTTCCCACAAAGATTCACAATAAACGGCGATCTCGCGGGAGAGGCGAATCCATAGGGCGGAGTTGTTGGGTTCAAAGGCAACCCCGGCGAGGTTTTGTTCAGCCCACCGCAGTATGGTTGCAATCAGACGGCGCACGCTGACATATTGCCAACCCGGAATGGAACTGACGGTGCGGCTTCCCCAGACTCGAATGCCCCGACTGCGAAAACTCCGAATGGAGTTGATTCCTGGCCCGGCTTTGACGTTGAGGGTTTCCCAGTCGCGATCGCGCAGGGTAAGGCTCAAGTCGAGAACCCCGTTGAGGATGTAGTTGGCCGGGGCATGGTGAACTCCTTTTTCTCGGTCGTTGCGGGCGTAAACTCCGGCAATGTGACCGCAGGGAGGAATGGGTTGAGAAACCTTTTCGACCATAATCCAGGGGGCATAAATCGCGCCGTTGTCACCGATGAGTTGCTGACGCTGTTGGCTCAGTTCCTCAAGGTTGCTGGTGTTGTAACTATCGAGGATGGCAAAGCGATCGCCCATTCGATCGCAATGTTCCAACACTAGGGTTTGCAGTTGCCTCATGACTAGACGAGAAGCTGTCTGCATGATGTCGGGGACGCAAACCAAGTCAATGCTATCAAGGGATTCAAGGGTTTGTAAGCCTTGGCGTAACCGTTCGACGGTCAAGGATGGGGTTGGTTCTCCCTCTCCCCATAGCAGCAAGATATAACAAAGTTGCCCGCCATTCTCAAAAAACCCTTGGACGGCTTGGGTTAAAAACAAACTCGCAGCCCCAAACTGCCGCAGAAATTGCGGCCAAAGGGTGAGGGCTTGAGGTTGTCCGATGAGGTCTTTTTGGGTCGATCCCTCTGCTGCAAGACCCAAAAAGACCGGAATCCCTGTGGTCAAGCCTTCGCGGGGGAGAGACGCGATTGCGCTTCTGGATACACCAGGGGCTGTTAAGGAAAAATCGTTAAAAGGTTGCACGAATCCGTTGGGGGAGAGAAGGGACACAGGCTTACTGCTGAGTTTCCGTCACGATTTGAGTGAGACGGAAAATGACAAATTCTGCGGGTTCGATGACAGCCACACCGATTTCGGTAACGACTTGCCCTAACTTCCGCACGGCCATGGGGTTGGTTTCGGCATCACATTTCACGAAGAAGGCTTCTTGGGGTGTGGTGCCAAATAACGCCCCTTTACGCCATTCGTTGGTGAGAAAGGCGGAAATATTCCGGCGAATTCGCGCCCATAGTTCGGGGGTGTTAGGTTCAAAGACAACCCATTGAGTTCCTTCATCAATGGATTCCCGCAGGTAGTTAAATTGACGGCGAATATTGATATATTTGAAGTCAGGGTTGTCTTTGCCTGCACCAAGGGTGCGTGCGCCCCAAACCCGAATATTGCCGTTCAGGTTGCGGATACAGTTCACTCCCACTTGGTTGAGGGGTTCTTGCTTAATTTTACTAATGGCTTTTTTTAAGCCCATTGCCCCTAAAATCGGTTCGTTGGCGGGGGCTTTATGTACACCGCGTAGACTATCGACCCGGGCATAAATTCCGGCAATATGACCGCTTGGGGGGACGAATTTTAACCCATTACTAATGGGGTCAAACACTTGAACCCAGGGAAAGTAAAGGGCGGCATAATCGGAGTTACCGGGGAGTTTTTCGTTACCCGGTTCGAGTTCCCTGAGTGTAATGTTTTCTTCGGTGTCTAAGATAGCAAAGCGATCGCTGGTTGAACGACAGTGAATGTCGAGTTGGGCGAGGGTGGATTTTGTGGTGACACCAGGGGCGGCGACAATGGCAATTTCGTCGATGGCTTCAAATGCTTCTAGGGCGAGGTCAATGTCCTGTTCCGCCGCCACCCAGACGACAAAACAGCGTGTGCCGCCGTTACGGAAAAACCCATAAACGGCATGAGCGAGGGTGTTTTGTCCGGGGTGGTTGGAAAATTCGCCAAAGTTTTCTTTAAATTCGCTGAAGTTGGTGCAGAGTTTGACTTCCCCGGCTTTGGCTGAGGTCATGGCAACCACTTCGTTTTCGGCGTTTTTCTGATCCGACATCACCACGCGATACTGGTCATTCCCTGGCTCAAAGTTGCCTTTTTGGGCGAGGGTGGAGGGGGTTGTCGCTTCGGTGGGCTCTGCTGGGGCGGGTGGAGTCGTTTCACCTGCGTTCAGTGAGATAATTCCGATAAAACCTGCCGTGCTAGTACCAACCCCAGCGATGGGTGCTAGTCCAGATGGGACTTCTTCGACGTAAACGCCGGGGGATAGATAAGTAGGCATTCTCCTTGTTCCTTTAATTGAGGATAATTGTTATATTGCAGACCAAGATTCTTGGCGTAGGGGCAATTCAGGAATTTTCCCTACAGTTCGGTTCTGATCATGATTCACCGGATTTCCTATTAGGCCATAGGGAGCGATTCTTCAAGAGGCTTCGCCAACGCAACTAGCCGATCATTTCATGACGGGGTGGGGGCGATCGCGCCCCGCACCAAGATGAAGGCAACCCGAGTAGGCCGGTTATCAGTCGTTCCATGAATAAATCCGGGGCTTGGTCAATTTTCACGGTGACATGGGATAATCCCTGTTTGCTGATAACATCTTGGGTCAAACTAGCTAAGGCAATGGATAGGCAACTTTGGGTTCGTTGGAGTCGGTTCATTTTCAGCTCATCAGATCGAGATTAGGAGAATCGAGATTAGGAGAATCGAGATTAGGAGAATCGAGATTAGGAGAATCGAGATTAGGAGAATCGAGACAATTGCGGGCGATGTTCGAGTACCAGAGGGACTTCTTCTGGGTCTTCGGTTCGAGGAACAGGGATTGTCACCGTACAGTGCAGTGACACTTTGGGAAGCCCTCCTAGTGCTTGCCAGATTTCCCCAGGGTTTTTTATGCCGGGTTGTAAGGAAGTTAATAAAACAGGACAGATGGGGTCTTGGAGACTGCCTTGGAGTAAATCATCCGGTAATACTGGGCGACGCAGCAACAAACGCATAATCCGGCTTAAAATATGATGCTCTTGTTGGGGATCATCACCACTGCTCCAAGCGGTAATTAAATAAGAACAATCGACGCGAGCAGGGGGTTGGGTTTTAATCGCTGTGCCGTTGTCTTGGCGTTGCATCCTCCACTCTCGATTACGCCGTTCTAAGTTTTCACGTACATCATAGAGAAAGAGATTAATCGCAGGTGTTTGTTGGATCGCGTCCTCTACTGGCAGGTCAAAGCTAATGGCGACCTGAGTTTCGCCGGAGTTTTGTAATTCTGGGAGTTCGTGGTGCAAGAAAGCTCTGAGACTGCTGTCGAGATCGTCCAACATGGTTTTATTCCTCCAAGGATGAGGTGAATGGGGGGGGTGAATGATTGAGAGAGAATGGTTCCGGGGGTGGGGGCGGAGAATCTAAATTGTCCCTTTCTTGGGCGATTGCCAATTCTTCTTCTAATACCTGAATCGCTCCCCCAATCCGCAGTAAAGTCTCCCGTAACGTGAGGGTTTGGGCTTCAAGATTCGCCAAAACCTTCTGCCCGGACGCATATTCTTGTTTTAGGGCTTGAAGTCGATGATGTAGTTGCTGTTGCATGGCTGCAAAAAATACGCTTAGTCAGTTGGGAGTGACTCCGGAAGATTACTATTGGCTTTCAGAGGTTAGGGAGAAGTTTTATCGAGTTCAGGAACTTCGAGGTCGTGTGTCCCCATCTCCCGAAAGTGCAGATCACCGTTTTGCTTAGTCATGTCGATGGTGACTTCTAGCAAGGGGACTTGATCGGCTTGAGGACGCGGGATGAGTTCTGCGGGGATGCGGGCTGCGATATAGCGGTTATAGGATTTACTGTTCCAGTGACGGGCAAAGGGGCTATCGTAACTGGCTAAGAAACGTTCAACGGGCTGGCCGTTAACGGTAATGCCGTTGTGCATACACCCGTTCCAATCGTTGTTATGCTCCACCATGTACAGCAGTTTATCTCGCCCCGACCAAACGTAGGGAACCTTTAATTTTAGGGTTGTGTCCCTGGGAATGATGGTGTAAATATCGCCATGCCAGTCATCGGAGTTCCCTTCCTTGGAGTTTCCCCCCTGCCAGTTGGTGGCATCGCCACCGTTCACAGTCCAGTGGTAGCCCAAAGCTGACTGAGTAGCATGGGCCCAGGGATTTTTGCTGAAACCTAAGCCTGTAAACCACAACCCGCCATCGCTTCTACTGCCGAGGTCTTCGACGAGTAAGACTCGACCTGGACGACCTACTGGAATCGGAATCCATTGATGTCGGTTGTGGTAACTATCGGCCAGAGAACCATCTGGGCAATAACAGTTGGCATTGCGACGACCGCCTGTCCAATAGCCTAAAATTTCTTTGTCCCCATCGAGGAATTCTGCCCGGAAGCTATACCACTTATCGGCGGCGGAAATTCTCACCCAAAGGGTATCGTAACCTTCGGGAACTGTAACGGCAGCTCCTCTATCGGCGACTTCTTGCGACCCAAAACAAATGGCACGGCGACCGCACCACAGGGAGTTTTTGGTACTGTGGCTGGTGTCGTCGTAGTTTTCAACTTGATTGTATTTTTCGATAACCCCGGCCTCTTTGGCCTCAAAAATATCTTGGTAAACTAAGGGGTCGTTGGGGTACATCCGATGTCGCATCGGATTGGAGAGGGCAAGGGTGTAGGCGGATTGGTTGGCGTTTAATCCTTCGGTAATGCGACGCTCAATATGTTCTTTGACGGCTTTTTCTGAGGGGACAATATCCGTTAGGTCTGCTTCGAGGTCGATCGCTTGAGAGATGGCATTCAAGCTAGAGTCATTGATTTGCAGGACACCGAAAAGGGTTAAATTGCCCTGAATGGTTAGAGATTGGCCGTTGCTGTTGAGGGCGATCGCCTCTCCGTTACTACTAGGTAAGCGCACTCCGGAGTATTGTCGCACGCTGTTGTCGATCTGCACTTGGCCATCTTCAAGTGTGACTTTGGCTAGGATGATTGTTTTTTCATCGCGGGTTTCGATGGCTTCTAGGGTTAGTAATGGGTTTTCTTCAAAGCGGGTAAAGCTGTCGGGAATTTCGGGTTGCTGAAGGATTTTCGCTTCTTGGTGATAACGCAAACATAACCAACCTAAAGCGTTGATTTTGCGACTCACTGCTTGTCCGAGAATGATCAGATTTCCTTCTCCATCAATGGCGGTTCCCGATTTAATAATGACTTCGGGTTGACCTGCGATCGCTTCAACTTCTAAGCCTTCTACAATTCCCGATAGATGCAGACGACTGTTGACGTAACGTTGGCGATCGCTGAGATACCGATGAGCTAGTTCAAAATCTTCATCCAGTAAATATTGTCCTGGAAAGTAATTAGGGCGTTGTCGGGTAAAGTTTACCCAATCCGGTTGAGAAATCATGCAACTTAGTAAACGACAGGGCAGCTTCTTGACTCTCCCCTGAATTCAATTCGGGGAATTCTCAAGTAGTTCACAATCGGACTCTTGAAGGCATAGCCAAACTACCTCTACACAATCCACTGAGGTTGATTCCCATGAGGTTGATTCCCATGAGGTTGATTCCCATGAGGTTGATTCCCATGAGGTTGATTCCCATGAGGTTGATTCCCAGTTTTGTGCTTACTTTTTTTAGAATGTTTGTGCTTTCTTGAGCACCCGCCTTAATTAAAAAGCCTTAATTAAAAAGCCTTAATTAAAAAGCTTTTTAACTAAAAGTCGCACTTCGGGTAACTCGTAAAAATTTATGATCCCAATTCTATATAATCCGTCTAAGTATGTCAACAGAAAAATAATTTAAATTTTAAAATCATCTCTTTGGTGAGAGTAAAATCGCAGCCCAATCCTCTAACCCAGTCAGAACAATCTATCTATTGCGTGTTCACGAGATCTCCCGTTAGATAATCTCTTGCCGGATAAAAACTCAAACAATCCCACCATTCTCTGAAACCCTTTCCCCATAAGGATTCTATTTTTTCTTTCACCAAAGTCACCAAAGAGAGATAAATTATTATTTAATTTTCATAAATATTAGTAACACTTAGTAATATTTCTTTACTTTCTTTCTGCCCTTGGAGAGGCTTCGCCAACGGAGTGTTAGTTTTAAGGGATTGGTGACAGGTTAAGGAAATTGGAATTTTGTCAAGCTCCAAATACGGACTGGTAAAACTTGGGTTTTGTCAGACGCAATTCCCCATGAAATTAGAAGCCCTAACTATAACACTTGCGGTTAGTTAGGGTAGTTCACGCTAACTTTTAAGCTAACGGAGTCAAGGCTGATAGCTGAATGCTTACGTTGAGTGCTTATGCTAAATGCTCACTCAGCAAGTGCTATGTAGTCATGTTCTACCTGTTTGGTAGAGATTTTACCCATTTTTTGTTGTTCGCGGCGTACTGCTTGCATGATATGTACTCTTTGGACGAAACTCCCCTCAGATGCGGCCAAAAAAGCAGACATCAAAGCAATATTCCGAATGTTTGCACCAGTTAGCTCAAAATTATCAGCTAAAAATTGAAAGTTTAAATCAGAATGTTTAGGAGTATTTTCAGGAAATGATTTTTGCCAAATTTGATAACGTTGTTTATCATCGGGTAATTGAAATTCAATAATGAATTGAAGACGACGCATAAAGGCTTCGTCCATATTTCCCCGTAAGTTGGTCGTCAGGATGGCTAATCCTTCGTATTCTTCAATTTTTTGTAAAACGTAGCTAACTTCTAAGTTCGCATAGCGATCGCGAGCATCTTTGACCTTACTACGTTTACCAAATAAAGCATCAGCTTCATCAAATAATAAAATAGCGTTAGCATTGGTAGCGGCTATAAAAATTTGGCTGAGATTTTTTTCAGTTTCGCCAATATACTTACTGACCATTTGGGATAAATCAATTTTGTAGAGGTCGAGTTTGAGTTCTTGCGCGATAATTTCTGCCGCCATAGTTTTCCCAGTTCCCGATGGCCCAGAAAACATCACATTGAGACCTCGACCTAGAGATTTTTTAACCTTAAATCCCCAAGTTTCCCAAACCAAATGATGATATTTTACGCGATCGCACATCTCACGCAGTTGTGTTTTTTGATAGGGGGGTAAAACAATATCATCCCAGACGTATTGAGGCTGAATGTGTTGAGATAAACCTTGTAGTTCACGACTAGAAACGCTCCGGGCTGCACGAAATAAAGATTCAGTCGGCAAATGTTGGGTATCAGATAAAGTGGTATCTTGAGAATTTTGCCATCGTTTTTGAGTGGCTGCGGTGCGGACTGCGGTGGCAATTTGATTTGAGGTGAGTCGAAAGCGATCGCTCAAACTTTCTAGCTCGGCATCATTAATTTTAATATTTATTTTTTGTAGATGATGTTGCCAATAACAATTACGTTGCTCAAAACTCGGAATAGGAAAATCCCAGTTTAGTTGATTATGACCATGAATATCTGTGTTTGGATATGGCTCTATTTCAGCTAGGATGATTAGGGAAGAATAAGTCTTCAATGCGCTCAATAAAGTAGGATATAAAGCTGTGGTTTCTGGAGTTTGTAAAATCTCTAGATGATCGATATACAGTAATGATCCTTGGAACTGAGCTTCTCGCAGCAACAGTTTGATTATTTCTCGGAATTCCGTTAGTTTTAGAGTTTCAAGTTGGGCTAGGTTGGCTGTCAGTAAAGGAATATTAAGAGCTTGAGCGATCGCGTTAGCGGTTTCTTCTTTTCGACCTCGATCGACTCCCTGAAAAAATAAAGTGAATGGCTCTTTATTTTGCCAAATTTCTTTAATAAAATGGAGGTTTTCCAGTAAAAATGAAGAATCTAGAATGGAGCGATCGCGCTGAGGTAAATTTAGCTGACAAAAAGAGTTTAATCTCTCATCTAAACCCGATTCTCCGAGCAGTAAACGCACCACGGCTGCATCGAGTTTAATAATATGAGCTAATAGGGGTGGTTCTACTTGATTTGGGTCAGGAATAAGATGTAATAAGCCGTTCTGAATGAGGGATGCTTGGGGGGTTAAATAGGCCCGTCGCTTTAGTTTTTCCACGGCTGAATCACATAATAAATTTAGGCTCAAATCGACAGTTGGTCGTTTCCCTCGAAGATCATCTTGTAGATAAGCATAAATCCGTTCGTAGCGGCGATCGAGTTCTGGTGCTAGAGCGATCGCAATAATCCCTAAATCAAAGTTGTCTAGTTGAAAAGTCTGCTGAAGCCAAGATAAAGATGAATGATTGAGACAGGAAGGGAGAGGAGACTGGATGTTCTGGGATTTGTCCTGAACAAACATCGGTTGAGCGAAATTTTGGCTCATTAACCCTGTTACCTCTTGGGGATCAATTTGGATACCGCGATCACTAAAATTAGACTGTTCTGAGTTAGTTTCAAAAATAGATTCTGCTATCTCAGTTGCGATTTCTAAACGTTGATCGAGCCATTGCAATAAGTTAATTAACTGTTCCCAATCCCCTTGTTGATGATCATACATAGGATTTGTCCTGTCTATTGTAGCTATTCTGATTCAGTCTTAGCATCGCTTTGGGGTGATTCAATGAGCGCGATCGCGTCTTGGGGGGTTGTGTCGGTAAACATAACTTGTAAAATACCAGGTAGATAGCGATCGAAGCTGACTACATTAAGAGATAAACATTCTTCAATCATCGGTGCTGGATCGATTTCACCCGCAAATTGAACACTGGTTTTAAAGCGAATTTCTCCATCTTCTAAATCTAGTTCAAAATTGCCAAACTTCAAGCCAAAGTTGGCGCGAGTTAGAAATTCTTGAAGATTACTCAGTTTAGGTTCAGGTGCTTTATTAGGGCAAATTGAGTAGACCATGAGTTGCTGATACTCATCAATACATTTCACTAGGGTACTCCAAGTTGCTGCTTGTCCATTGACATGAATGCGGAGAATGTTGTTGCCAATATCATAAAACTGTAATCCTTGTTGATTAAGAATCGATTGTAAAGATTGTGAAAGCATATCAAATTCTTTTTTTCTTAACTTAATAATTTAAAAAGCATACAGTGATAAGTCTTGAGAGAAAGTGTACAACTTAGAAAGATTGGGATCATTTTCAACTATTCCTATGATTGATTAGCTGGATTGGTCTAATATCTCTTTTTCAATATTTTCGACTTGCTCATTCAAATTGTCCTCTAGTTTTACTGTTTCTCGTTCAAACTTACCTTCAATGGCGTTGAGAGAGATTTTACTGTAATTCATTCTCGAAATCTTTTCAACACCTCTACCCAATTCAAGCTGTTTAAGATCTTCAATGGCTAAGTTTACATCTTCAATAACCCTCGTAGCATCATTTTTAGTCGCGATCGCACTATCAAGACAGTCTTGATGAAGTTGATATTTATTTGTATATTTCTCTTGTAGTTCTGCAAGTTCATTCATCCGTTGGACAAAGCTCTCCGCATTCTTAATCCCGATCTCTGTCAGTTTCGTGAGAGTTTTGTCCTTGACGTATTCCTTGATTTGATTTTTGAAGCTCGATGCTTTTGTTTTTAACCCTGATACCTCAAGTTTTGCGACTGAAAGTGTTTCAATAGTTCCAGAAAAATTCTGTTTTGACCTTTGCTTCAGATCATAAGATTTCTCCTTGAGTTCGTCTTTTTTATGATGGATTGTATCTTTGAGTTCATCTTGTTTGGATTTTAGATCATTACTTAATTTAGTTTTCTTTTGTTGATAGGTTTGTTTAAGATCGTCATACTTTTGTTGATATTTATCAGGGATATGGCTTTTTAAAAAATAATATTTTTCTGCAACTTTATCCCTGAGTTTTTTGTATTTTTTGGTAATAGAGTTTGCGATGCCTTTGACTTTTTTGAGAGCAGAGCGTTTTTTTTCTGCTTGCTCTTGACGATCAATGTCTTTTTCTTCCTCAGCTTGCTGTTGTTCTAAACTAGCAATTTCTGATTGCTGCTGTTGTTCTAATTGGAGTTTCTCTTCTTCCTGTTCGTTATTAATATTCTCATCTATTTGGGCTATTTTTGTATCGTTAATCTCTAATTCACTTGCCAGTTTTGCGAGTTCTTTATAGCGGGATAATTTGACATCAAGCAACTCTAACTTTTTAGCATAACGGTTACTCTTATCTTGTTCCCGATCAATAACATTCTTGGTTTGTTCTAAAACTCTGATATAACTTGCTCTGACCTCAGTAATGATTCGCTTTCTTTCTTTCCCACTCCCAGGAATATTTTTAGTTGCATCTTGCAAGAGTTTTTCTGCCGTACTGGTGTCAACAACATCATAAGAGCGTTCTAGCTTGATTGATTCTTTGTCTAATTTACCTGCGAGTATCCCCTCAAATTCAGGTTTGCCAATTTGGAAGCTTCCATTATTATCAAATTCAAGTTTCCCTTTCATCGAACCTCCACCCAGACTCAATTCTCCGCGAATTCGATACAGATTTTTCTCAAAAAAGTATAAAGCTGTTGCTTGCAATCCTGCGGAAATGGCGACTTTAAAATCAGCTTTGGCGTAGTATTCAGATAGTAATTGGCTAATATCAATCTTTTGGGTGTCGCTATTGTAGCCGAGCTTACCGTTAATTTTAAGTCCACCTGTTGCGATCGCGGTACATTTTCCTTTTAAAAAGGCATCAACGGCAGCAATATAACTGCTTCCCAAACCAGCATATCCCTTCAAAGTAGAGAAAAGAGAGCCTTTGATTTCAGGATTGACTGCAACCGTTAAATCTTCTTCGGCAACTCCCTTCTTCACACTTCCCGTCAAACTAGCTCCAATACTTCCTCCAACTTTTAGGGATATCCCCGTTTCTACTGCACCTGGTACAACGGGATAACTAAAGTTCACTTGAGGCCAAACCATTAAATCGCCTGAAAATTGAACATTACCGCTTGCGGTGAGTTCTAAGCTATTAATCTTGAGTTTTTTGGCACTGGTGGCGTTTTTCGGGTTTAGTGCGATCGCACCCTTTCCTGTACCTTTAAAATATTGCCCTAATTTTAGTTCAACACTACCACTCGCCACAGAACTATAATCACTTTGGCGACCATTAATGACTAACTTAGGTTTTCGCACCGTGAAAAAATCACCAATCGAAGTATCATCAACTGTGACAGTTACTCTATCCCAGTCCACTCCATTTGGGTCGATTTTAGCCTTGTTCACAGTAGCTTTTGTATTCTTCAGTTCTGGAATGGTTAGAGTTGTCTTTTGAATGTTTAATTGGCTCTTCTTACGGTCATACTCGATGTTGTTAGCATCCAGCTTGAAAATCTCAGCAATATTAGCCGTGAGGTTAATATTTTTAGTATCGTAATCCCACTGGTTATTACCGTTGTGGAGAATCTTGAATTGACCCTCGGCTTGGACATCAGCAACATTTTTATCGCCAATATTGAGACCGAGTTTCCCGTTGAGTTCGGCTTTGTAGTTTTTGGATTTACCGCCCAGATTAGCTTTAAAGTTTTGCAGATTAATTACCTCACCCACCCCGATTTCTTTGAGGTTAAGAGCAGCACTATCCCAGTCCACTCCGCTTTGGTCGATTCTGACTTTTTTGGCGGTGGCTTGGGTTTTGCCGAAGTCAGGGATTTTTAGGGTGGTGGTGGCTACGGTGAGGGCTAGGTTTTGACGATCGCACTTAATATCTTTGGCATCCAACGTTAAGATATCGGCAATGGTGGCTTTGAGTTGAATATTCTGGGTGTTGTAATCCCAGTTTTGGCTTTGACAATCATAGCTAATTTTGAGTTTCCCTTTGGGTTCAACTCCCGTAATTTCTGAACCCAGCTTTAACTCTAACCCCCCGTGAATTTCCAGAATATTGTGGTTTGTACCCTTTAATCCCAGGCTTTTTACCGTGACAGTTACCCCTGGGAACAATTCAAAATGATTCGGTGGAGAGTCTAGCCAATCGGCGGAGAAAGATTTAATTTCTTGGGCTACTTCGTTGACTAATGCAGTGGTTTCGGAACTCTGAGTTGGCGTTTGGCTTGGAACTGTCGCATCTTTGCGTTGGATTGTGGACTTGAGGGGATTTTGCTGCCAAATATGGGTTAACTCATGGGCTAGGAGGGTTTGGCCATTGCGACTGCGGGGTTGATATGCACCCTGCTTAAAAAAGATATCTTTTCCAGTGGTAAAAGCAACCGAGTTAATCGAGCGATTGAGTTGATCCGCCTTGCCGTCGGTATGAATGCGGACAGGACTAAAGTCCGTTCCAAAGGCTTGTTCGAGGGGTTCGCGGACTTCTTTGGAGATGGGGTCTCCACGACCTCGCTCTTGTTGGATGGCAGCTTCGAGGGGGGGCGCGATCGCCTCTTTTGAGGTTGCGGGGGATGCGGCCCACTTCGGCATGACGGCGGGTTGGCTGTTGTGCTGATTGGGGGCGTTAAGGTGCTGTACGACTCTAGCGGCGGTGCGATCGGCTTCTCGTTCTTGGCGATCGCCGGGTTGAGTGAGTTTGAGCTTGGGGTGTACCTGAAGTTCCTGAGATAAGCCCTTAAAGGAAGGTCGGTTCGCTGCTGTCGGGGCTGATCTTTCCTGTTGTCTAGCTTGCAACCAGTGTCCCAAGGCTTTATTCCCTAACGAGAGTTCTGGTGATTCCGTAGGGGCCGTGGTCGATTTTCTAGCTACTGTAGAAGACGGATTCTCGGTTGCTTTAGTTTTTTGCTTTTGGTGTTGCCGCAAGTCGCCCATGATTTTATTGGTTATTGGTTATTGGTTAAACTCCCGACTGATTACTGTTTACTGATTACTCTCCAGAAACTAAAAATCGTTGAAAGTTGGCTGAAAGCCTTGCTGTGATTAGTTTTTGACCTTCTTCTTAGGCTAATTTCCTCCTTATTCCAACATCTGCCATCTACCATCTACCCTCTGCCTTCGGATACTGATTACTGCCCCTTGACTCGGACATTCGTAGTCATAAATGTTCCTGTCCCCGAATATTGGGGAGTCGCATCGGGGACCGGACCGCCAGGGGTGGGTTGTTGGGCGGGAACCATAACCTGAAACCTGGCATTAAACGTACTCCCTTTGAGTAAAACTGGTTTATTATTCGATTTCGTCCGTTTTGCCTTTTGATCCGCTCCCAAGGAGGAAATACTCAGCATACCGACCCCAGGAATGTTAAAAACGGGAGTCATGTAGGGACACCCCGGCACCATGACCGTTTTCTCATCCCCATCTACACAAATCAGTTTTTTGTTAATCATTCCCTTGCCCGTCCCAACTAGATTGCCTGGTATCACCGTGACTACTGCTAGCCCAAAGGCAGGATTAAACATCGCTAAATCTCCCGTTGTTAAGATAAAGTCTGCCATAAAATCTCCTCGGTTTGCAGCCTAAATTCACTTTTTTTGAGGGAAAATCTCTCGCGTATTGCTCTAAAAAACCTTACCAAAAATCTTGGGTCTAAAGCCTCGCCCTGACTTCGACAAGTTCAGTCACCTTCTAGGGCGACTTTCACCAATTGAATTCACGCTCTAAGAATTTATGCTATAGTGTTTTGAGTTGTTGGCCAGTCGAGCCATGTTTGAGTTGAACAGTACCCAAGGGCATTGGGAAACTGCCTCGTGCATGGGAAACGACTGGGGAGACTTCCACCTCTGTTGATTCAGGGAAACTTGAATCAGTAACTTGAATCAGTAAGTGGTGTCGCTGAACCAGTAATTTCGGAATCTGTGAAGACCGAAGAATCACCGTCCTTCTAGGACGGTGAGTATGTCAATCAATCCAGGCTTCTTCTGTGGGGGTCATGGCCTCTAACATGGCCGGGGTTAAGCGACCAATTACCGTATTGCCCGTGATGTTGCCGTTGGCTTGGGTTTGGCAAATTTCGAGGGCATGACTACGGGCATCTAGGTGAAAATCCTCGGCTAAAATTTCGAGAGAAATCGGTTTTTGATTGAGCTTAAAGTTGAGTTTAATGGTAACTTTACCCATTACGGCGCGATCGCTAATATTTTTTAACACTACAAAAAACCCGCGAGGGTTGGCTAAAAAGCGTTGATAGGCCAAAGAATGAGTCGCCCGAAGGCCCCAAGGCAAAAATTCTAATTCTGGGGTAAAAGGTCGAAAAGATGAGGTCTGAGACTGCATTCGCACCACTAACAAATGATTAATCTGGCCTCGCTCAACCGGATCGCTGACTTGGGGTTCAACGTTTACTTCAATTTCCATGGTTCTTGGGTCGGGAGGGCCAAACAACCGGAAGCGATACAGCCTTTCGAGCCATTGGGAATTGGAAGACGGAGGGGAGACCCGCTCCTCGACCCTAGGTAAGTAGGTGTTGCCGATTTTGTATTCGACTTTAGGGGTGTAAATTTGCAAGGGTTGCGCTTGGGAATTGCGGGGTAAGCGGAGGGTATTGTCAAGGCTTGACCCCAAGCGGGTGTTACCAGGCATTTGCTCCCACAGTAAGCGGGGGAGATAGACGCGCAAACGGGCATCATGGACGAGGCGCATGGTTTGGCCTTTTTCGGAGCCGAGGCGGGTATTGCCGTCACTGGGCTGAATTTGAGCCTTATAAATCGTCAGGGGTGGCTCAGATTGCACTCGTAGGGTGTCCTGGACTGAAGCCCCTAAACGGGTATTACCAGGCATTTGTTCGAGTTGATTGAGGGGTTTGTAAATGCGGAGGTTGGGTTTTAGATCAAAGGAGGATTCAACAATGGAGTGAGAGAAGTGTTGTTGATTGAGGTTAAAGTGCAGCTTGACGGTAAGCATACCCGTTACGGTGCGATCGCCCAAATTGGCTAGTGCCATAAAAAACCCGTCGGGATTGCCCATCAGTTGGTCATAAAACACCGTCTGTCGAACCACTGGCCCCATCTGGCTGCCGTTGGGTTCGAGGGGTTGGGTTTTACCTTGAATGCGGATTAAAATTTGCTCGGCCTGTTGCGGTTCAAAGTCTTCTGAGAGGGTAACGGTGGCTTCGATTTGTACAGCTTGTTGTGGTGGTTGGTCAAACAAGGTAAAGGGATAACAACATCCCCACCCTTGGGTCAGGTGCATGGTGAGGCTTAAAATCCGCAGGGCATAAAAGGTATGGGCAGGTTTTTCTTGGTTAATAATGCCTTGGGCGGCTCGGCATTCGCGCCAATAGCGATCGGGCTGTAAGACTTGATTACTGGGCAGGACAAGCTGCACCTGAAAATAATGGGGACGGTCATCAAACTCAAAAATAGCTATTTTGCGATCGGGATAACTCAAACCGGAATGCTCTAGATAAATGGAGAGCATTTTTTTCAGGCCCCGCAATGTCCCCCGAATGCGGTACAGGGGGACGATTTGGCTGATAAACTGCCGTTTTACTGCCTCGTCCCAGTCTTCTCCCAAGCTGAGGGCCACCCAACCCGCCAGCCAAGGCAAAAATTCTGCGGGGGTTTGCTGGGGGTCGAGGTAGGTGTGAATTTGGGAGATAATCGTTTCTAATCCGTATTCTGAGCCGGACTCGTTACTGATAATTTGGGGGTGAAAGGGGGGTTCTTGGTCGGGAAGGCCACTCAGTACCCGTTCAAAGGCTAAGAGAAATTGCCCCAAAACGGGATCGGTTTGGAGGTAAGCGGGGAGGTAGTCGAGATAACTGCTTAGGGGTTGGTTTGCCATTGGTCTCCGAAGCGTTGCAGGGTTGATAGGGAAGCAATCTGGATGTTGACGAGTTCGTGGTCTTGAATCGCTACACCGATGAGTTGATTTTGGGCGTTAAAGTGTTGACGAGATGGGTCAAAGCCACTGAGTTGTAGGTCTTCGACGTGATCGACTCCGGGGAGGTCGTCGAGGAGTTGGTACAGTTCGGACAGGTAGATATCTGCCCCAAAGGGATAGCCCTGGCCTTGCCAAAATTCTTGGGAATTGAGAGGGGCAAAGAAGGCTGTAATTTGTCGTTCGGCTTGGGCTTGGACTGCTGGGGGGTTGGCACTGTCTTGGAGGTAAAGTACCGCCGAGAGGGTGACATCGACAAACTCAGGTTCGATGACATGAAGGCGGGTGGTAATTAAGCGACGTTGGTCGAGGAAACGTTTGAGGTCGTGGTGCAAACGCTGTTTCTCTGAGGCATCGCTTTGGGGATAGCGAGGCAGAATGACTAAGCTAAGATGGGCTTCGACGGGTTGGTGAATATCGGCATTTTCTAGGTCTCGTTTGGGTAAACAGTTGACCCGCGCGATCGCGCCGGCCTCGCCAAATTCCCGTTGAGCATAGCGAGTTTGCCCCCAATCGGTGAGGATCAATTGAGCAAAATCTGGGTTAGTGACGGCACGGTAGGGCCGCCGCAATTCCGCTAGGGTTTTTTGAATTTCTCTTTGGACGAGGGCGGCCTGGGCAGCAGTTGGTATATCGGTCGGCCATACCCAAGGTTGACCTTTGAGTAAGCTCAAAAATTGGGCTTGGTTGAGTTCGGGGATTTGATTGACGCGATATAGCACCATTTCTGTGAGCCAGGCCAGCAGTTCGATGAGGATGATTCCTGTATCTGACGGGTTGTGGTCTGTCCATTCTGGGGCTTCAATGGGGATTTGCGCGATCGCATCCTCGACTAAATCGGCATAAGTGCGATCGTCTAAGTTGGGGAGAGGAATAGGCATCAATAATCAATCATTGACAATCTACAATCAACTATAAACCAATCACCGTTGACCAACACACTGATTACTGATTACTGGTAATAGTTACTGATTACTGATTACTGTTATGAAGCTCAATCTTTTACTATCTCTCTTATTCCCCATCACTAGCGTATTAATTCCTCTCGCTGTCCAAGCACAAGATAATCCCGCTTTAGAAGTCGAGAGTTTTGATGAGTTCCTGTTTCCTGATCTCGATGATACGGAAATGAACTTAGATACCCCCTCGTTAAACCAACCCCAGTTTAATCCGCAGTTTAACCCCACATCGGGAGAGATTACACCAATCGCAACTTTTAATACAGACTGTCAGCGAGTGGATATTTTTCGACGGGATTACCAGTCTGAATCATTATCGGAGTTTCAGGTTGGGAGAGGGCGCGATCGCCTGTTTATGAGTCTCGTTCCCCTCTCTCAGCAGGAAGGATGTGTGGGGATCACAGGAGTGCATCCCGTCAGCACCGCCAACGGGTTAAATGGGAAGGACTATTCCTTTGTCACCCAAGGGGTTTTAATTCGGGCCTATATCCCCGAAAACTCCACTTGCTCGCTGTTAGAGTTCCGTAGTGGCTTTTTGGCTGATGGGGTAATTCAAGAATATGAACAGGGAAACTGTCTGCGAGAGGACCGAAGCGAGTGAGCCAAAGAATAGAAAAAAGGGAGGATGTCAAGGACAACTCCCTTTTGGTGGGTGCAGTGTTGAAAGACCAGCGTTTGATTTAGTTAAAATTACGAGGCCCTTGTCCACGGCCCGGACCCCGGCCTGGGCCGCGACGAGACTGCATCAGTTCGCGCATTTGCTCTTGTTGTTCTTCGGTGAGGACTTCCCGCATCTGATCACGGGATGCACGCATAATAGAGCGCACTTGATCCCGTTGATCTGGGCTTAAATCGAGCGATCGCATAGCTTGACGACCCCCTGGGCCCTCTTCAAACGCAGTCCGCAGGGTGTCTTGTTGTTCTTCAGTGAGGAGACTTTCTAATTGCGATCGGGTGCTTTCTCGAATTGCGGTCATTTCGTCTTGTTGCTCCTGCGTTAAGTCCAACTCAGTAATAAGTTCTTGTCGTTTATTTTCCCATTGGGGATTATTATTGAGTTGAGCATTGGCAGAAATGGCCGTAGCGGTGAGCGTAAGCGCAACAGCACCAGCGAGAACAGGTAATACTCTAAGTTTCATGGTCAGAACTCCGTAAACTGTGTTCGTTTGTTATCTCAATCATAGGCAGAGTCTCAAGGAGATGACGTGAGGCGCAAGTCCCATTTAACCTAGGACTATAGTCCCATTCGCTCACCCCATCTAAATCGAAGATTTTAGATGGGGACTGCGCGAAACGATTTTGTTACAATACTGAACACACCTACAAACGTTGCTTGCGCTCAAATACTCCCTGCGGCCTCAAGAGCCAATTGATGAATCATTTGCCACGGTTGACCGGATTCCTGTGCCAATTTAGCGCAATCCTCGTATTCAGGATGTACATTCATAATATTATCCCCCTGACGGGCAATTTTCACCCGCACCTGTCCGTAAGGAGTCATCACCGTATGCAGTTCTCGGTGTAACAAGTGACGGGGTTGGGTGCGAAAGCGAATACCGAGAGTCGTGGTTTCTCGAAATAACAGACTCTCACAAGTCGAGGCCAACTCCGGAAAACAGATAACCGTTAATAACAACCCTGTGCGGGATTTTTTCATGGTCACAGGTTGGGTAAAAACGTCCAATGCTCCCGCTTCTAACAACTGCTCGCAAGTATAAGCGATCCCTTGGGGACTCATATCATCAATTTGCGTTTCCAAGACAGTGATCATCTCCGTTTGCCGAGAAGATACCGTCGTTTCCCCTACCCATAACCGTAACGCATTGGGAAGGGATAACTCTTTTGTCCCTGCCCCTAACCCAATTTTCTGCACCTGTAAATCGGGCATGGGACCAAACTGTTTAACAAGCGTCGTCGTAATGGCGGCCCCAGTAGGAGTGACCAGTTCTTTCTCAATGCCATTACTATAGACAGGCACTTGTCGCTGTTCCCATAACTTTAACACGGCGGGAACAGGCACAGATAAAACCCCGTGGGCGGATTTTACAGTCCCCCCTCCCTTGGGTAATGCCGAACAATAGAGTTCGTCTATTTCTAACCAGTCTAGTCCCAAACAAGTCCCCACAATATCCACAATGGCATCAATCGCCCCCACTTCATGAAAATGGACAGTTTCCGGAGACAGTCCGTGAACCGCACTCTCGGCAATGGCTAACCTTTCAAAAATCTGTAAACTCCAAGTGGTGACTCTGGGGGGGAGTTGAGCATTTTTGATAATGTTTTGAATATCCGGGAGATGACGATGGGTATGGGACGCTTCTGCTAAGTGGACATGAACTTTGGTGGCTAACTGTCCTCCCCGTTTGACTGGTTCGGCCTCTAAGGTATATTCGTGAGCGAGTCCCAAGGGGTCAAGGTGTTGACGGAGATAGTCGAGGGGGACCCCCACATCAACCAATGCTCCCAAACACATATCTCCTGCAATCCCTGTGGGACAATCAAGATAAACTATTTTCGTCATGCTGGATTATTCTGTGAACGACTAATCGAGATTGTGGCAAATCAGCATCAAGCATAGACAATTATTGTGTCATCTCTGTGAGAACTCCATTGAAAATTTGATTATGGCAACACTCTATGAAATTCATTGGGAAACCCCCCAAGCTGACCGAATACAAGAAATAGTCACAAGATTACGGGATGGTGCAGTGATGCTCTATCCTACGGATACTGTATATGCGATCGGGTGTGACCTCAACTCCCAAGCAGCAGTGAAACGAGTTCGACAACTCAAACAGATGTCTAATGATAAACCTTTAACGTTTTTATGTTCTTCTCTGTCTCATATTTCTCATTATGCGATGGTGACTGATCTGGCCTATCGCACGATGAAACGCTTGATTCCGGGGCCTTATACTTTTTTGCTTCCGGCCACGAAGTTAGTCCCCCGTGTGGTGATGAACCCGAAACGGAAAACGACGGGGATACGAGTCCCAGATCATGCCATTTGTCAGGCGATTTTGGCGATGGTGGATCATCCCATTATTTCAACGTCTGCGATGTTACCGGATACGTTGGGGGATTTTCCTTCGATGGAGATGGAACGGTTTCGCTTGTTTGATGCGTTGGATTCGTTTGTGGATGTGATTATTGATGGGGGTGAGGAATGTGGGGTGGAGGTGTCCACGATCCTTGATTTTACGACTAATAAGCCTTCGGTGGTACGTCGGGGTTTGGGTTGGGATGCTTTGCAGGAGTGGTTAGTGGTGGAGGAATAGGAGGTCGAAAAGCGTCGTTTCTCTGTTGGTGCGGGGGTTTCGGGGGTTTAGAAACCGGGTTTCTTATCTCAATTGTTCTTTGTTCTCCCTTCATGGTGTCGAGAAACCCGGTTTCTCTGTTGGTGCGGGGGATCTCTGATGACTGAAATTCCTTGCCACACCATGTCTTATGGTGATTTCGGACAGGATAATCCGCTTTTTTGGACTGTCCACACCCCTCCCTAGAATCGAAGTTGTATTAATCGAACAAGACACCCACCTCAGACAGGCTTCTTGTGGGTGTTTGGGAGGATTTTGTTGTTTTTTTTGACGAGAGAGGAAAAAAGACCAGATACCGTGAGGTTGAAGTTGTGACACAAACCTCCCCTGATCTCTTAGTGAAACCCCCTACAGTCATAGTAGAAGACAGGGAATTAAGGGCAACTTAATCCGCACTTCTACCGTCATTTTTTTTGCAAAGGGGCTTTACCAAATGAACGTTAACACTTGTAAATTTGTAGATCAATCTACTGATCCTAATAACCAGCATCCGGAACAATCCCAGCAACATCCTCCGTTAGAAGATGTACTACTGGATGAATTAAAATCGCACTTAGGTAAGATTTCTCGCTCTGCTCATGCAGTGGCCAACCGCATTGCCACAGAAGTCCGTCGCGTCTGTAATAAAAGCGCACGTATTCAAAATTCTGGTGAAATTCGGGCCCACCAACTCTATCTGGCCCATCACCGTCTCAATAAATGTCTGGCTTATCATAAGTTGGGGTCTCAACAAGGCCGCGTTGAGTTACATAGTAACCTCAGTGTGATGGTCTATCGTCACATTGCACCGAGTAAGGCCAGATTAGGTTTTTCGGGTCGCTATAATCTGATTGAGGATTTTCTCCAAGATTTCTATGTGGAGTCTCTGAAAGCCTTTCGACGGGAAACGGAGGTTTCTGAGGACTATCAACCGCGTACTCATCTGGAGTTGGCTGAATATATGGCGTTTACGGAACAATATGCGAAACGTCGCATTAATTTACCGAATGGCTATTCTCAACAGTTAATTATCTTGCGGGCCCAGACGTTTTCCCGTCGTCAACCCAAGGAAACGTCGGTGGATATTGAACAGGCTATCGAATTTCCCAAGGGAGAGGAGGGGGAAGCGCAAAAACGCTCTCCTGCGGTGCAACAGGTCCGGGCCCAAATGGTGGCGGATGTGCCTGATCCTTGGGAAACGGCAAAGCGCGATCGCGTGACGGCCTCTCTGTTTGAATATCTCCGGGCCCAAGGCCATGAGGACTGTGCCAATTATCTGGCTTTAAAACTGCAAGACCTCCCGGCCTCGGAAATTGACGAAATTTTGGGTCTCACTTCTCGTCAACGGGACTATCTCCAACAACGGTTTAAATACCATGTGGAGAAGTTTGCCCGCACGACCCATTGGGAAATTGTCCACCAGTGGTTAGAGGCCGGTTTAGAGCAACGTTTAGGACTCACGGAAATTCAGTGGGAGACGTTTCTTGCTCAACTCACGGATGAACAATTGCAAATTCTAGAACTGAAACAAGAAAAATTGAGCGATCGTGACATTATGAATGAGGTGGGGTTAACGGCGAAAAAGCTACAAAAACGCTGGACGGAGGTGCTAGAGTTAGCGGCTCAAGTCCGCAATGAGGAGAGTTGAGAGTTGAGAGTTGAGAGTTGAGAGTTGACGGTTCAACCACAAAGACACAAAGGACACAAAGGGGAGATGGGGGAGAATAAACAACAAGCAACAAATAACAATTAAAATTCTGCTCTCACCGTAAACTCATAGTCTCCCCCTGGTTCAAGTTGATAATCGGAGCGTTCGAGAAAACGACTTAGGGGTTCTACAATTAAGGCACGTCCTAAAGAGGGTTGAATTTTTAAGTTTCCTTGACGAAACCGCCACTGGAATTGCCATTCGTAAGAGGCCGCTTTGACTTCTCCTTCGATTTTTCCCTGTTGCCAAGATTGTCCGGTGATGCGGACATGGGCGGTGGTTTCTGGCAAACGTTTTGCACTCATCGTCTAGACTGGAGGGGGTGGACTGCAATTTAGACTTTATTTTATCGGGATTTTTTCGGCTAGGATATGGCATGGATTTTCCCCCGAATTAAATGCGGGGGAGTCTCAAGTATCTTATTGGATTTGTAAGTAGGAAACAGTTCCTCTGTTCGCTCTCAATGGGCTGTTGGGACGTTTCATGGAACGTCCCGATGAGATCTAGTTAGGTTTTCAACCAGTAGGTTAAATCGCGTCCTAGTAACTCTGAGAGGAGTTTTACGTCGTCGGTGTAGGTGTCTTGTAACAGCAGTTTCATTTCTGGGCTGAGGGGAGGTGCGCTTTGGGTGCGACGGTTGAGAAAGAGTAGGGCCCGGTGTAGTTTCAGGATGGCCAGTCGTTTCCACTGGGAGAGTTTATCTTTACCGGGGGGTTTGGACACTTTCTTTAAGAGGGAGTCGGGGGGATGTAAGAGGAGACGTTGGATGGTGGAGGAGCGATAGGTGCGACTGTGTTGACGTTGGGGAAAGTAGGTGCGTCCGTCGTCGGAGACTCCGAGGAAGTGGCAAATTTTTTGGTACATTTCTGGGGGATTGGCGATAAAATCGTCAAAGACGAGGACGAGGCAGCGATCGCGCCCTGCTAGTTCAAATAACCGTTGAATCCGTGTCCCTAATTGGGCAACATAGCGATATTGTAATAAACGGCGATCGCGGCATAATTCCGGCAAATAGTCCCCCTGTAACCGCCGTTCTTGCAGTTGCCAGGCTTCTTGAAAGTCTGTAACGTCCTCGTCCATAATATACAACATCCAGAAGTGATAAGACCGCAGCAGGTCGAGGGGATTCCGCACCATAGCAATCAATTTCCCTTCTGGATTCACTTGTAACACCCGTTTTAGGACTTCATCATCATATAAATACGTTACCGATGCTTCTCCAATGGCCGAATGACGTTGGGGGTTACAGTGACCAAAAAACTGCTCAATATATTGGCTGACATACTCCTCAAAGGAGATATCTTTGGGCGGTTGTAGGAGATAATGGGGTTCTTTGGGTCGAGATAAACAAATATTGGGATGTTCAGCAATATAAGAACTCAAGGCGGTTGTACCACAGCGAGGCGCACCCACAATAAAGAAGTTTGGTAAAGTCATGCAGCGTAGTTGGGGGTTGAGTGGACGTTCACTAGCCTGTGTATCTTAACATTCCCCCTCACCTTTGCAAAACGTTACAATTTTGTTGGTTGTTTGTTCTCCCCCATCTCCCCCATCTCCCCTTTGTGTCTTTGTGGTTCAACCGTCAACTATCAACTATCAACTATCAACTCCCCATCACAACAAAGGGGAGACAATAACCGCTTCTCGTCCCTCATCTGGGGTTAACTTGAGGGAAATTTGCCAATAGTGGGGGGGATGATAGGGGAGACGTTCTGACCATTCAATGGCGGTAATTCCGGGGGGGACTTCTACCCCTTCCCAGTAGAGTTCGGGGGTTAATTCTGCCACTTCTGCGGGACTGAGACGGTATAAATCAAAATGATAAAGGGGTAAACGGCCTTGGGAATACTCGTTAATTAGGGTAAAGGTGGGACTGAGAATGGGGTCAAGAATGCCTAACCCTTCTCCCAGTCCTTTGATCAGGGTGGTTTTTCCGGCCCCTAAATCCCCGTCTAATAATAAAACCGTATTGGGGAGCAGTTTTTGACCCAATTGACGACCCAAGGCGAGGGTTGCTTCTGTATCAGCTAAAATCAGGGTTTCTTGGTTCATTGCTATGCGGTTTGGGCCAATTCTTCTTGGAATTTAAAGCCGTGGGTTCTGCCGTACCACCGTAGAATAATTTTGGCTAGTCGGTGATGGTTGTGGCGGACATATCCGGTGTCTCGGTCTTCGTCCATGACGTTGGCTAAGACGACTCTACGCCCTAATTTGGCTACGTCTTCCCGGTCTAAAAAGACGGGATGGGAGTTTTCTTGAGCATAGCGGATTAAGGCTTGGGCTGAGGGAGACCGACGATGAACGATGACTGCATCAAAAAGCCGTTCACCACAGGCGTTGTCGATGGCGCGGATATGGTCGGAGACGCTGTAACCGTCGGTTTCGCCGGGTTGGGTCATGATGTTACAGACGTAGATGCGGGGGACTTTGGTTCGCGCGATCGCAGCCCGGATTTCCGGGACCAGTAAATTAGGAATCACACTGGTATAAAGACTCCCCGGGCCCATCACAATAAAATCCGCTTCTTCAATGGCCCGAAGGGCCGCAGGTAAGGCGGGAGGATGTTCAGGAATACAACCTACTTCAACAATTTTCCCCCCCGCTTCTGGGATATTCGATTCTCCTTCAACGCGGCGGCCATCGTCCATTCTCGCCCACAGTTTCACGTCCGAGAGGGTAGCAGGTAAGACGCGGCCTTGAACCGCCAAAACTTTAGAACTCGCCGCAATGGCTTGTTCTAAGTCTCCGGTAATTTCACTCATGGCGGTGAGAAACAAGTTCCCAAAACTATGGCCGGATAAGCCATCTCCTGCATTAAAACGATATTGAAATAACTCGGTTAATAATTTCTCCTCTGCGGCCAAAGCGGACACGCAGTTGCGGATGTCTCCGGGGGGTAATACGCCAATTTCCCGACGGAGACGACCCGACGACCCGCCATCATCGGCAACGGTGACGATGGCGGTAATATTGGCACTGTAGGTCTTTAACCCCCGTAAGAGGGTAGAAAGTCCTGTTCCTCCCCCAATGGCCACGATTTTGGGGCCGCGGTTGAGACGACGATGGGCCATTAAAACATCAATCAATTCCTCATCATTGTCTGGTTTTAAAACTTTGCTAATTGAACCAAAACTGCGGGTTTGTCCCCACAACACCAGAAAAACTCCGAATGCGACTGCTGCTGGCCCGGAAATATAACTTGGGACGGTATCGGCGATGGTTTCTAGGATGGTAGAAATTAATCCCATTAACCGGTAAACGGGGGTTAAGCCGACCCAAATGGCAATACCGAGAACTGTTAATAATATTCCCGTCATGCTAATGAGTAACCACCGTTTAATGAGAAGGCCGGGGGCCAACCACTTAAACCAACGATTAACTCTAGGGGGGGTGTATTGACGAACTGCCGTCCAACTCCTCTTTTCCACTTTCAGCGTCCGTAACGCTTGTTCAAATAAACCAATGGACATAATAATGACCGATTCTAAACTTTAGGGGCATTTAACTGAGTGTGAGGAATATCTCAAGTGTTCTAGCGTACCCTATTTGATTCTGGAGTAATGTTATAAAAATCCATGTTTAGGACTGGCTAGACCCCCTTGATGAATGGTTTGTCTGTGAGTGGTGTGTGTGCAAGATGTGGCACTTTGATTTTAGTTGCCTTTGTCCCGAAATGGGAGTTTTTTATGAAAACCCGTTTATAATGACGAGTTTCACTGTAACTAGAGGATAACGTTGCCACAAGATACTTGTATTTTAGGGATCGATCCGGGTTTAGCGACACTGGGCTTTGGGGCAATTACGGTTCAGGAGTCCCAAAGGTTGACGGTTCGGGAGTTTGGGGTTATTCGGACTCCGGCGAAATGTCCCATTGGCGATCGCTTGTGTACCCTGTATGATGATCTCCATACGCTCATTGACGAGATTAAACCGGATCGGGTTGCGATTGAGAAGTTATTTTTTTACCGGATGAGTAATACTATTTTGGTGGCCCAGGCAAGGGGGGTCATTTTGTTGGTGTTGGCCCAAGTGAAGTTACCCTATGTGGAGTTTACCCCCCCGCAGGTGAAACAAGCAATTACGGGGTATGGGAAGGCGGATAAGTTGGAGGTTCAAGAGGCGATTGCGTGGGAGTTAAGTTTGCAGACTATCCCAAAACCCGATGATGCGGCAGATGCTTTGGCGTTAGCTTTAACGGCGTGGTATTTGCAATGATGGGTAATGGGTAATGGGAGATGGGGAGGATGGGGGAGAACTATCAACTATCAACCATCAACTATAACTGTCTTTCAATTTTTAACATTCTTTGATAAAAGAACCAGCCTCCGGTGATCATGGCTAGGGTAAAGCCGAGTAAAATGAAGAAATGTTGGCGGATTTCGATTAAAGTTTCTCCGTTAGCCCACACTTTTACGAAGGATTCGTTCATGTGATAAATAGGGTTAAATTGAGCAATTTTTAAGAGAGTTTCGGGGAAAACAATGGTGGGAATGAATGCTCCCCCTAAAATTAATAAGGGAACGCCAAATGCAGCAACTAAACTATTGACATCTTCGGCTCTTTGTGCTAATAAGGTTCCTAAAATAAAGCCGACTCCTACATAACTGATAATACTGAGGAGGATTAAGCTAAAACCGAGTAAGATTGAGCCGTCGAATTTTGCACCGAGGAGGATGGCCAAGAGGGAGATGACGAGGGTTTGTAAAAGCGCGATCGCACCTTGAGCAACACAAATCCCCAAAAAATACCCAATCCCACTCAAAGGGGACAAAAACAACCGTTTTAAGGTCTGCTGCTCCCGTTCTGAGACGATTATAGCAACTGTCCCCCCAACACAACTAAAGAAAAAAGCAGCACCGACTAAAGTTGCAGGAGCAGCTAATTCCAAAGCCGTCCCTAGGGGTAACATGGCGCGATCGGCGACAATTACCCCATTTAACAACAAAACAGACACGGGAAACACGAGCCAAAAGATCAAACTCCGGCGACGGTGTAACAATTCTGTTAAAATCCGTTGCGCGACGGCTCGCATTTCTCGCCAGTATTTGCTCATGCCAGTATTTGCTCATTGAGGATCAAGAATAATTCTTGAGAAATTCGCCTTTACTGTACCACCATTACGGTACAAGGGGCATGGTGCAAGACATAATTACTAATACTTCCCATTAAGATCTCAGAAAGTCCTGTGCGGCCTCGACGGCCAATAACCACGAGATCAGCATCCCAATTTTCGGCAAATTTACAAATTTGGGGCCCAGGTTCTCCTTCCTTATAGTCAAATTCTGCGATAATCCCCCGTTCTAAGGCTTTTTGATGCTGGCTATTTAACCATGCTAACAAGCGATCGCGCTCCTCCTGTATCAGTTTCTGAGACTGTTGAAACCCTTCTGGGGAATAACTCCCCCCATAAATCCCGATACTCCCTGCGGCCAAAACGTTCGAGGTACTCGGTAACGGTTCGCTCAAACAATGGAAAATCATTAACTGACTCCCCAAGGTTTCCGCTAAGGTTAAGGCTTTCTCCATGACTTCAACACTGGTCGCTCGTCGATCTAAAGCCACTAAAACCTTCTTAAAAGAATGCTTGACTACAGGCGAATTAACAGAACTTTGTAAAGTTTCTTTGACTGCCATAATCTATCTCCTCCCCTATCGTCTCCGCTAACTCTGGTCATTAGCAGGGGTTTCCCACCAATTTCAGAGTTAGAAAAGATCGGGAATTTTGTTAAAAACGATTTAATTTTAGGGTGACATAAATTACACAAAAACGAGACAATCTGACAGAAAAATTAACAGACCGTATCCCTAATAACGAATACGAGGATCAATGTAGGCATTGATCAAATCAATAACAATACTGGCAAATACCACAATCACCCCAAAAAACACCATAATCCCCTGTACAGTGGGATAATCCCGCAGTGTAATGGCCTCATAGAGACGATTTCCTAACCCCGGCCAAGAGAATGTCACCTCGGTTAATACCGCACCCCCCAGTAAGGTAGCAATGGTCAATCCTAGCACTGTAATCACAGGAATTAAGGCATTTTTCAGTCCATGAGCAAATAAAATCCGTCTTTCGGGAATCCCCCTTGCTCTTGCTGCTTCTACATAATCCGATCGCAGGGTTTGTTTTAAATTCACCCGCACCATTCGTTCAAAAATCCCACTCAATAACAACCCCAAAGATAAACAAGGTAATGCGAGGTAATGGAGTGCAGTCAAAAACTGTCCTAAATTCCCCGTTAGCAAACTATCGAGGGTATAAAGTCCCGTCAGGGTTGTGGGAGACTCTGCACCCACAGGAAACCGCGTCCCCAAGGGAAACCACCCCAACTGCACGGAAAAGATCAGTTGAAAGACCATTCCCATCCAAAATAAGGGGAGTGAATAGGTAATAATGCCAAATAACCGTCCCCCTGCATCAAAAATAGTCCCCGGATGGGAGGCCGCAAACATTCCTACTCCCACCCCCAGTAAGACGGCCACTCCCATCCCATAAAAGGTCAATTCCACTGTTGCGGGAAAATGCTGCACAATTACTTCCCAGACGGATAACCCCTGACTACTGAGGGAGCTTCCTAAATCAAAGCGTATAATTTGACCGAGATAGTTGAGATATTGTAACCAGAGGGGGTCTGAGAGGCCGAGACGCTCCCGTAATGCTTCTTTTGCTGCTTCGGGGGCCCGGTTGCCTAAAATCGCGTCTGCGGGGTCTCCTGGGGTTGCTCGCAGCAGGAGAAAGACGATGGTGACAATGGTCCACAGCATGAGGGGAGCGAGTAAGATACGGGTGAGGATGTAATATTGTAGTGCTTTGCTTCGGGACATTTTCACTTTGAGTTCAACAATTAACAGTTAACAATCAATAAGCAATCATTATATTTTATCCTACTGACTTTCAGTTTGCTTGTATTGGCTAGGAAAATAATCCCAAGCGAATCCATAATGGATAATTAGAGTATTTTAACTTCTTAATAGGAAAAATATACTTTGTAAGACTCCGATCCCAAAGCCTAAAATTCCTCCTAAATTAACAATGGCCTGGAGTTCGTTTTTGACGATTCCTTGGACGGTGTTTTCGAGTTGTTCTGCGTCGGTGGCATTGACGCGATCTACAATGACTTGATCAATAGCTAAAATGGGGATAATTTGACTCACTAAGCGTTCTAGGTCTTCTTCTAAATAGCGTTCTAAAATTAAAGCGAGTTCCCAACTAATGGTTTGTAAGGAGGTGTTGACTACTTCAGAATTGCGTAAATTTTTAATTAGAATAGCGGCGAGTTTATCCCAATCTACTGATGTTCCTAATCCTTGAATTAAATTTCCTCCTTTTTCTTGAACGTACTGACGTACGGTGTCTCTGGTGGTTTTGCGGAGTTGTCGGACGGTGGAGAGGGGGAGGTTTTGTAGGGAAAAACTTTGTAACCAGATACGGATGCGATCGCGCACTTCCAGAGACAAGATTAATTCCTTTAAACGAGCATTGGCAATTTCTTTTTCGTCTAAACAGAATGTCCGCAAGCGAACCAAGGAATTCTTGAGACCAAATAAATTAGCCACCACCCAAGTAGTACCACTGGTTTTCTCCCGAAATCCTTCATCAATAATCTGAATATTTCGATCGGTGAGAAAATCAACTAAAGCTTGTCTTAATAAGTCAGGAGGTAAAACAACTTGTAATAACCAATCCGCCAATTTCTTGGCCTGAACATCCGTGAGACGAAACTCTAAAATAACTTGGTCAAAAATATGATTAATTTGGTCTTCGAGGAAATTTTCCCGTCTTGCTAATGCTTTCAGTAAACGAGGTAAAGACCCACTAAATAAGTCTCGTAAAATTTCTCCTAAAATTTTCGCAGTTTTTTGTTCTCGATCTTCCTGAATTTGCTTTAATGCCAGTTGTAACAACCATAATAAGGCACTTTGTACCCGTTCCCGTTGTAACAGTCGTCTGGCTAAATTTTGTAACTCTCCTGGGGTTAAGAGTGACCCCATAATGGTATCAGAAACCCGTTTGGCTAACCGTTCTTGGTTACGGGGAATGAGTCCGGGGGTGAAGGGGAGTCGTTTTTTACCAATATAAATCGGTTTATAAGGCCGAAATAACATTTTGATGGCTAAGTCGTTGGTGAAATAGCCAATAATCCCCCCTGCAACGGGGGGGACAATATATACCCAAAGTTGTGATACATCCATGCGTATAGCAGTAAACAGTAATCAGTAAACAGTACAGTAATCTTTTAGTCGTGAGGTTTGCTGATGATTGTCCCGTCCTAACGTATCCCCGTAATGCAATAATAAAGAATAGCTGGGTGATCAGTGAGTTTTGAATCACTTCTGAATCACCAACCATGAATCACTAATCGTGAACCCGAATAGCTACTTAGTTAAGAGTAAAACACCCATCATCCCCCCTGCAAGGGAATAATGGGTTGCGTGTTGAAACTTGGCCTGATATCCGAGTTTAACCTGTTCTTGGCCGGTGGGGAAACGGTCTAAACTGGGACTAATATAAGCGTAGTCTGCTTTCAGGTTAAATTCCGTTGCGGTGGGGACAACGATGGTGTCGAGATACCACCGTTGGAATTGCTGCATGAGGGAGTTAGTGGGGTGGTGAAAGTCGAGAATAGCTGCTTTTGCGTGGGGTTTCAGGACTCGGTGTAATTCTTGCAGACTGCGGGGGATGTCGGTGACGTTGCGGAGGCCATATCCCATTGTGGCACAGTTGAAGTAATTGTCCTCGCAGGGTAATTCTAGGGCATTTCCCTCGACCCAAGTACAGTTTATCATGGGGAATTGGCTGGCTCTTTTTTGCGCGATCGCAAGCTGTTCCCTCGCAAAGTCCACCCCCACCACTCGTCCCCGTTGTCCCACTGCTTTGGCCAATAATAAAGCAATATCCCCACTCCCACAGCAAACATCCAACGCAGTCTCTCCGGGTTGAGGAGAGGCCCATTTAACGGTCATTTGTTTCCAAACCTGATGCAGTCCCCAACTCAGACGATGGTTCAATTCATCATACACGGGGGCAATCCGATTAAACAAGGTCTGCACTTGTTCGGGGGAATAGGTTGTGGTCATATTAACGGGTACTAGGTAATGGGTAACAGGTAATTGGTGATTGTACGGTGAGACCCTAGATTTCTTTACACAGTCTTAATATATTTTCACAAACAGAAACCCAATTTCGTTTTCCAAGAAGACTTACTCACAGACAACTTAGTTTAGACTATTACTCAACCCGACTATACCCAGTCAGTGATCTCCCTCAATCTCCCTTAATAAGGGGAACTTTCACGCTTTTCCCCCCTTTTCAAAAGGGGTTAGGGGGGATCATCCAGTTAACCTGAATACTTACCCCAGTTATAATACGCGAATTGCACTAACTCCCGTTGTTCTCGCCAAAAAAATTCCGGTAACTCCTCCACAGAATGCCAATGTAACGTGAATTTTGATTCTGTCGGAGTTCCGTATTTTTGTTGGGTTGAATAGAGAAAATAATGAGTAATTTTCCAATAGGTTCGAGAATAATTTAACCGTTCTCGAATGCCTAATTTTCCCAATAAATTTAATTCTGTGAGTCCTGCTTCTTCTTCTATTTCTCGTCTCGCTGCTTCTTCTGGAGTCTCTTCCCCTTCAAGATGTCCTTTGGGGAGGACATATTCCGGTTTTTGATCATTGCGGACTAAAGCGACTAAAATTTGCTCATTTTCGGGTCTAAAAATTACCCCTCCTGCGGAATAACTTTCGGGAGTATTTGCGGGTCTTTGATACCACGTTTCGTCCAGAATAGATTTATACTGAATCATGGGAAAGTTGCTGCATTGTTGCTAGTCCTTCAGAGGAAGACAGAGACTCCTTTTGTCTCTAGTCCTCAACTCTTTTATTGACATCCTCCCTCACATCCTGCGAGGGTCTTCTCTCACAAGAAGATAATGCCAGATTATAGCATTGTACACCCTCACCCCCTCTCCCAACTGGGGAGAAAGGGAAACAATTGTCTTGCCCTGTTGCAGACTGCCATATACGGTAAAATAATAGAGTCAAGTGTCTCTATTCTGTTTAACCGTGTTTCCTGTACTTAAACCCATTGTTGAGACCATTCAACCCTTTCTGATCCCCATTTGCTTAGTGGTTGCTTGGGGGTTTATCCTCTCCTTGGGGTGGGGACTGTTTAATGGAGTTCGTTCCGCCGTTAAACGGGGAAGAACCATGCACCAAATTCCCTGCACCCATTGTAAGTTTTTTACCAATGATTACCGTTTAAAATGCACCCTCCATCCTAGTATTGCCAACACAGAAAAGGCGATTCGCTGTTTAGATTATCACCGCTCGTTAAAAGCTAGACATTGATTGACATTGTTCAATTTTTGTTGACTTAGAAAGGGACGAGCGTGCAGACTCAGCCATAAATCCTGTAAAAAGGTAGGCTACCTTGAGAGGGTCATCACACCCAAGTGTAAACGC
>NZ_JAQMSD010000294.1 GCF_028330525.1 Spirulina sp. CS-785/01
AGATATGGCGGTTTGGAGTCGCCCTCACCCCCCAACCCCCTCTCCCAACCTTGGGAGAGGGGGAGAAAATGTCTCTCACAAGTGTCTGAAACAACGGTGTCTCGTTCTACAATTTCTCACCTTGACAGGGCTGGGTGGGCATTGCCCACCCAATCAGACATAGGAGTACATTTCTCAAGCAACATTTAAGGTGTGTCAAGGCACAACAATAAGGCAATAAATTAGCCCAAGGCTGTAAAATAAACCCGCCTAGGACTTACTACGAACAGAAGATAATCGGAAATTATCCATAATTCAGTAAAGATGAGAGATTGCTATAAAACCCCAGATTTTACAAAACTTAACTGGGCAACCCCCCCATTTGAGCAACGAAATTACGCCGTTTCAGGCACTCTTGACGAAAATGTAATCTGTGTTAGCGTAGTACCATGGCGGCACGTTTTATGGGCGAACCCTTCATTTCACCTCTCAGCCCCCATCACTGCATTATTCTCTTAGAGAAAGAGCATTTTCTTAGGGGGGAGTCGTGAATTAGTTTTTTCAGTCAACAAAACCCCTAAACTTGACAAAATGCAAAAAAAGTGCAGCGAGTTTGTAGGTTGGGTGCAGCGATAGCGAAACCGCCTAAGACTTACTACGAACAGAAGATAATCGGAAATTATCCATAATTCAGTAAAGATGAGAGATTGCTATAAAACCCCAGATTTTACAAAACTTAACTGGGCAAACCCCCCCATTTGAGCAACGAAATTACGCCGTTTCAGGCACTCTTGACGAAAATGTAATCTGTGTTAGCGTAGTACCATGGCAGCACGTTTTATGGAGAAACCCTTCATTTCACCTCTCAGCCCCCATCACTGCATTATTCTCTTAGAGAAAGAGCATTTTCTTAGGGGGGAGTCGTGAATTAGTTTTTTCAGTCAACAAAACCCCTAAACTTGACAAATAGCAAATTCTCTTTAATTAAACCGCACCACTGATTCTATCTGAGACAAATGAGACGTATCCCCATTTAACTCCAAACGATACCTCTCCCCCTCTCGAACCACCTTCACCAGACAACACAAAGACGCAGAAACATAGGGTTGTCCCTCCACCAGTCCCCACGTTGACCCCAACACCGAGGCCCCATGGCCAACCAATAAAATATCCTCAGAATAGTTCGCTAACAGTCGTCTAGCCGTTTCCCCACTCCGTTCCATCATCTCCGCTTCCGTCTCCGGATAAGTGGGAGTTAAACAAGGCTGATAATTGACATCAATCTCAGGATACTGCTCCACCAACTCCTCAATCGGGGCCCGTTCCGGCGTTTCTGTCATCCAATCTGGGTTTAACCACTCACTCAAACCCGTTTCTAACTTAATGGGAAGATCAAGATATTGAGCAATTTCGTGGGCCGTTTGCACCGTCCGCAAAAACGGAGAGGCAAAAATATGTTTAATCTTCTCCGGTTGTAACCGTTGGCCCAACTCCTGCGCTTGAATCACCCCATCGTCCGATAATGGGGGATCATACCGTCTCGGAGCAGTATTAAACCACTCCGGGTAAACAAAATCGAACCGATTTCCGTGTCTCGCTATCCAAATTGTTTGAGTCATGGTTTGGTAATGGGTAATGGGGAATTGATTACTGGTAACAGCTTACTGCTCACAGTCGTTTCATATAACTGAGTAAATCGGCCATATCTTGGGGACTGGGTTGGAATTTTGGCATAGGAGGAGTATTACCACTGATGACTTGTTGAATGAGGGTGACATCGGATTTGCGATGGGAAATATGCTCTAAACTGGGGCCGACATCTCCCGTTGCATACGCACCATGACACCCAGCACAGTTAATTTCAAAAATGGCATGACCCCGTTCTGGATTTCCGTCCAGTTCTAATACCTGCTGAATATAAGGATCGGAAACGCGATAAAGATACACACTCACAGTGCTGGCCAGCAACACGGCAACTGCGGCAATAAAGATAATTGCAAGTCGTTGTACCAAGACTCTAGGTTGTGCAGTCTGGTTAGTCACGGGGTTTAAAGTACGAGGTTTACTAATCACGTCAGAAACGCTCAACAAGTCAACCACGATTTGAAAAAAAAATCAAACTCAATGGCCACTCTTATAAAATGTTTCATTTAATAAACATAGTTTAAGTTTTACATCGGAAGATCGACAAGGTGCAAAAAATACTCAGCCCTCGAAAAAGTGGTCAAAGTAGGGAAAACTGACTCGTTGGAGGTTAGGGGGAGGCATCGGACTGTATCTTTCAGCACGTCCCGTTTTCCGCTAAAATGAGAAACGGCTTTAAGGACTGTAATACTATTGGAGTTTTCTAAAATACTATGATTGAACCGCTTTTACTAGGGATTGCCCTTGGTCTGATTATTATTACCCTTGCAGGTCTTTTCGTTGCTGCCTATATGCAGTACAAGCGTGACGATCAACTCATTGGCTAGAGATTGGCCAACCCCGTTAAGGAGGAGAGGTTGGTTTTCTAGGGGGAATTGTGGCGAACTGAGGTTTCGCTAGGATTTCCGCTAGAGAACAACTCTCTCTTGCTGACTCTGGATGGACAAAACAGGTTTTAAGTGGCCTCGGAAAGTCGGCAACCGCAAGCAGCAATGGGAAGACTTATTCCGACTGGACTTTTTTTCATCTATCGTTGATTGATTTATGGCACAACGGCCTCCCCTGAGTATAGGAGAATTAGGGGAACACCTCGTTAGTCAATGGCTCACCCAACAGGGCTGGACGGTTCTCTACCACCGTTGGCACTCTCGTTGGGGGGAAATTGATCTAATTGCGCAACAACCGCCCTTGATGGGGCAAAAAACGGGGAGTTTGGTGTTTGTGGAGGTGAAAACCCGCAGTCGGGGAAACTGGGATGAGGATGGACGGTTAGCGGTGACTCCTCAGAAGCAAGAGAAACTTTGGCAAACCGCAGAGATGTTTTTAGGGAAACACCCCCAGTGGATGGACTGGCCGTGCCGTTTTGATTTGGCGTTGGTGAGGTATAAGCCGACTCAACGGCAAGAGCAGTCAGGGGCTACAATAGCTTTGGGACGGCCTTATGTTTGGTCGGGGTATGAATGGAGGTTACAGGAGTATTTAGAGGGGGTTTTGATGGGGGAGTAAATTTTGGTTTGTTGTTTGTTGTTTGTTCTTTGGTAACTATTCAGGTAATGCTACCTTTATATGCCTTGGGTTAAAACCCAAGGCTAATAGCTGAAACCCGTTAAAACGGGTTGATAGACCAATCGGGAAATTAAAATATCTCCCCCATCTCCTCCATCTCCCCTATCTCCCCTATCCCCTACTCAGGAGACTGAGGGAGAAATAATAGACTTACTGCGGGGGTGGGGTATATAACCCAATTTCAAATAAGTCTCGCACTCCGGTTAAGCCTTGTCCGACAAAGAGTAAGCTGGCGAGACTATTGAGGATGATATGGGCTTTGCGCCATTTGAGGGAACGGTCTTGATAAATTTCTTGGACAATGGCGAGGGAGATTAACATTAAAATTGAGGCGGTGATGCCATAATAAAAATGAGACATATACCACTCGTTATCCCGTCGAAAGACTCCTTCTTGAAACCCTAGAATAATTAATCCCATGCTGGTGAGGGTGACAAAGATGACTCGCCATAGTTTTTGTCTGGCTCGATACAGAAAGATGAGGGAGGCTATGGTAAAGATAAACAGAATAATAATAAACCAACCTTGCCAGGGATTGGTTTGCAAGAGTTGGTTTTTGATAAAGTTTTTGAAAAGGAGAGAGTAAGCGATCGCAAGGAGAGAAACCCCCACCACTCCTCCTGTGAGCCAACGGCCCATCTGTAAATGCTCTCGGCCTACCATGGGGGGGATTTTGCTTTTCTCTCCCGCAGCTTGTGCTAAACGACGCTGACGAGTTTGTAAGGCGAAATTAATCACGATTCCCAGTAAGGGGAAGACAAACAAAACTGCGATCGCAGGATGAATTAATGCAGCCCAGGCTTGAGCGTCCATAATACCTCAGTCCTTCAAAGAGTCTGTAGATATATTAAGTTAAATTTCCTTCAGTTTGACCGCCAATTGCTTTCCAGTCGGTTAAACCGTTGGCTACTTCAGCCACACTCTCAAATCCCATTTCTCGCAGGGTAGCGGCGGCCCGTTGGGTTACTTCTTCAGAATCCCCGTAAATGTAAATATCTCGCTCTGTCTCTAAGTTATTGGTGGCCACCGTGACTAATTCGGATAACGGTGCGGCAACGGCCCCTAAAATTCGTTCTGCTAAGGAATCATTGCGATCGCGCACATCTAAAATCGTTAGAGCAGGTTCACCCCAATCTAAACGAGTTTTCAGATCAGAGGCTGAACTTTTCTCCTTGAGTTCCGGGGGTTTCGGAAAGGGAGAAGGAATAGCAGATTGGGTTTCGGTTGTTTTGTCTTGTAGGTTAGTCATAATTTAATATTTCTTAATTTCTCTACTATATATAACTTAACCAACCCCATAGTTGTCTAACTCTCTCCTTTGATAGAGTTAATAAAAACCCTTACGGTTCGTTCGATAGATGTGACCTCAATCACGAACTTTTTAAAATTGAACTATCAGGATAAAAAGATTTAAAAACCGCTACTTTCCCACGAAAGCGGTCTAAAACGCCCCGTAATAGCTAACTCAATTTTATAAAACTCAATTCCTCATAATTTGTATGATCCATCAATAACCAACAACAACCAACAACAAAGAACCAATAACCAACAACAAAGAACCAACAAAAATTGACTTATGACTTTTAAACGAATTGTAGCCGCCTTAGATCAATCTCCCTTAGATCAAACCATTTATGATCAAGCTGCCACCATTGCAGCCACTCAAAATGCTGAACTGTTACTCTTAAACTGTGTTTCTGAGATCGAAGAAGTCCAACCAGCCCTAGAAACCGGAGTGGGAACAGCATGGCATCCCACCGTTGGTACAGGAGTTTATCCCATGGTGGATAAAAACTTAGCCGTCAGTGAAGAACGACGGGAAGAACGATACGAAGAAGCTCACCAATGGTTATCTCAGTATCAACAGGAAGCCGAGAAACAAGGCATCGCGGTGCAAAAAGATGCCATTCCGGCCATCGGAGAACCCGGGCCTCGCATTTGTGATGCTGCAAAAAACTGGAATGCGGATTTAATCGTGGTAGGCCGCATGGGACGCACCGGGTTAGCGGAAGCCTTAGTTGGTAGCGTGAGTAACCATGTGGTTCACCATGCTCCTTGTACAGTAATGGTGGTACAAGGCGAAACCACAGAAGAAAAAGAATAATGGTCTTATCTGTCTTTGTCTATGGGACATTAAAACCCGGTGAAAGGAATTATCCCCGCTATTGTGCAGGGAAAGTGGTACAACAGCAACCCGCCTTTACATGGGGGACGTTGTACCATCTTTCTTTAGGGTATCCCGGCATGACGGAGGGGGAGGAGAAAGTCCAAGGAACGTTACTCACGTTTAGTGATGAGAGGGTACTTGCGGACTTAGACTCCCTTCAATGACCCCCACCTACTTCGTGAGGTGAGGGAGTGAGAAGAGATAACCTTCCCGTAGCTGCGAATAGAGCCAAGAGCGGTTGATGAGTAAACACTTCCAAATGTTTCTCGCTTTTTGGATTAGATGTAAGGGGGTGGAATCTCACCCAACTGGGTTAGTCCAGGACACAGCGTTAACCGTGGCGTAAGAGACGTAAACCTAATTCAAAGGGGTTATATCCTATGAATCGAATTCCCGTAGTTTCTAAAGACGGACAACCGCTAATGCCGACCAAGCCCAGTCGAGCCCGTAAATGGGTAGAGTCTGGTCGTGCCGTCGGCAAGTGGAGTGATTTGGGTATCTACTATGTCCAGTTGCTCGAAGAACC
>NZ_JAQMSD010000018.1 GCF_028330525.1 Spirulina sp. CS-785/01
AATGCTGTGTTGTATCTAAAGAGTTCAGTTTTGCCTACACCTCGATTATCCATCCAAAAACGAAGAACTTTATTTCGCACAAACAAACTTACTTGTCCGAATTGCTTCTTCGATGGCTGATATTTGTTGTGGCTTAGGTTTGACCTTGTACTCTAAGACAAACATTTGACACTAAGTATGCTGGTATCAACACTAGAGCAGATTAAATTCAATATGGCAATAAAAAGCCGTCCTCCACTTCGTTGGCATGACGGGGCTTGAAACCCAGTATTTTTGGTCAAGCCAGTAAAATAAGCCCTCAAAGGCCGACTCCCAACGAAGTCCCAATACTCCCTTCCTCTTTCCTTTGTGTCCTTTGTGTCTTTGTGGTTCAACGACCAACGACCAACGACCAACTATCAACTATCAACTATCAACCCCCCAACCACCTAGGATTCATTATCTATTCTGGAGAAGCCACTGTAAAATGTTGCTGTATTCTTAAAAATCGACCCCAACGTCTGTTGCTGCTCAATGAGCTATACCACACCCGACCTTCGCGTTTTCCTAGAGAAACAGATTCCCTTTAACGCCTTACCTAGTGATGCGATCGCAACGGTCGTGAAAAACCTCAAACCCCTCCGGTATCGCATGGGACAGACAATATTACTCAAAGACCGTCTCCCCCAACAAATCGCCATTCTCTGGGAAGGGAACGTGCGGGTGTTAGGCTACGATGCAGCCACCCAAATGCCCATGACCTTAGAACTGGCCGAGTCCGGGTCAATCTTAGGGTGGGTAGGAGTCCTACGGGGAGTCGCCTGTGAAACCGCCATTGCCTCCACCGAAACCATCTGCCTCACCCTCGATGCCAACCTCTTTCTCTCCCTCATCCAAGACCATCCCCGCTTTGCCCAATATTTCCAACAAAACGTCACCTTAGCCGAACTATTCGACATCCTCAGTCAACAGGACTTCTTACAAGTCCAAAGCATCACCGACCTGAAAACCCTCACCAAACAAGCCCAAGACCAATCCAGACTCTGTATTCTCCCCCCCGGTCGTCACCCGTTGGGAGACAACCTGACTCAACCCCTCCAACAACCGGGATGGATATGGTTTGTCAGTGGGGGAGGGAGTCTCGAAGGACTAACCGCCGGAAATATCCTAGAATTGCCCGACACCCAACAACAATTACAAGTCAAAGGCAACTTCCCAGTACGGTTAGTGGGAGTGCGTCAAGAAGCCTTAAATATCACCCCCGTCCCACCCCCAGAAACCCCCACAGAAACCCCTCAGCCCCCCTCCTCTGGCTTTGCCGACGCACCAGACGACGATGAGGCCATCCCCTACGCATCCCAACCCATTGCAGCCGCAGACAACCTCCCCTCCCATCAACCTCCCCAAAAACCCAGTAAACAACCGCAATATCCCTACATTCGCGCTGGTGGAGGAGTAGAGGGGATTGTCGCCTGTTTACAAATGCTCAGTCAGTATTATAAAGCCCCCTTCCGTCGGGAAGTGGTGCGGCGAGTCCTCAACGACCAGCTACAACGGCAAGGGTCCTTGTCGCTGTACCATATTGGGGCAGTGACGGAGTTAATTGGCCTCAACTCACAAATTGTCAGTATTCCCGCCCGCACTTTAACCCGCTTACAACCTCCCGTCCTGCTACGGTGGCAGGAGAGTTACGCCATTTTATACGAAATTAGCGATCGCCAGCTAGTCATTGCCGTCCCCGAAGTGGGTATCTTGCGACGGAAACCCGCAGACTTCCTCGATACCTGGGAAAAAGTCGGCCAAGTCCTCCTCGTCCAACCCACCAAAGAAACCCCCCAAGAACGTTTTGGCCTCAGTTGGTTTATTCCCGCCTTATTACAATATAAATGGATTCTCGTTGAAGTTTTTATCGCCTCTTTCCTCGTTCAACTCTTTGGACTGGCCAACCCCTTAATTATTCAAATCATCATTGATAAAGTTATTGTCCAAAATAGTGCCGACACCTTGGGAATTTTGGGCGTTTTCCTCGTTGCCGTCGCCATCTTTGAAGCCATTTTAAGTACCGCGAGGACGTATCTATTTGTTGATACCACCAACCGCATTGATATGAAGTTGGGGTCAGAAATTATTGACCACTTACTTCGCTTACCGTTGCGGTACTTTGACCGACGACCTGTAGGGGAACTTTCCAGTCGGGTGAATGAGTTAGAAAATATTCGCTCTTTTTTAACTGGAACTGCCCTAACCGTTGTGCTAGACTCGATATTTTCGGTGGTCTATATTGCGGTGATGCTGATTTATAGTTGGCGACTAACGCTCTTAGCATTAGCCACCATTCCAGTGTTCCTCATTACGACGGCCTTTTTCTCCCCCCTAATTCGTCGGCAACTACGGAGAAAAGCCGAACAAAATGCCCAAACTCAATCCCACCTCGTTGAGGTAATGTCAGGCATTCAGACCGTTAAAGCCCAGAATATTGAACTCCGGTCCCGTTGGCGTTGGCAAGACCTTTATTCCCGCTATGTTTCCTCCGGGTTTAAAACCGTACAAACTTCAACTTTAGCCAATTCGAGTAGTAATTTTTTAAATAAATTATCCGGGTTATTAGTCCTCTGGGGAGGGGCCTATTTAGTCCTCCAAGGAGAATTAACATTAGGACAATTAATTGCCTTCCGTATTATCGCCAGTTACGTCACCAGTCCCCTCCTCCGACTCGCCCAACTCTGGCAAAACTTCCAAGAAGTGGCCTTATCTTTAGAACGACTTGGGGATATTATTGACACCCCCCAAGAGGCCGAAGAAGATGTCGGCAATATTCCTATGCCTCCCATTGAAGGAGGGGTAAAATATGAGAATGTGTCCTTTCGCTTTAAACCCAACGGGCCCCTACAACTGGTGAATGTTAATGCAGAAATTCCGGCGGGGAATTTTGTGGGTATTGTCGGGAAAAGTGGGGCCGGGAAAAGTACCCTCACCAAGTTATTAGTGCGACTGTATGATGTGGAGTCGGGACGTATTTTGATTGATGGCTATGATGTCTCCAAGGTGGAATTATACTCCCTACGGCGACAAATTGGGGTCGTCCCCCAAGACCCCTTGTTATTTGAGGGGACGGTGCAGGAAAATATCGCCATGAACAACCCAGAAGCCTCCAGTGAGGAGGTCATTGAGGCCGCTAAAATTGCGGCAGCCCACGAGTTTATTATGGAACTGCCCAGCGGGTATAATACACGAGTGGGGGAACGGGGGGCCTCCCTATCCGGGGGACAACGACAACGAATTGCCATTGCACGAACTATCCTACAACGGCCCGCCCTGCTGGTTTTGGACGAAGCCACCAGCGCATTAGATTACTTGACAGAACAGCAAGTTTGTGCTAATTTGCACGGCGAATTCGGCGATCGCACAGTCTTCTTCATCACCCACCGCCTCGCCACCATTAAAAACTCCGATATCATCATTATGATGGACGCAGGGGCTGCCGTCGAACAAGGCTCTCACGAAGAATTGATGGCCTTACAAGGCCGATATTATGCCTTATATAAACAACAAGAATTACGCGCTTAGTAGTTGATAGTTGATGTGCGAATCATTAAGGCTTTGAACTAATTACCCATTATCCATTACCCAAAATGTTTAGACGGAAAAAACGACTGAGTGACCATCAACTCCCCTTAAAAAAGCAGTCTGACTCAGCCTTACAAAAGCAGTCCGGCAATACCGCTTTAGCCACCCCAGAAGACGACCAACATCGCAGTCAGTCCTTGGCCGTAAACCCCGTTACTCCCTTTGAACAACCCGTCGTCTTGCGACAGTCTCCCTTTTGGTCACGGTTTATTTTTTGGACCATTTTTGTCATTGTTTGTTCTGCGGTGGGATATGCCTTTGTTGCCGAAATTGAACAAGTTGTTCCTGCCACCGGACAACTGAAACCCCAAGATACCGTGAAAAGCGTCCAGGCCCCCGTAGATGGGGTAGTTGATACCGTTTACGTTGAAGATGGGGATACGGTAGCCCCTGGGGATTTATTAATGCGCTTTGACACCACTTCCGAACGGGCCGATCTACAATCTGCTTTAGCGGTGAAAGAGTCTCTCCAACAAGAAAATCAATTTTATCGGGGCTTAATTGAATCAGGAAACACCGCCGAAATTCGCAAAGCCATTGCCTCCCTAGACTTACCCCCCAGTGTGGTTATGTTAACCAAAAACCGGGAGGAATTAAAAGCCGAAAATCGCTTTTATCTTGCCCAACTAGGAGGCAATCAACAGGGATTAACTCCCCAACAACAAGCCCGCTTACGGACTGCCGAAGTGGAATCTGACTCACGGGAAAATACGGCAAAATTAGCCATTAGTCAAACTAAACAGGAACTGCAACAAAATAAAGTCCAACTGATTGATACGCGGAATAATTTAGAAACCGATAAACAAATTTTAAGTAATCTCCAACAACGGGCCCGGAATTCCATCCAACAAGCGAGAGAATCCCTGCGGATTGAACAAAATATTTTGAATGATATGACTCCCTTAGCTAAAGAAGGGGCGATTCCTAATTATCAGTATCAGAAACAACAACAAACTGTCAGCGATCGCATCGCCCAATTAAGGGAATTAGAAGATAATGCCCGCATTGAAATCCGCGAACAACAACAACAGATCGAAACCCGACAGGCCGAAATTGCCCGCTTACAAGAAGAACAACGTCGTCTCCAGTTGGAAATGTCCCAAGGAGGGCAAGAATTAGTTAATACTACGGCCACCACCCAAAAAGAAATTCAAGAAGCGATCGCGCGAAATGAACAACGCATCGCAGACATTGACAGTCAATTAGTCCAAGCCATTTTAAACATCCTCGTCGAAAACGAGAAACGCATCAAAGAATTGAACAGTCGTATCAGTCAACTGCAACAACGTCTCCAATATCAAGAAGTCCGGGCCAAAGTGGCCGGAAAAGTCTTTGATCTGCAAGCCTATAATGGCTTTGTCGCCAACCCCAGCGAAAAACTCCTCGATATTGTCCCCCAAGATCAATTAGTGGCCGAAGTCTTTATCACCAACAAAGATATTGGGTTTGTCCAAGAAGGAATGGATGCAGATGTGCGTATTGACACCTTCCCCTTTAGTGAATTTGGAGATATTGATGGGACTGTAAAATCCATTGGGTCCGATGCCCTCCCCCCCGATGAAAATAACCAAGTTTATCGTTTCCCCGCTAAAGTGACTTTAGATCAACAAGCCTTAGTCCCCAAAGGAGGCCAACGCATTCCCCTCCAGTCGGGAATGTCGGTGACAGTGAATATTAAAGTCCGTGAAAACCGTAAGGTAATCAGTCTCTTTATTGAGTTATTTACCGATCAAGTAGAAAGTTTGAAACAAGTCCGGTAGTCAATTAACAATTAACAATGAACAAGTTTCCGTAGGGTGCGTTAGGCGCGTGTTTAAAGATTAAATAACGAGAATCAATGGCATTAGTGCCGTAACGCACCGAAATCCCAATCAAGTAACAATGAACAAGTTTCCGTAGGG
>NZ_JAQMSD010000295.1 GCF_028330525.1 Spirulina sp. CS-785/01
GGAGAAGAAGTGAGGAGAGAAAAGTGAGAAGTGAGAAGTGAGTAGTCTGTAATTTTTTCTCTATCCTCTCTCCTCTATTCTCTCTCCTCCCTCTGGGGGAGAACAAAGAACCCAGAACAAACAACATTACTGTTTACTGTTTACTGTTTACTGTGCCCTGTTCCCTTGTTTATAAACAACAAACAACAAACAACAAATTAATCCCCATATTTGGCCGCTTCGATATCTGTTAAAGTTCTGACGGTTAAGACTTGGGGAGGGGTAGCATCGGGGGGGTAGAGGAAATCAATTTTCACTTCACGGGTTGCACCGGGTTTAACGGGAATGGTGACTAAGGGAGGGGATTGTTGGCCCCGTCGTTGGACGAGGTGAAAATAACGCGATCGCAAGATTCCTCGTTCATCAGGATAACGGACTCGCACCGTCCCCCGGAAAAAGATGCGGTCATCGGGGGGGTTTAAAAATTCCAGTTGCTCCACCTCTTGATCATGTTTAACCGGAGTTTGAAAGGCAATGGCAATATTTTGAGTGCGATTGGTGGTATTTCTTAATGGGAGGGTCAGGTAATAATGCACCCCATAATTCCCATTGGCTAAATAAGCGGTATCTGGATAACGGGCCAACATAGGCGCACTTTGCACTTGGCCAGTCCCCAACGTACCCGCAGGAACACTACTGAGGACGTAAGAAAAGGCTTCTCCGTTGTCGGGAATGGTTAAATAAGGTTTCCCCTCATCCACCACACTCGTCTGCCATTGGGACCCCTGAGCGACTCCTGCAACTCGTCCATAAACTACATCGTCTCCGTCATATTCGAGGGGAGTGGGCCGGCGATCGCGGGGATAGGCTAAATAACCCCTCATTAACAAATATTTCCATTCCTCCAAGGTGGGGCCGCGATGCGCCCGTTCGTTGGTTTGAATCCCCTCTTTGGCTAAACTGGCCAGATAAACCGGGCCACTGGTGCGTAACCGTACAAGGGTAGAGCGAGCATTTCCCAGACGAATGGGAAAATTAAACAAAAGTTGGCTTTCTCCAGGATCGAGAATCAGGCGATCGGGAAAGTCTGGTTCATCAATTCCCCGTAACACATCGTTGGCCAAACGAGAACCGGGGCCGGAATACACATCACCCGTCGGATTCTCCACAGTAGCGGGAAGTTCCACAAACGGTGCGTCGGGGTTGGTGACATAACTCACCCCTTGGAGGACATCCACCACGACGGGACGAGAGGTGGGGTTATTAATAACCACGGTGTGGTATTTGGGCAACCAGTCGTCTTCAAAGCGTCCCCTGGCAATATGATGGGTGAAGATATCAAAACGGCCTTGGAGGGGGTGGTCTAAATGCGCTTGGGGCGATCGCTTGCCATGGGGAGGGAAGGTAGAGACTAAAATCCCGTCGGAATAAATGACCTCTGGGTTATTACTGTTCAAAACCGGAATGTTGTCCAGTTGGCCGGGTAGAGGCCGCACGTCTTGGGGCCGGACAATGACATCTTGAGAGGGGGCCGCGGTGGTAATGGGGGGGGCTGAAAATTGAGCTAGTGCGAAAAGAGATAGCAGAGAGAACATTGTTAGGTCACTAAAGGTTGAACAGTTATAGCAAGGGATCGAAATTTAGCTACGGACTATAACAGTTTTTAGGTCTTTTTTCGTATCCTTTGGCAGGAAATTCCGGAAAAAAGCCAGTAAAATTTTAAAATCCTACTTTAAGGGGTTTAATCTTTTCTTAATTTTATATTTTGGTCACAATGGTGTAGATGTGTAAAGTGTCCTGAGAGCGAGAATGCGAATTTACGGGAATCGTGTCTTGAAAACTGTTCCAGGCCGGGGGGTGCGTCCGACTCCGGCCCGGGTGCGAGAAGCGTTGTTTAATATTTGGCCAGGGCCAATTACGGGGTGTCGTTGGTTGGATTTATGTGCGGGGAATGGTTCAATGGGGGCGGAAGCCTTGTGTCGGGGGGCTTCTGTGGTGGTGGGGATTGAGCAGAATGGCCAGGCCTGTGGGGTGATTCGTCAAAATTGGAGCGCGATCGCTAAATCCGAGCAAAATTTTCGCCTCCTACGGGGGGATGTCCGTCACCGGATCACCCAGTTAGCGGGAGATACATTTGATTTTATCTATTTTGATCCCCCTTATGCCAGCGAGTTATATGATCCTGTGATCACTCAAGTGGCCAAGTTAGGGTTATTAAACCCCACCGCCGAATTGGCGGTAGAATATGATCCCAATTGTTGGACCCCTAGCGCGATCGTAGGATTAACCGACATTCGCCACAAAACCTACGGGAATACAGCCTTAGTCTTTTATACACCAGATTGGGATTGAACCGATCAGCATAATACGCAAAAATAACCCCTTTTTTCTGTAATACAGATTTTTGGTGTAGGGGCAATTTATGAATTGCCCTTACAGTGAAACTTGCGTTTAAACCCAACGCAGAGTAAAGGGAAATTACTCCTTTTATACCCCCTTTTATAACCAACTTGCCACAGCCCGTAATGTCTCAGGAATGGGAGTATTATCCGGAAATTCTAGATAAGTTTCCGAGTCTCTTAAATATCCTGATTCACGAAACGAAAGCAGCATCCGTTTGAGGGCCACCCAAACCTCTGCATCAAATTCCCAGTCTCCTCCTCTGGCCGCATAACAACTAATGGATTTTAACGCCCAAAAGTAGGTATTACGAACCACTGATCCCCCTTTTTGGTAACTGGGGACATCTTCACCGTGAATATAGAGAATGTCATCTTGTAGCGTGACGCGCATGAACAGGTTAACCTACAGGTTATCAACTTAGTCTATTCTCGATCTTAGATTAAATTGAGCTAAAATTAAATGATATTATAATTGTCTTAACGTCATAAGAAGACCCTCGCTTTCAGCAACAGGATGAATGGTGACAGTCGGCTTAACTATATTACAGAGGGAGGAGTATTGTGTAATAATTGTGTAATAATTGTGTAATATATGTTGTCCGCAATAGAGGACTGTCTGCGGTCGGGCAGATCATGGGGATAAAAAATCATGGACATAAAAAAGTCTGTGTAAAAGATGCAAATTATATTATAATTATTGGATAAAATAAATCAACTTATACGAACTCACTAACTGTTATTTAATATATCTTCTATGCTCAAAAAAGTTTATATCAATAATTACAAATGTTTGGTTAACTTTAATCTTATCTTAGAAAGTAATATCAATATATTTTTAGGCAAAAATGGCTCTGGTAAAACAACTTTTTTTGAAGTTTTACAAAAAATACGCGACTTTGTGAGTGGAGACTTTAGACGAGAAGGACAATATTATCAAGTGCCAGAACTATTTACATCTGACACCTTAACTCGTTGGCAAAGCTCTCCCTTCCAAAATTTTGAGTTAGAAATTGAAACCGATAAGGGAATATATACTTATAAGCTAACTATTGAATATACCCAAAATCATCAAAAACAACGAATGTGTCTAGAAGAATTATTTTTAGACGACCAACCTCTTTTCAAGTTTAAAATAGCTCAAGATGAGATGCAGCAAATGGTTGGACAAGCCACAATTTACAATGATAATCCCAGCCATTCAGGAGCTTTTTTACCCGTTTTTGATTGGTCTCGTTCTGGAGTGAATTTTGTTTACGAAAGACCCGATAATCAAAAATTAACTTACTTTAAAAAATGGCTATCACATTTAGTAATTGTGCATCCTAACCCTTTAGGAATGAAAGCTGAAAGTCGTCAAGAAGAAAAACAGCCCAATTGGGATATGTCAAATTTTGCAGCTTGGTATAGCTATTTATCCCAAGAACACCAAAGCGAGGTGTTAAAATTAACCCTAGAATTGCGTGATATTTTGCAAGGATTTGATTCTTTTAGTAATGTAAAATCCGGAGACTCTCGTTTTTTAGAAGCGATCTTTCATCAACCAAGTAAAGCCTCCTACCGCTTTGATGAATTATCAGATGGCCAAAAAGCATTAATTGCACTCTATAGCATCATCTCTGTTGATTTTCAGCAGGAGTTCACGTTGTGTATTGATGAACCTGAAAATTTTTTAGCTTTACCAGAGATACAACCTTGGTTACAAAACTTATTTGATCAATGTCAAAGTGACACAAAACAAGCCATTTTAATTTCTCATCATCCTTCTTTGATTAATTATTTGGCTGAATACTCCGGATATTGGTTCGACCGTCAAAATAATGAGATGAGTCGTGTTATAAAAATTGAAGAAATAGGAGAGGGAATATCTTTGGCAAAATTAATAGAATTAGGATGGATTTATGATGAGTAATATTAAAACTAATGACTAAGTTTATTATATTATGTGAAGATATTGATCAAGATCGTTTTATTCGTAAATATCTTAATTTGAGGGGAGTTGATAAGAGAAAAATTCGCAACTTTCCTAATGTAAAAGGTCTAAAAGTAGAAAATAATAATGCTAAGGTTTTGGCATACTATGCACAGTTAGTGAAAAGCTATCGTAGGCTAAAAAATAGCCAAGATATTGCCGTTATTGCCATGGTTGATGCTGATAATCAAAGTTTAGAACACCGCTTGCGTTCATTTAATATGGCCTTAGATGAAGAAGAAGGAAAACGCAATAAAGATTTACGCCAACCTGATGAAAAAATCGCAATCTTTATTCCTGCTCGTAATATAGAAACGTGGTTTGAATATATTTTAGAAAATTCTGACTGTAATGAAGAAGAAGATTATAAGAATAATCGATTGAGTGATCAAGAAAGAATTAAAATTGCAGAGCAAGCGGCTGAGATAGCGGTTAAAACTCTTTGTCCTCAAAGGTTAGCGGATAGTGGATTACCATCTTTGCATCATGCCTGTAGAGAATTGGCACGATTAAGGTTAAGTTAATGTATGAAGCGAAATGACTTAGAATTTGGCGTTGGTAGTTTACAGGAGTATAGAAAACAATATGCTAAGACGAATAGGTTTAACGGTTCTTTGGGTAGGGTTTTTAATTTATGCTTTTGGGTTTGCCCCTCCCGATAGTCCAGAGACATGGACGTTAATTCAGCGTCTCTCTACCGGAGACTGGGAGGGGATAAATCCCTTAATTATAGCCCTATTTAATATTATGGGAGTCTTACCCACCCTGTATTTAGGGATAGTCCTGGTGGATGGCCGGGGCCAGAAAATTCCAGCGTTTCCGTTTGCAATGGCCTCCTTTGCTGTCGGCGCATTCGCCCTTTTACCTTACCTCATTCTGCGCCAACCTAACCCCGATTTTCCGGGTGAACCGAACCGACTCCTGAAACTCCTCGACTCTCGCGGGTTTGGCCTCTTTCTCCTCCTCGTTGCCGTGATCTTACTGGCCTTTGGCCTCACCCAAGGAAACTGGGCCGACTTCGTACAACAGTGGCAAACCTCCCGCTTTATCCATGTGATGAGTTTAGATTTTTGCCTCCTTTCGGTCCTCTTTCCCACCCTTCTAGGAGATGATCTAGCGAGACGGGGAATTCAACGGGGCCGTATTTTTTGGGGAGTCACCCTTCTTCCCCTCCTGGGTCCCTTGCTATACCTCAGTGTACGGCCACCCCTAACCCAGAGCAGCACCCCTTCCCCCTCTCTTGAGGTTTCTTAACGCAGCGATAAACTGTTTTTGAATCGTCTCACGGTAGGATAAAAGCAACCCGGACCATGCTCAAGAGGTGCGATCGCTATGCCCAAAAACAAGTCCACCAAAACAGCCCCCTCCACCATCAACCTAGACGATCCCCAATATTACTTTAATCGGGAATTGAGTTGGCTGGAATTTAACTATCGAGTTCTGGCCGAAGGACTCGATGACCGCACCCTACTCTTAGATCGTCTCAAATTCTTGGCCATTTTTAGCTCTAACCTTGATGAATTCTTTATGGTACGGGTGGCTGGACTGAAAAAACAGGTCGAGGCCGGAGTTCATAAACGCACCCCCGACGGACTCACCCCCGAAGATCAACTCACGGCCATCCGCGATCGCCTCCTCCCCCTCGTCCACCAACAAGATCAAATCTTTGAACGCACCCTCAAACCCCAACTGGCCAAAGAAGGAGTCTATCTCGTCAACTACGTTGATCTCAACCAAGAACAACGGAAATACTTACAAATCTTCTTCGAGGAACACATTTTTCCCGTCCTCACCCCCTTGGCCGTGGACACCTCCCACCCCTTCCCCTACATCTCCAACCTCAGTCTCAACCTCGGAATTGCCGTCAAAAACCCCGAAACCGAAGAAGAATTTTTTGCCCGCATCAAAGTCCCTGGACTCCTCCCCCGCTTTGTCAACCTTCCCAACGACCTCCACGATAGCAGCGAAACCCCCGTTGTTTGGACAGGAGTCCCCCTCGAACAAGTCATTGCCCATAACCTCGATGCCTTATTTCCAGGCATGAATGTCCAAGAATGCTATCCCTTCCGCGTCACCCGCAACGCGGACTTATCCGTCGAAGAAGACGAAGCCGATGATTTACTCTTAGCCATCGAACAGGAACTACGAAAACGGCGAATTGGGGGGTCTGCGGTGCGTCTTGAGATTCAATCCTCTATGCCAGAAGATGTCCAACAAACCCTCATGCGGGGACTGAGTTTAGAAGAAGAAGATGTTTATGCGGTAGAAGGACTCTTGGGCCAAGGGGATTTTATGTCCCTGTTAAAACTCCCCCTCCCCCATCTACAAGAACCCAGTTGGACTCCCGTTATCCCTCTCCCCTTTCAGCGCGTTCTCGAATCCGCCGAGGCCAGTCGTAAGTTAGAACGAGAAGATAAGGATGATGTGTTTGATTTAATTGCTCACGGGGATTTATTAGTGCATCACCCCTATTATTCCTTTGCGTCCACGGTACAGGAGTTTATTACCCAAGCGTCCCACGATCCCCATGTGTTGGCGATTAAAATGACCTTGTACCGGACTTCGGGGGATTCTCCCATTGTTCACGCGCTCATTTCTGCTGCTGAAAATGGCAAGCAAGTGGTGGCATTAGTGGAGTTAAAAGCACGGTTTGACGAGGAGAATAATATTCAATGGGCCCGGAAGTTAGAACAGGCCGGGGTTCATGTGGTTTATGGGTTAGTGGGACTCAAAACCCATACGAAAATTACTTTAGTGGTTCGCCAGGAAGATGAGCAGATTCGCCGTTATGTGCATATTGGCACGGGGAATTATAATCCTAAAACAGCGCGACTCTATACGGATTTAGGGGTGTTGAGTTGTCGCCAAGACTTGGGGGCCGATTTAACGGACTTGTTTAATTTTCTGACCGGGTATTCCCGCCAACGATCTTATCGTAAGCTGTTGGTCTCGCCTGTTAATTTGCGCGATCGCATGACCCAACTCATTGAACGAGAAATCGAACATTGTCGCAATGGGAAGACAGGCCGCATCGTCGCCAAAATGAACTCCCTAGTCGATAGAAAAATTATTGCCAAACTCTACGAAGCCTCCCAAGCAGGTGTAAAAATTGACTTAATTATTCGGGGCATCTGTTGCTTACGGCCCGGAGTCGAAGGAGTTAGTGAAAATATCAATGTCATTAGTATTGTAGGACGCTTTTTAGAACATTCCCGCATCTTCTATTTCTACAATATGGGCGACGAAGATGTTTTTATTGGCAGTGCCGATTGGATGCCCCGCAACTTAGACCGACGAGTGGAAGCCGTTACCCCCATTGAAGACCCAAATCTTCGCAAAGATTTACAAGAAATTATGGGAGTTATGTTGGCCGACAACCGCCAAGCCTGGGAATTACAACCCGATGGTACATACATCCAACGGCAACCCGACTCCCAAGAACACGCCCACGGAACACATAAAATGTTAATGGAAATGGCATTAAATTCTGTAGGAATGGGGTAATTGGTAATTGGTAATTAAAGTTAAGAAACCGGGTTTCTCTCTAAATTGATCATGTTTTGCCACAATTCTGCACAGAAAGCCGGTTTCTCGGCTACCTATATTCATTTAAACAAAGCACAAACAACCAAACAACATTGTTAATGGCTAATTGCTAATTGCTACTTGCAAATTGACCACAAGTAGCCACAAACTGTTGGGGGAGAGTAGGAATACCTCCCCAGTGGAGGTGTAAGTAAGACGCATGAACATTGTTGAGAGTCCATCCTTCCGCGTATTGGGGAGAGTCAGGCCGATAACTTGTTAGAGAATAGAGAGGTATTTGAGGGGGTTGAGTGAGAGTAGAATGGTGAAACTCGTGGCCCCAAAACCTTTGGCCCACTTGCACCACCGGAGACGGTTCTTTCACCGTAGCATGACGATAGCCTAGCGTTAGCCGTTTCTGCATTTGCGTCGTTGTGGGAAGACTGCCCACCATATTCCAACTATCGCCATTTAAGTCCACCAAAGCATTGCAAAGATACATTAACCCCCCACATTCCCCATACGTCGGCAGTCCGTCTTGGATGGCATGATAGAGGCTAGAACGGGCGGTTTCATTGGCTTCTAGGGCTTCCGCAAAAATTTCTGGGAAACCTCCCCCTAAGTAGAGGCCGTGGGTGTTGGGGGGGAGAGTGGTGTCTGTGAGAGGACTCCAAAACACCAACTCTGCCCCATAATCTTGTAATAAATCCAGGTTATCTTGATAGTAGAAATTAAACGCCTGATCTTTAGCTACAGCAATTCTGGGGTTAGTTGTTGGTTTCTGGTTCTTTGTTATTGGTGGTGGGTTCTTTGTCCCTTGTTCAACAGATGACGGACTCAGCAAAGGGGTTAATTTCTCCCAATTAAAGCTAGTTTGGGCTAGATCAGCCAATTGGTCAAAAAAGGGGTGCAGGGGGGATAATTCATCGGTGGGAATTAGCCCTAGATGGCGATCTGGGAGGGAAATGGCAGGATTTCGATAAAAAACACCTAAAATGGGAATAGAACGGGATTCTAGGGCATTTTGTAGTAACGTTAAATGGCGATCGCTGCCCACCCGATTCAACACCACCCCGGCCAACGTCACCGCCGGATCGAGAGTAGCATATCCTTGAACAATGGCCGCTACCGACCCCGACAAGCGACTACAATCAATCACCAGAACTACAGGCAAATGGAGCAATTTCGCAATATGGGCCGTAGAAGCATAAGCGGTATTCTCCTGCAACGGAACACCATCAAACAGTCCCATCACCCCTTCTACTACCACCGCATCCATCCCCCGACTGTGACGAGAATAGCAGGTTTGGACATACTCCGGAGACGTTAAAACCGGGTCAAGATTCCGACAAGGCCGTCTCGTAATCTCTCGATGAAACATCGGGTCGATATAATCCGGCCCCACCTTAAATGATTGTACCCGTTCTCGCTGACGCGCTAAAAAAGAGAGCAGGGCCAACGTAATCGTCGTTTTCCCCACCCCACTCCGTTCCCCTGCAATAATTAATCCCATACTGTCATCAATGACTTCATAAAATTAAAGTGTACAAGGCCAGTCCGGCAATGAGCAATTGTGCCACAGCAGCAACCCAGAGACACCGGACAGAAAAAACAATAGATCGAGCCAAAGTTCTACAATTACAAGAGATTTTCAAACATTTGGAGGCTGAGGGGAAGTGATAACAGGGTTGAGTCTTATCGCCATCAAAAAGCCTATTTTGGGGTTATGTCTTTTATCATTTGTTGGGGTTGCTTCTCCTGAATTAGCATCCTCACTAGAGACTATCCCTTGTACCTCCTTTGATGTCCCCCCAGATGTAGAAAAGGCCACCTGTGCGTATATCACCGTCCCAGAATTCCATTCCTCTCCCCAAGGCAATACGCTACAATTAGGCGTTATTCTCCTTGAGAGTCTCGCTCACGAAGATCAAACCCCCTTAGTGATGGAACAAGGCGGACCGGGGGCTTCTACCCTGAAGCGTATCCGTTATTTTACCTCAGATGGGATACACCGCCCCCTGCAAGCGCGACGGGATATTATTCTCATCGAACAACGAGGGGCTTATTATTCCTGGCCTTGTTTATACTGTACTGAGATAGAATCCTATAACCCCATCACCCCGGTACAGTTTGGGGAATATGTTGCTCAATTCCTCCCCCAGTCGCAGGTGTATGAGTTTGCGGGGTTAGGCCATGGGGTGGTGGCCCAACACGACTGTCCGGTTCGGTTGGTGAATGAGTTTTTAGAAAACCCGCAAGAATTCCCAGAACAGGACTGTTTGCGGGAGTGAGGGGGAGGGGGAATTGTTTTGAGTTCTATGACCAAGGATGAACCCTGCAAAATCCACTTTTTGCCTAGGGGACTGTAGCGAGGGGAATTTATAATAACCATTCTAGAACCAGTCCCACTCGACTATCTTTTTCTACCCTAGAGTTTTGTTTCTGGATATCGGTGGAGAGACGGAGTTGGGGAGTGACTGCATAACCGACAGAAAGGGTTGTTATTCCTACTTCATCTTCACTTCCGGGGGAGACGAAGGTTTGGGAGAGGGATAAATCGGCTGCACCAGTGCGGGAAAGGGCTAAAATGACTTTAACCCCGACATTGACTCCCTCGGTGTCGTAGCCTTCGGTGGAGATGTTGCGATAGCCTAAGACGGGGGCAATGTTGGCATAGTTGCCCAATGGTAAAACATAATAACGTAAGTCACCGCCCCAAGTGCTACGTTCGCCCGTAAATGTCCCCTGATATTCCCCACTCACTGTCAACCCGGTTTCTCCTAAGAAAATGTCCTCTACTCCAATACTCCATCCTCCCTGATGCTGAGTTGAGGGAAAATGTGCGTATCCCACCCGGACACGGGAACGAAAACTGGGGTCTTGTTTGATATCGTCTAAGACATTGGGGATGTCTTCCTGCCATCGTTGCAAAACTGGGCTATCCTCTACCATATCAGGGTCTAGGTCTAAGTCGAGGGATTCGGTTGTTTGACTCTGAACCGGGATGTTAAAACAAAGTAAGAGTCCGATGCTTCCTAAGAGGGAAAAGAAAGAATAATGAGTCATGAATAATGGGGGATTGCGGAAAGGACTAAATGAACCACAAAGACACAACCGTATCTAAAGCCATTTTAGCTCCTTCTAAGTCCTCTTAGCCGTATCAATCCCTCGTATTAATTTCCCAAAAGAATAAAACTCCCCCTTCCTGATCTTCGGAAAGGGGATAGGGTGGAGAACCCAAAAATCTCTATCTATATCGTTAACCTGCATAACCAACTCTAGCGACGACGAGCGGCAGCAAGTAAGCCACTAAACGCAGCTAACCCTAAAATTGTACCGGGTTCAGGTACATCTACCGGGCCGCCTGGTCGCGTGGCATTTGTCCCCATAATTTTCCAGTCCGGCCCGTTGAAACTGGAGTCACTGAAGAAGCGGAAGCCATTAATGGAGAGGTCTTCTACCCCTAAATCCGCCATAGTTAATCCATAAGAGCCAACTTTTTGAGAGCCACCAATTTCTTGAGTATTGATTTTGTAGCCCGCATAGTAGTCGTTGCTTAATTCTCGGAAATCAACGGTGACTTTGTTCCCCGCTAGATTCCCCGCACCATCTACCGCTTGAACCGCTAAAGCACTATTCATACCCCGTTCCCAGAGTAAGAGATTATCAACGGGATCATTGAAAAACAGGTCAATAGCAAAGCTACCGCTATCTTCCGTATCAATAATATTATTCAGGTTGAGATTATTCAGGTTGCCCACTAATTCATTTTCAGTAGGGGCTTCAACACTTGTTCCTGTGGTGGAAGTGTCGCCAATATCGGTACTTGCCGCCCCAGAGTTGCCTCCTGTATATTCATCATTTTCGACAATAGTGGCACTGTTGATCAGGGAGAATTCATCTACCATCGTGCCATCTTCTAATTCAATGGACTCCAACCAAATGTCACTGGTGGTATCGGTCCAACCATCCCCTGTGGCATTGGTTTGGAAACTAAAGGCATCTGCGGGGACTGCCAATAAACTCAGGGCTGCACTTGCAGTTATTCCGGTTACTAATAGGTTTTTCATCTTTTTTTGCTCCTGCTGGGGGCTGCTTATCTCTAGCCTAGAAAACCCCATTCTATTTGACCAGATACCGTTGTGAAATTTTATTGAACTATTGTAAAAATAGACCACTTTTTAAAGATTGTGTAAAGCTGTCTCACCTAGTTGTATGAGGAGTTGAGGGAGTTTAAGAGTTTTTTCTGAGGGGGATAAATTATTTGTTTTGACAGTTTTTAATTTCTGTATTTCTACTGATCTTAACTCTCCATGATTTCACTGAAATATACCTTGGGTTAAAGCCCAAGGTGCAAGCATTCAGCATTCAGCATTTCCCCTACGGGGACGCTCCTGGAACAGCATTTCAATGAAAACAGCCCTAGGGATGGCGAGGAAACCTAGCTCACCTCTCATCGACCAACGAGCGAGGTGAGCGTTTTAAGCGTCGTGGCTGACAACTGATAGCTGAATGCTGACGATGACTGATGACTGATGACTGATGACTGATGACTGATTACCCCTATTCAAATAAGCGAAAATACGGATAGCGCACCGGAACACCTGGCTCTTTTTCCAGTGTAAAATTAATAACATCCCATTGGGGATCATCCGTCGCTTCTGGACTAAAGGTAACGGGTAAACCGTAAAGACGGGGAGGTTTTGCGTCTCCCTTATTCCCTTGCCAAGGACTACTGCGTTCTAAATAAGCACTGACTAACTCTCGATAGCGACTGGCAATAATGACCTTTGTGGCCCGGTAGCCTTGAGTATAAAGGCGGTCTAACGCTTCATGAATTTCAAAACGAATGCCATCGGGATGGGTGTGCTGACGATACCATTCCCCATGCCACATCCGCCAATGACGACCGGATTGTAAATGAACCAGTTCTCCCGTTTTCGGTTCTGCCTCAAATGCACCATGACGGGGACACAAATAGGTGTCTGTCAACGTAAGAGCAGGAATCGTTTGACGGCAGTGAGGACATTTGATCTCTGCACCGAAAATGGGGTATTGTAACGCAGGATTGATCATGGAAGACATTTATTCATCGTCCGAATCTACACAGCCAATGGAAAGAAGCCTAGAAAAAAGCCCCCTGACTGAGAATTGGTTTGGCTTCATTATATCCTTAACACTCAAGGAACATTGGTCAATTCCAACATCTAGAACGAATTTAAGGTGAAAATGGTGAATTATTCCTCAGCCTCGTCCCCTTCCTCTCCTTGGCCAACCCCCGATTTGGCGGCTGCGGCCTTCATTGCGGAAAATGCCACGGTGATGGGTCATGTCACCTTAGCCCCAGGGGCTAATATTTGGTATAGTGCCGTGGTTCGGGGGGATGTGGAACGGATTGAAATTGGCGCACACAGTAATATTCAAGATGGGGCCATTTTACACGGTGATCCTGGTAAGCCGACGATTTTAGAGGAATATGTCACGGTGGGACATCGGGCGGTTGTTCATTCGGCCCATATTGAACGGGGGTGTTTAATTGGGATTGGGGCAACAATTTTAGATGGGGTGCGAGTGGGAGAAGGGAGTATTATTGGGGCAGGGTGTGTGGTGACAAAAGATGTTCCTGCGCGATCGCTCATGGTTGGAGTCCCCGCCAAACCCATTCGAGAAGTCTCCGACGAAGAAGCCGCCGAACTCATCGAACACGCCCAAAAATACGAAAAATTAGCCCTAGTCCATGCTGGAAAAGGGACAGATATCGGCTTTCATTAACGCCAAAGTCACTCCTCTTGAGGGAAACGAGTCCATAAATCAGTCGTTTGTCGTAAACTGCCAAACTCCCCATTGCCCAAAATTAAATGATCCAACAGAGGAAGACCTAACAATTGAGCCGACTGTAACAAACGTTCCGTTAAATGAATATCCTCCCCCGACGGTTCAACATTGCCAGAGGGGTGATTGTGAGCCACAATAAAACGGGTTGCCCCGTGACGAATCACTTCCCGGAAAATATCGGGAGGGTTGGCCAACGTCTCCGTTGCAGTCCCAATGGTAATCACCTGAGTCCCCAAAAGACAGTTTTTGGTGTCCAACAACAACACCGCAAACCGTTCCTGATTTTGCCACATTAAATCATGACTGAGCGCATCGGCGGCCACTTGGGGACTATCGATCATCGCTTTGGGGGCAGGCCGTAGCTGAAACGCCCGTTTTCCCAGTTCAATGGCCGCTAAAATAGAACTAGCCTTGGCGGGCCCTACTCCATCAATTTTCATTAACTCTTGGGGAGACGTATCCCGCAACACATCAAGGGGATCACGCTGATATTGCCCCAATGTCTGTAAAATATGATGACCCAACCCCACCGCCGATAATTTCCCTGGCCCCTGGCCTGTAGCGAGTAAAATGGCCAAAAGTTCGGCAGTTGAGAGATTTTTCGCCCCAACGGAGACTAAGCGTTCACGGGGTCGTTCACTTTCGGGAAGATCGGCTATTCTCAAACTGTAAGTCATGGATCGATGCAGTTCGACAAATCATCTTTAGGTTAGATTAGCCCATTTCCGGGACAAAGTAGCCGATTTGGTTTATAAACCGCAATCTCAGACAGTCATGAGAGATACTTCCTCCCCCTCTCTCACCCTTGGGAGAGGGGGTTGGGGGGTGAGGGCGACTCCAAACCGCTATATCTCATTACCCACCTTGAAAGGGTGGGCATTGCCCACCCAGCCCTGTCAAGGTGAGAAATTGTAGAACGAGACACCGTTGTTTCAGACACTTGTGAGAGACATTTTCTCCCCCTCTCCCAAGGTTGGGAGAGGGGGTTGGGGGGTGAGGGCGACTCCAAAC